>NZ_JAEVHL010000221.1 GCF_016803395.1 Micromonospora tarensis | reverse complement strand
TGAAGTTCTAGCTTGGTCGCTGAACCAACTACCGGAGACCTCTTCAATTAGCGACCACCGCCACGCCCCAACAACGCCGCCCTACGAAACACGACCTAGGAGCGCGATGACGGGTACAACCAGGGCCGGGATGACTGCGGCATCGGCCATCCCGCCGAGTTCGTTGCTGCCCGGTAGCGGCCCCGCTGCTGTGCCAACTGGTCCCATAGAAGCAGCTCCTGGTGGCGCCACTAGCGATGGCTGCCAACGCGTGACTGGCCGTGGCCCGATCCGCGGACGGTGTCCTGCCCCGGTGATGCGGACACGGCGGCTTCATCTAATGAAGGCACCTGGTGGGTGGATGTGTCGCACCGCAAGGGCGGTGAAAACTCTTCGGATCTCCCGGTACGGTGAAGCCGGTCACCGCGGTCGTCGGGGCTGGTTCCCCCATTGCAGTCAGAGGATTCGAGAATGTTCACCGCCGCACCCTTGGTCGCCCAGATTGGGCTCTCGGCGCCTCGCGTCGTAGTCGTCTTCGACGGAGGCAAGGAGTGGCACTACTGGGCTCGCCTGGCTCTTCATACAGCGACACGGCTGTGGGGCGGACGCGGGTTTCTCCTCGTTCCTCACGTTGGCGGCTCCGTGGAGCCGGCACTGCTGCGTGCCGCCCGGGCGTACGACCCGGACTACGTCGTCTTGCTCAACACCACGATCGGCCAGCGGGAGCGCGCCGCGCCTGGGACCGTCCTACCGAATGTTGATGGCCGCGTCATCGACGGTGAGGAGCGGGTACGCCTGCTGGAGCAGGTGTCGGATACGCAATGCGACGATTCGGCTGGAGAACGGGCCCGTCAGACGGTTGCCGAATTGTGCTCACCGTATCGGCGTCAAGAGCATGGGACGGCCGAGGAACGTCTTGTGTCACTCGGCCTCGGTGACGCTGCCGCCCCGCTCACACCCCTGTCGGCCATCCCGCATATGGCAGGTGGTCCTTATCTGACCGCTCCGCCCAGGTGGGGTGGCGCCTTGGGCCTGATGGTCGCGGCACAGTGCGGCATCTTCGACGAGCCCGAGCTAGGTGACCCACCAGTCCTCGACGAGAGAGAACGACAGCATCTGTTGGAATGGCTGCTGTCCGACGACAGCCGTCCCGCTGGTGGGCCGCCTGAGGCGTTGCTCGGACACCTGCTTGCCCCTTTCCGCGACGGCGACGACCCGCTTCGCGCCGGGACTGCGTTCCAGCGCACGACCTACGGCCTAGGCCAGGTGAGCTTCGGCCACCGACCCCGTAATCACGTCACCTTCGTGATCGGTGACAGCGCGGCCGACTTCGCTGCCGCGTACGCCCGTAAGTTGATGTACGGGGACGGCTGGTGGCTACCCAGCGAGCTCTCCCCGTGTGGCACAGACACCAGCGCCGAGCGGATGCGTCTTCTGCTCCAGAACGCAGCCGTGACTAGGAGCGCCTACCGCCGTGGCCGCGTCACCGCGTGCACAGTATCGGCAGGTGCCGCAGCAGTCGCCGCGACCGTTGAGGCGCTGCGCACACCGGTAGTAGAGTTGATCAGCTCTACCGGTATCAGCCAGCAGCAGCTTTACGAGAAGGCCGTCGTGTCAGGCGACCTCGACTTCCCTCGCGACGGCGCGATGAGTTACGCCTTGGAAGCGGACCTCGACCACCCGGTAGCCATCCCGGCCGCAGCAGACGAGGGTGGCACGGTCACCATGCTGTCACCGACCCCTGCACCCGACCTTTCCGACTCGCAGCTCCGAGAATCCCCCGAGCTGACATGGCAGGTCGAGATTCGTCCGGAAAGCCTAGGTGCGCCGCCCGGCCGAGGGCTGGACGGTGGTCACCTACTCGCCCCAGGAACGGACCCGTACTTGACGTGGGTGCGCAGCGGCCGCTACGGCACGCGGTTCGAGTCGCACCGGTACGACTTCGTCGCGGCTGGGACACCCAGGCTGTCCCGCTTAGCACGGCCCAAACTTCGCGAGCTATCCCTGCGGCAATGGGCCGACTGCCTCGCCGGGCAGCAAGAGAAGTCGGTGCGGCTCTCGGACGCCGGCCGGCGAGCCGAGGTACTCGCCACGCTCCTGGGCGGACGCGAGCAGCTTGCCGCGACTCTCGCTGGGCCACTGCTGCCCGTCCTTCGCGGTTTCCTCAGCGACAAGCCGGCAACCAGAGAACGCTACCCCAGCGGGGAGGGCGTCGTGCTCCACGCCGCAGGCACCAACGACGCCGGCTACGAGGGATACCTGACCTTCGACGGCATGAAGAGTTTCGACCCGCGCGAGGACGAGAACGCTTTGGCCGCCGACATCGACTCTATGGTCACGGCAGGACTACTCATTCGCGGCATCATCGTCAGCTGCGAACTATGCGGCCGCGTCAACTTCATCAGCCTCGACCTCGCCGGGCGAATCATCACCTGCCCTCGGTGCCAAGCCAGCAATCCACTGACCAGCACGAGATGGCGTCAGCCCCTCAACGGGCCAACCTGGTACTTCGACCTGCACCCGGTCGCTCGCGACCTTCTTCGGGACAACGGGGAAGTCCCCCTCCTGCTGGCACATCACCTGCGGAGCAGGGCGCGTCGCTACACCGACTCCGCCGAGCTCGAGCTGTGCAACGGCTCAGGCTCCGCGCTCGTTGAACTGGACCTCCCCGCCTACGCCGACGGACAGCTGATCGTGGCGGAGGCGAAGAGCAGCCGGACGCTCGGCAACCGCCCGCCAAAGGAAGCCAAGAAGAAGGTGGAGGCAGCCGACACCCTTCAGGCCCACCAGCTCATCTTCGCCACCACCGAGACGGCCTGGGAGGGCAGCAGTCTTTCAGCAATCGGTAACGCCGTCCGCCGACACAGATGGACAAGCGGCGAGCCACCGGCCATCCGGATCATCACCGCCCTCGGCCTGAATACCTGCCAGGACCAGCGAATGAATTATCAGGACGACCAGCTTTCGCCCTGGTGAAACAGTCACTCGCTCACCATCGCCGGCCGCGCGCGGCAAACCACCAACCAGCGAGGACAGCAACGCCGCTGCGCCCCCTCCAGCCGGTTACCATGCCGCTGTTCATGATCCGAGGTGCGGCATCGGCGCCGTCGTGAACCGCTGTCCGCTCGCCAGTTACCGCAACCCGCCACGGTGCTAGCCCAAGCCCTCTCGGCACCGTAGACTGACGCATCGCGGCAACTTCGCCGGATCTCGGCAAGGACATGTCGGACCGACCGAAGCATGGTCTGAGCAGGGATTACGATTGTCCTGCTGATCTTCCGCAAGCGAGCACAGCAACGCGTGTGTGCGACCCACTAACGTGAAAACAGAATAGGAACCCGCAGGTAGCGAGCCTCTGGGTACAGATAGAGCGTCGTCTTAGGAAACCGATGCTCTATCCCCTGAGCTACCGGGGCGCGAGTGGCCAGTCTAGCGACCTGCGGGTCGACCCGCGTTGGCAGGGAGTGACCCACGTTGACCTGCGTTGGCCTGGCGAACCGCCCCGACCGACGACCACACGCCGATCACACCGGACAGGGCTGCGACCATGATCGTGACCGGCGCATGCGGGCTCACCGCAGCGCCGCTGCGAGATCGGCGGCGGCGTCGAAGTTTGCCGCCGCCCGGGTGGCCTGCTCCGGGTTCAGCTCGATCCGATCGGCGCGGGCCAGCATCTCCGTCGCGGTCTCCCGGTCATCGAGCGTCAGCGCTAGTTCGGCGCGGTAGACGAGGGCTTCGACCTGGACGACCGGGTCGTCGTCGGCCTGCGGGCGGGCCAGCGCGCTGTCGAGGATTCGGGCGGCCTGCTGGGCGTCGCCCCGGGAGTCGCCCTGCACCACGGCGTTCGCCAGAGCCTTGCCGAGGCGTCCGCCCGACGTCGCCGTGGGGTCGGGGGTGGGGGCGGCGTTCTGCACGACGCGAATCCAGTTGCCGCCCGGGTCGACGACGCTGAACCCGCCCAGCCCGTCGTAGTTCTTCCGCGCCCGGGGTCGGGTCATCCGTGGCGTACCGGAGACCAGCACCTTGCCGTAGGCGGCCCGCATGCCCGCGGCGAACGCCCGGTGCAGCCCTTCGATGTCGCTGGTGAGCACCAGACAGGAGCCGTAGGAGTCCGCCGGGTCGAAGCCGGCCATCTCGAAGAAGTGCAGGTGCAGATCCTCGCGTCGCAACGCCGCGTACGGGTTGGGTTTGCGCTGCTGGTACGTGGTGTGGAAGCCGAGCACCTGGTAGAAGGCGACGATCTCGTCGATGGACGCGCAGGGCAGCAGGGGAACTGTCACTTCGTTGGTCATGACTCCTTTCTAGGCGGCCCGGAGAATCCATCGCCCATGGAAATGACCGTTCGTCGCTCACCGGAGTCCGTTCGGCCAACAACGAAGCAGCACACGGGGGTGCCGCGCGGTAGCCGCCGTCGGTGGCCTGAGAAGACGCCCTTTTGCCCAGCGGTGCTTGCGCTGCGGTGACCCCGTCCTGCCAGATCTGGGCGCGGACTCGGTCGGCGTTCGCCTCACGTCTGCGTGTTCGGGTCGCTGGCCGACGCACGGGCCGAGGTGACCGTGTTGGCGCGGGCCGACGCGTCCGAGGCACGCGCTGACGAGGCGCTCCCAGTCAACAGGGACAGCTTGGCAACCTTCGCCGTTGCCGCCACGCGACCAGGATTCCTCGTCCGAGCCCGCTGGTCCGAGCCGGCCGGCCGCGCCGAACCACGCCGCCGTCCCAGACTAAAATTCGTCGGATGCGGCACGGTGAGTTCGAAGATCCAGTGCTCGTCACCGTGTACGACGCGGAGTGCCGGTGGGCGGCAGACGACGACTTCTTCGTCGAGGCCGTGGGCACGGCGCCCGTACGGGTGCTGGATCTCGGTTGCGGCACGGGCCGGCTCACCATCGCGCTGGCGGGGCGCGGGCACCGGGTGACGGGCGTGGATCCGGCGGCGGCATCGTTGGCGGCGGCCCGCGCCAAGCCGGGCGCGGCGGCGGTGACCTGGATCCAGGGAACCGCGGCGGACGCGCCGCCGGCGAGCTTCGACGTGGCCCTGATGACCAGCCACGTCGCCCAGTACCTGGTGGGGGACGACGAGTGGCGGACCGCGCTGTCGGCTCTGCGTCGTGCGGTGGTGCCCGGCGGCCGGCTGGTGTTCGACACCCGCGACCCGGCGTTCCGGAGCTGGACGACCTGGAGCCCGGTGGAGTCCCGCCACGCCGTGCCCCTGCCCGACGGCGGCGACGTGCTCGTGTGGAGCGAGGCGACCGAGACGGAGCCCGGTGTGGTCGAGGTGACCCGGCACTACGAGTTCCCGGACCGGGCGCGGTCGAGTTCGGCCACCATGCGCTTCCGGACCGAGGCGGAGCTGCGGGCGTCACTGGCCGAGACGGGCTGGGCGGTGGACTTCGTCTTCGGTGGCTGGCAGCGGCAGCCGGCGGGAACAGGTGACGGCGAGTTCGTCGTCGGTGCGCACGCCGTCTGACCACCGGCACTGGTGCCTCGACGCGGGCATGTTGCGAATGCCCGGGTTGTCCAGCCTGTCCCTGTGCAGCAGCTCAGGGACCGCCGCGCCGGCCGGGGTCAGCCGGTGTGGTGTGGGACGGCCGCCTCGCTGACCAGCAGCCGCAGTTCGGTGCGGACCCTGCCGGCACCCTCCTCGGCCTGCCACCTGGCGGGGAGCCGCTCCGGGTCGCCGAGCGCGCCGACCGCGACCACGATCCACGGGTCGAAGCCGGTGGGCACGTCCCGGCCCAGGCGGATCACGGCCGGGTCGAAACCGGCCATCTGTCGGACGTACAGGCCCTCGGACATGGCCTGGACGGTGAGGTAGGCGATGGCTTGGCCGAGGTCGTAGGACGCCCACCGCAACGGTTCGCCCGACTCGTCGCACCGCGCGGCCGAACCGCAGATCAGCATTGAGGCGGAGGCCGCCCAGAGCCGGTTGCCGGGGGTGAGGGCGGCGAGCAGCCCGTCGAAGACCTCGTCCCCGCGCCGGCCCACCCGAAACCGCCAGGGCTGCGAGTTGCGGTTCGACGGCGTGCACCGGGCCGCCTCCAGCATGTTGCGCAGGGAACTCTCCTCGATGACGTACGTCGGGTCGTACGCCCGGGGGCTCCACCGGCCCGCGATGAGCGGGTGCAGATTCCCCGCTGGTTGGCACCTGACGTCGGGCTCCACGCTCCGGGTCAGCATCGCCCCTCCCCTCGGTCGGTCGTCTCGGGCCCGGCAGCGCACCCGCCGGAGCCCCTGTCAGCCTGTCGTCGCCCGCAGTCCACGCCGTTCGAGGAGCGGAAGGATTTCCGGATCCCGTCCCCGCAGTGACCGGAAGAAGCTCATGGCGTCGGCCGTCCCACCCCGCGACAGCACCTCCTGGCGGAACCGGTCCCCATTGGCCCGTTCGAGCCCTCCGTTCTCCTCGAACCACCGCACCGTGTCGGCGTCGAGCACCTCGCTCCAGATGTAGGAGTAGTAGCCGGCGCTGTAGTGGTCGCCGGAGAAGATGTGCTCGAAGTAGGTGGTGCGGTAGCGGGGCGGCACGGTCCGCAGGCTGAAACCGGCCTTCTCCAGCACCTCGGCCTCGAAGGCCCGGACGTCGGCGATCCGGTCGTCGGCACCGAGCGTGTGCCAGGCGAGGTCCAGCAGGGACGCCGAGAGGTATTCGGTCGTCCGGTAACCCTCGTTGAACCGTGCCGCGGCGTGCAGCCGGTCGACCATCTCCCTCGGCATCGGCTCGCCGGTGCGGTAGTGGCGGGCGTAGTTCGCCAGCACCTCCGGCCAGAACATCCACATCTCGTTGACCTGCGAGGGGTACTCGACGAAGTCCTGCGGCACCTGGGTGCCGGCGAAGCGCGGGAAGCGGACGTCGGAGAAGAGGCCGTGCAGCGCGTGGCCGAACTCGTGGAAGACGGTCTTGAGCTCGAAGAGGGTGAGCAGGGTGGGCTCGCCGGGGGGCGGCTGGCTGATGTTGTGCGTGTTGATCACCACCGGGCGGGTGCCGAGGAGCCGTGACTGCGCGACCAGGCTGGTCATCCACGCGCCGCCCCGCTTGGAGGGGCGGGCGTAGAAGTCGGCGAGGAAGAGCCCCAGCGGGGTGCGGTCCGCGTCGAAGACCTCGAACACCCGGACGTCCGGGTGGTAGACCGGCACGTCGTGCCGTTCCTGGAAGGTCAGGCCGTACAGCCGTTCGGCGGCGTAGAAGACACCGTCGGACAGCACCCGTTCCAGTTCGAGGTAGGGACGGAGCTCGCCCTCGTCCACCGCGTACCGGTCGCGCCGGACCCGCTCGGCGTAGTAGGACCAGTCCCACGCCTCCAGCCGGAAGCCGCCCCCGTCGGCGTCGACGACCGCCTGAAGGGCCGTCTCCTCGGCCCGGGCGTTCGCCACCGCCGCGGGGACGACGCTTTCCAGCATGCCGCGCGCGTTGGCGACGGTCCGGGCGGTGCAGTCCTCGATCTGGTAGTCGGCGTGGCTGTCGTACCCGAGCAGCCAGGCCCGCTCGGCCCGCAGGCGGACGATCTCGCGTACCAGATCGGTGGTGTCGTTGTCGTTGCCCCGGGCGCCCCGTTCGGTGGAGGCCCGGTGGATCCGCTCCCGCAGGGCCCGGTCGTGCAGGTAGGTCAGTGCCGGCTGCGCCGTCGGCAGCGTCAGGGCGATGAGGTACGCCCCCTCGTGCCCCCCGCTGCGCGCCGCCTCGGCGGCAGCGTTGACCCCGTCCTCCGGCAACCCGTCGAGCTGGTCCCGGTCGGTCACCAGAACGCTGAGCTCGTTGGCCTCCTCCAGCAGCCTGCGGCTGAAGGTGGCGTAGCGCACTGCCAGTTCGGCGTTGAGGGTGCGCAGTCGGTCGGCGTCCGGTCCGGACAGACCGATCCCGGCCCGTACGAAGTCGGTGTGGTACCGCTTCAGCAGCCACTCCGACTCGGGATCGAGGTTGAGGTCGGAAAGCCGGCGGTGCAGATCGTCCACCCGGACGAAGAGCCGGCGGTCGAGGAAGATCGAGTCGCGGTGCGCGGCCAGCAGCGGGGCCACCTGCGCCTCGATCTGCTGGAGGCGGGGGTTGGTGTGCGCCGAGCAGAGCGTCAGGAAGACCGTGTGCACGCGCTCCAGGAGAAGACCGGACCGCTCCAGCGACTCCATCGTGTTCTGGAAGGTCGGCGGGTCCGGGTTCGCCGCTATCGCCTCAACCTCAGCCCGCTGCCTCTCGATGGCGAAATCGAATGCCGGCAGGAAGTGGCTTTCCGTTATCCGGTCAAACGCAGGCACCTCATACGGGCGCTGATCGGACGCAATGAGCGGATTATCGAGCATGGACAGCGCACACTCTCCTCATCAAGCCTCAGCGACGTGAGTCACCGAGGCATCCCGATTTGGGCGTGGCTCGGGTCGGCGTGGCCCGAAAGCCAGGCAAACCATAACCACAACCGGCGCCGGAAGGCGATAGAGGTATTTCCCCCGATCGGCCGCAGGAAGCCTGGGCCCGCTGGAGACGATACCTCGCTCGTCGGCCGCGCGTCGGCCCCTCGTCACGTGGAAGTTTCACGCGACGCTCCGATGACGAGCGTTTTCGCAGCTCACGCCCTTGTGTCAGCGCTCCCTCGCAGCCGGCGGAACCGCCCGCACGCCGCAGCCATGGACGTACGGCAATGGGTCGACCGGCCTCGAGGAGGTCCCGCGGCGGGTCTTGACAGTCTCTCGATTGCTGCTTAAAGATTGCTTCCATCGATCCCCCAATCGGAGGAGGAACAATGTCCAACTACCCGTACGCCAAGAAGCCGGCCTTCTTCCGCGTAATGTCGGCAGAGCTGTTCTTCGAGGCCGAGGCCGACACCTCGGCGCCGGAGATCGAGGCGTTCTCCGACGTGGAGCTGGACGCCGAGCTGGACTCGATGCTGGTCGAGGCCGACGCCAACTGAAGTAGGTGACGGGTCGGGAGCCCCGGCAATTATCGGGGCTCCCTACTCGTTCACAGAAATCGTTCCGCGCTGCACACAAATGCGGTTCCTCGCGTTTATGGCGCATATCCCGAAGGGTCGGACGCGGGAAGTGATGGCCGAGAACCAGGCTGCGGCCGAGCAGGTACGCCGGTACTACCGGCTGGTGGACCAGGATGACGTCGCGGGCCTGGTCGCCCTCTTCGCCGAGGACGCGGTGTACCGGCGGCCGGGCTATGAGCAGCTCACCGGCCGGGCGCAGTTGCGTGAGTTCTACCGGAACAGACGGGTCATCGCGCACGGACGGCACGTGCTGCGCCGAATGACAGTCGCCGGTGACGACGTGACCGTGGAGGGCTCGTTCGGTGGCACGCTCCGGGACGGGCGACAGGTCGAGGTGGAGTTCGCGGACATCTTCGTGCTCAACACCCGGCTGCTGTTCCAGCGGCGTACGACGTACTTCTTCGCGCCGCTGGTGTGAGATGCGTTCCGTAGCACGCCGCGCAGCACCGGACAGGCCGGGGAACCGTCCGAACGGGGCGACCCTGGGCCGCGACGGCCTCCCGTCCGACCATCCGGCGTCCCCGGAGGACCACAGATGAACGGTCACCGCGACGTGACCATCTCACCCGGCGTCGACCGGGTCACGACGGTCACCGATCCGGAGTCCTACACCGCGCTGGCGCAGCGCGTGCAGCCCGACCTCGCCCTGGTGCCGGTCCTGGCGCCGCCGGAGGGACCACCCACGGTGGTCTCCACGCCGCTGACGCCGACGCCGGACCCGCGCGCCTGGCAGGGCGTGGTGCTGGTGACCGAGGACGAGTTCGAAGCCGTCGGCATGGTGCTGGCCCGGGGATCGGGCCGCCGTTGCGGCGCGCCACCCTCGCCGAGGCGGTCCGGCTCAGCACTGACGTCCCGGTCACCGTGGTGGGTGCCGTCGACGGCGTGACCTCGGCGCGCTCGCCGCGCTGCCCACCGACGCCCGCCTCGGCCTCTTCGTGGCCCGCGACCCGGCCACGGCCAGTCGACTCGCCGCGCGCACACTCCTGCGCGGGCCGACCGTCGCCGCCAGTTCGGACGACCTCTCCTTCGACACGCTCGCCGTGGACGGTGGACCGCGCCGGCTCGCCGGGCTCGACGTCACGGTCGCCGGGCTGCGGGCGGCCACCCGGGACGACGTCGCCATCCTCGCCGGCCGGGCACACGCCCGGGACTGCTCGATGGATCTGCTGGACGGGACGATCTGCGGCCGGAGCGAGGAACGGGCCCTGCTGCCCGTCGAGCCGGTCCGGGCGGACCGGTGGTCCGGGCACCTGACGGCCTGCCAGCAGAGCCAACAGTGCTGCAAGTACGGCCTCCGCATCCGCGACAACCTGCGCGCCGCCGAGATCCCGGCGGCCTTCGCGGTGCTGGACAGCTGCCGTACCGCGGCCAGCGGCGACGGCGCGGTCCGCACCGACGTGTCGATTCCGCTGACCATGCTCGCCGGCTCCACGCTCGCGGTCGTCTGCGCCGTCGGCACCCGTGGCGGCAGCGCCTGGGCGGCGCCGTTGCTGCGAGGGCTGCTCCGCGCCGGCCTGCCGCTCGGCACGGCGCTGGCGGAGGTCAACCAGGCGATCGCGGCGGACCCGGCGGGCGTGGGCCGGCTGGCGCTCTTCGGCGACGCCGGTCTGGTACCGGTGCCCGGCGGCACGCCTGCCCGCCTCGCGGCATCCGGCGACGGGGTGGTGGAGATCCCCGCCGGCGCCGCGGCGACGCTGGTCGACGGGACCGGCCTCCTGCCGGCGCAGCCGGGCGGCCCCGTCCTGGTGACCCGGGCGGACGCCACGACCAGTTGGGCCCTGACCGAGGTCTGCGGCCGATC
>NZ_JAEVHL010000220.1 GCF_016803395.1 Micromonospora tarensis | reverse complement strand
GACCGACGACCGGCGAGCGCCGCTTCCGGCGACCGGGACGGCCGGGGCGACCGGCCGCAGGGCGAGCGGCGCTTCGGTGACCGGGACACTCGGGGTGGCTTCCGCCCGGAGAGCCGGGCCCGGACGATCGGCCCGCGAGGACCGGCCGCGCGACGACCGGCGCGGCTTCGGCGGGCGACCGCCGGCGCGTACCCACTGATCGACACCCCGAACGCCGTCGCGGAGCCCACGCTCCGCGGCGGCGTTCGCGCATGCCCTGCCGAGACCGACCGGGTCGCGTAACGTCCGGCACATGCCGACCATGCCGAAATCGATCTTCTGGTCCCGGACGGACACCGCCGGCAGCGAGCAGGTTCTGCTCGACGAGAGCAACGGGTTGGCGGCCCGGGGCACAATGCTCGCGGTGGACCCGATCCCCTGGACCGCCCGCTACCAGCTGACCAGCACGCCGGAGTGGGTCACCACCCGGGTCGAGGTCGAGGCCGAAGGGCTCGGCTGGCTGCGCCGGGTGACGCTGGAGCGAACCGCGGACCGGTGGCGGGTGACCACCGCCGAGCAGGGCGACCTGGACAGGGCGCTGGTCGCGGCCGGCCATCCCCGGGCCGGCCTGCCGGGCACTGACGACCCGGACCGGCTGGCCGAGGCGCTCGACGTCGACCTGAGCGGGTCCCCACTGTTCAACACCCTGCCGGTCCACCGGCTCAGGCTGGCCACCGAGCCGGCCGACCTGGCACACCGGATCACCGTCGCCTGGGTGCTGCTGCCCGGCCTGGAGGTGGTGCCGGCCGAGCAGATCTACACCGGGCTCGGGCCCGGCCGGGTGCGGTTCGCCAGCGGCACCTTCACCGCGGACATCGACCTGGACGACAGCGGCTACGTGGTGCGCTACCCCGGGCTGGCCGAACGGATCGACCCACGCTGAATCGCCCGGCCCCGCGCGGCGCTCAGGCGGGCCAGGCCCCGCTGCTCAGGAAACGATCGATCGTGGTCAGATGTGGGGCCAGGTCGAGGCCCTGGGCGGCCACCCAACTGTCGGCGTAGTACGTGTCGGCGTACCGGTCGCCGGGGTCGCAGATCAGGGTGACCACCGACCCGGTCCGGCCCTCGGCGAGCATCGCGGCGATCAGCCCGAACGCGCCCCACAGGTTGGTGCCGGTGGAGCCGCCCACCCGTCGGCCGAGCAGCGCCGACCCGGCGCGCATGGCGGCCAGTGACGCCGCGTCCGGCACCTGGACCATCCGGTCCACCACCGCGGGCACGAACGACGCCTCCACGGTGGGCCGGCCGATCCCCTCGATGCGGGAGCCCTTACCGGTCCGCACCGACCAGTCGGCGGCCTGCCAGGCCGGGTAGAACGCGGAGTTCTCCGGGTCGACCACGCAGAGCTTGGTGGCGAGTCGGCGGTACCGGGCGTACCGGCCGATTGTCGCGCTGGTGCCCCCGGTGCCGGCGCCCACCACGATCCAGGCGGGGATCGGGTGTCGCTCCAGCTCCAACTGCGCGTAGATCGACTCTGCGATGTTGTTGTTGCCCCGCCAGTCGGTCGCCCGCTCGGCGTAGGTGAACTGGTCCATGAAGTGCCCGCCGGAGTCCTCCGCGAGCCAGCGGGCCTCGATCACCACGCCTGCCGGGTCGTTCACCAGGTGGCACCGGCCGCCCTGGAACTCGATCTGCGCGATCTTCTCGGGTGAGGTGGAGGCGGGCATCACGGCGATGAACGGCAGGCCCAGCATCCGGGCGAAGTACGCCTCGGAGACCGCCGTGGAGCCCGACGACGCCTCGACGATCGTGGTGCGGGGCCCGATCCAGCCGTTGCAGAGCCCGTAGAGGAACAGCGAGCGGGCCAGCCGGTGCTTCAGCGAGCCGGTGGGGTGTGACGACTCGTCCTTCAGGTAGAGGTCGATCCCCCACTGCCGGGGCAGCGGGAACGGCAGCAGGTGGGTGTCGGCCGAGCGGTTCGCGTCCGCCTCGACGGTGGCGATGGCCTCCGTCACCCAGGTCCGGCTGGCCTCGTCGCACCGGTCGAGATGAGTCACGCCGGAAACGTAGCAAGCAGGCCAGCGGTGCTCAGCGCCGGTCCGGTGGCGCGATCCGACGGCGCTGGCGGCGCTGACCGGCCCGGCCGGCGGCCCGGACCAGCGGGGTCAGCGCGACGGCCAGCCCGGGCAGTGCGTCCAGCAGGCGTACCTGTGCTCCCCGCCAGCGGGGCACTGTGACCACCGGACGCGGCCGGCGGGCCAGCCGGACCGCCCGGTCGGCGACCCGCCGCGCGGTCAGCATCGACCCGGTGAACGACGCCACCGCCCCCGGGTCGTCCAGCCGGTCGTGCAGCATCGGGGTCCAGATGCCGTCCGGGCAGAGGCAGGACACGTGCACCCGCCGGTAGCCAGCCATCCGCAGGTCGGAGAGGGTGCCGAGGCTGAACGCCAGCAGGGCGTGCTTGCTGGCCGCGTAGATCGTTTCGCCGGGCGCGGCGACCAGCCCGGCCAGCGAGACGACGTTGAGCACGTGACCGTGACCCTGCGCGCGCATCACGGCGAGCGCGGCGAGGGTGCCGTTCATGGCGCCGAGGGCGTTCACGTCGAGCACCCGTCGGCGGGTCGGACCGTCGTGCTGCCAGGAGGGACCGGTGACCAGAACCCCGGCGTTGTTGACCCAGAGGGCGAGGTCGCCGCGGCCGGTCGCCGTCACGGCGACGGCGGCGCAGGCGTCCTCGTCCCGGACGTCCAGGGCGGTCGACCAGCCACCGATCGGTGCCGCGGCGGTGGCCACCGCCGCCGGGTCGAGGTCGGTGAGCAGCACCGACCAGCCGTCGGCGTGCAGCGCGGTGGCGATGGCACGGCCCAGGCCTCCGGCGGCGCCGGTCACCACGGCCACTGGGCGCGCCGGCGGGGTCATCGGCGCACGCTACCGCCGGCCGACGGGCGACACCAGGGGGTACGCGGCGGTCAGCCGGCCGGCGGGCCGACCGGCTGGGGGCGGTTCTCCCACTTGGTGGAGAGCGCGATGGCGGTGCGGGTGGACGCGACCCCGGGGGTGCGGTTCAACCGCACGATCAACTGCTCCAGCTCCGCGATGGTGCCGACCCGCGCTTTGAGCAGGAAAGACTCCACCCCGGCCATGAAGTAGCAGGACTCGATCTCGGGCAGTACCCGCAGCGACTCGAGCATGTCGTCGCTGTCGGCGCCGGAGTCCTCGACGATGCCGATCAGCGCGGTGACACCCAGCCCGATCGACTCCGGGGCAACGTCCGCGCGGTAGCCCCGGACCACGCCGCTGCTCTCCAGCTTGCCGACCCGCTCGTGCACGGCCGGGGCCGAGAGGCCCACCTGTCGGGCCAGCTCGGCGTACGAGAGTCGGGCGTTTCCCCGCAGCAGGTCGACGAGGCTCAGATCGATGGCATCCACAGAGAGTGACCCTAACCGTTCAGGCGTAACGCGAGGTCTTCGGCGTCCGTTGGACTGAGCGGTGAGTCACTGTTCGCAAACCACCGGTCCAGGCCGAGGTAGCACCAGTAACATTACTAACTCCCCACTCAGTGCATTTTTCGCGTTTGGGCGGACAGGCCATGTCCCTGGTGCTGTAATTGCCATACGTCCCTCATGACGGCTCTGGGCTACGCACCAGCCGGGGGCAGTGTGTTCAGCCGGGGGCTTCGTCGACGCGAGGAGGGGGCTGTGGACACTGGAGATCGCCTGCTGACACCGGGTGAGGTCGCCGCGCTGTTTCGGGTAGACCCGAAAACTGTGACGAGATGGGCGGCGGCCGGCCGGATAGGAAGCATCCGGACTCCAGGCGGGCATCGCCGGTTTCGGGAATCCGAGGTGCGAGCCCTGCTTGAGGGGGAGGGCATGCTGGACGAGGTGGACGAGGTCGGAAAGCCACGCAATGTGGGTCCGGCGGCATCCACCGGGCCGGGTCCGGCCAACGCCGGCATGTACTGAACTGGTGCGGACAATGCCACGCGGACCGGGCAGCAGTCCGGTCCGCGTCCCGCTTCGACGCGGCGTCGGGCGCGCGAGCACGCGCGCTGAGCCGACGGCTCAGCTCCGGGCCGCGCCGAGCTGGCCGGACCACCGTCGGAACAGGGTGTGTGGGACGCCGAGCGCGTCCAACACCTTGCCGGCCACGAAGTCGACCAACTGCTGGGCGGTGGCCGCCGCGCCGGCTCCGTAGAAGCCGGGGCTGGCCGGCAGCACCACCGCGCCGGCGTCGTGCAGCGCGATGAGGTGCTCCAGGTGGCTGCGGGTCACCGGGGTCTCCCGGGGCACCAGCACCACCGGACGCCGTTCCTTGAGGTTGACCTCGGCTGTGCGCTGCAACAGGTCCTTGGAGAGCCCGATCGCGATGCCCGCGCAGGCTGCCGTGCTGGCCGGCACCACGGCCATCCCGCGTACCCGGTAGGAGCCGCTGCTCGGCCCGGCAGCCAGGTCGCCGGCCGGCCAGTGCCGCACGTCCGCCCCGGTCAGGTCCCGACCGAGCCAGCCGGCGAGGTCCTCGGCCCAGTGCCCGTCGCGAAAAGGCCGGCCGGTCTCGTCCAGCACGGTGAGTCGTGCCGCTCGGGAGACGATCAGGTCCACCGACTCACCAGCGTCGAGGAGCCCGCCGATGACGGCCGCCGCGTACGGGGTACCGGAGGCACCGGAGACTCCGACCACCCATGGTTCGCGCATGCCTCCAGCCTGCCTGGTCCGGCTGGTCCGCTGGTGGGCACCCCCGGGATGGGGTGGCCCGAGATGTCCGCCGGGTACGTAGGCTTCCCGCCGACCTGAGATGCTGCCGCTGGCGATTCGCACCGGACCCAGTTTGCGGAGGAGGCATCGGTGACGACCGGTGAGATCCTCCAGGCCCTACGTGCCGAATGTCCGATCCCGTCCCGGCAGTCACCGCACGCGGACGCCGTGCAGGCGTGGCTGCTCGACCTGCTCCCCGAGCTTGGCTTCGCCCTGGACGCCGCCGCGGTGCACCGACTGTCCCGGGGTGCCTTCGCCCGGTACGCCGGACGGCTCTATCCGGCGGCGACCGAAGCCGACCTACGGACACTGGCCGCCCTGTTCACCTGGTTCTTCCTGGTCGACGACGCCTGTGACGGACCGGAGCCACTCAGCCCAGCACAGATCCGGGCACTGCGCAGTGGCACGGTGGCGCTGCTGCACGACGGGCCCCGGCTGCGCCAGGCCGGGCTGACCGGCCCGCTACGGCGGCTGCTGGTGCTCGCCTGGCGGGAGCCGCGCCGCCGGATGCCGGCCCGCTGGCGGGTGCGTTTCGCCGACGCGGTGGCCCGCCACCTGGACGGCACCTGGCAGGAGGCGGTCAACAAGGAGGCCGGCCGCCGCCCCGGCGTCGACGAGTACGTCGAGCTGCGGCGGGCGACCTCGGCGGCGGAGGTGTCGTACCCGCTGGTGGAGTTCGTCAGTGGACGGCCGTTGTCCGACCCGGTCTACCAGCACCCGTTGCTGCGGCAGATCGCCCGCACCGGCAACGACCTGCTCTCCTGGTTCAACGACCTGGCCTCGCTGGACCGGGACCGGGCGACGGCCGGCGGGCACAACCTGGTCCTCGCCCTGGCGGCCGAGCTGGCCGTGCCGGAGGAGGTCGCGGTCGAGCGGGCGGCCGAGCAGTGGCGGGCGGCGATGCGGCGGTTCGTCGCACTGCGGGCCGAGGTGCCGTCGTTCGGCCCGGCCTGGGACGAGGCCGTCAACGAGCACCTCGACGGGGTCGGGTACGCCGTGCGCGGCACCATCGACTGGACGCTGGAGAGCGCCCGCTACCCGGTGGGCACCGCGCAGCCAGCCTCAGGGCCGTAGGTCGAGCCGGATCACCAGGTCGAGCAGGGCGAAGACGAACAGCGCGATGCCGACGAACCCGTTGGCGGTGAAGAACGCCCGGTTGACCTTGCTCAGGTCGGTCGGCGTGACCACCAGGTGCTGGTAGCCGAACGCCACAGCGGTCAACGCCAGCCCGATCCACCAGAGCCAGCCGAAGCCGATCAGCGCGCCGAACCAGATGAACAGCGCGAAGGTCACCACGTGTGCGACCGAGGAGGCGTGCAGCGCGAAGCGCCGACCGTACCGGGCCGGCACGCTGTGCACCCCGATCTCCCGGTCGATCTCGGAGTCCTGGCAGGCGTAGATCAGGTCGAAGCCGCCGATCCACAGCCCGACCGCCGCGCCGAGCAGCCAGGCCGGCCAGGAGCCGTCCAGGGTGCCGGTGACCGCCAGCCAGGCACCCACCGGGCCGACCGCCTGGGCGACCCCGAGGATGGCGTGCGGCCAGTTGGTGAACCGCTTGCCGTAGGGGTAGACGACCAGCGGCACCACGGCGAGCGGCGCGAGCACCAGGCAGAGCGGGTTGAGCAGGGCGGCGGCGGTGAGGAAGACCACCAACGCGACGGCCGCGCCGGTCCAGGCCGTCCGCACGCTCACCGCGCCGGTGACCAGTTCCCGACCGGCGGTACGCGGGTTCCGGGCGTCGATCCGTCGGTCGAGGATCCGGTTCGCGGCCATCGCGAACGTCCGCGCGCCGACCATCGCCACGGTGATCAGCAGCAGGTCCCACCACCGCAGCCGGCCGCCGTTGACCTGCATGGCGGTCAGCGCCGACAGGTACGCGAACGGCAGCGCGAACACGGAGTGCTCGATGGCGACGAGCTTGAGGAAGGACTTGACCCGGCCGGGTTTCTCGGCGGGTGCGTCGAGGACGGCCATCAGATCCCGTACTCCTTCCAGCGCTTGTTGACCAGGGCGGTGACTTCCGGACTCATGGTCATCTCCTCCGGCCAGCCTCGGGTGTAGCCCTCGGTGGGCAGCTTGCGGGTCGCGTCGACGCCGGCTTTGCCGCCCCAGAACTGCTGGTACGACGAGTGGTCCAGGTGGTCCACCGGCCCCTCGGTGAGCAGCAGGTCGCGCGCGTAGTCGACGTTGCCGAAGGCTCGGAAGGCGACCTCGTTGTAGTCGTGCACGTCGCAGTCCTCGTCGACGATCACGATCAGCTTGGTCAGCGACATCAGGTGCGCGCCCCAGATCGCGTTCATCACCTTCTGCGCGTGCTTCGGGTAGCGCTTGCGGATGGAGACGATCGCGCAGTTGTGGAAGACCCCGGCGGCCGGCAGGTCGTAGTCGACGATGTCCGGGATCATCAGCTTGAGCAACGGCTGGAAGATCCGCTCGGTGGCCTTGCCGAGGCCGTGGTCCTCCTGCGGCGGCTTCGAGGTGACGATCGAGTGGTAGACCGGCTTGCGCTGCATGGTCATCGTCTCGATGTGCAGCACCGGGAACGGCTCTACCGGGGTGTAGAAGCCGGTGTGGTCACCGAACGGCCCCTCGGGCAGCCGCTCACCCGGCTCCAGGTAGCCCTCCAGCACGATCTGCGCGTGCGCCGGCACCTGCAACGGCACGGTGAGGCAGTCGACCATCTCCACCCGCTCGCCGCGCAGGAACCCGGCGAACAGGTACTCGTCGATGTCACTGGGCAGCGGCGCGCTGGCCGCGTACGAGACGACGGGGTCGCAGCCGATCGCGACCGCGACCGGCAGGCGCTGCCCGAGCCGCTCGGCGACCGCGTGGTGCGCGGTCGAGTCCTTGTGGATCTGCCAGTGCATGCCGAGGGTGTTGCGGCCGTGCTGCTGGAGTCGGTAAAGGCCGAGGTTGCGCTTGCCGGTCTCCGGGTGCTTGGTGTGGGTCAGCCCGTAGTTGTGGAAGATCCCGCCGTCGTCGGGCCAGACCTGCAACCCCGGCAGCCGGTTCAGGTCGACGTCCTCACCCCGGTAGACGACCTCCTGGCAGGGCGCGGTCTTCACCTTGCGCGGCGGCACCGACTTGAGCTGCATGACCTTGCCGAGGCCCTCCCGGATGCCGGACCAGCCGACCGGCAACTCCGGCTTGATCAGCGCGCCGATCCGGGCACCGATCTCGTCCAGCGAGTCGACGCCGAGGGCCATCGCCATCCGCTTCTCGGTGCCGAACAGGTTGATCGCGACCGGCATCTCGCCCCGGGTCGGCCGCTCGAAGAGCAGCGCCGGGCCGCCGGCCCGCACCGTGCGGGTGACCACCTCGCTGATCTCGAGGGTCGGGTCGACCGGGACGTCGACCCGGCGCAACTCCCCCGCCCGCTCCAGCGCCGCGAGGAAGTCCTTGAGATCGGTGTACGGGAAGCCACGAGCCGCCATACCCGCCAGTCTCCCGCACCGCCTCCCGCCCGACCGAAGCCGGGTGCTGTGACGCTCGCGATTGCCCGGGCCACCGGCGTCCTCGGTCAGGCTGCCGGCGTCCAGGCGTGGGCGGCCAGCGGCGGGTCCATCGGCGCCTGGGTGAGCCGGTTGGCGAAGGTGGAGATGGTGTACGCGCCGACGCCGAGCACCACGTCCAGCGCGTGCCGGGGCTGGTAGCCGGCGGTCAGGAAGCCGTCCAGCTCGTCGTCGGGAACCGCGCCCCGGTGGTCGACCACGGCCAGCGTGAACCGGCGTAGCGCCTCCAGTCGCGGCTCGGGCAGCGCCGAGCCGGCACGCAGCGCGGTGATCAGCTCGGCGGTCGCGCCGAGCTGGGTGAGCTTGCCGGTGTGCAGGGCGACGCAGACGTGGCATTCGTTGGTGGTGGCGACCGTCAGGATGACCACCTCCCGCTCCAGCGGGGCGAGGTCGGTCTGCTCGAAGCCCGCACTGGCGGTGAGGAAGCCGGTGAGCAGCTGCGGCGAGTCGGCCATCAGCGCCACCGGGGTGGGCAGCCAGCCGAACCGGTTGCGTACCCCCTCAAGGGTTCGCCGAGCAGCGGCGGGCGCGGTTTCGGTGGTGTGGACGGTGAAGACGGGCATGGGGTACCTACTTTCCACGGCCTGGATCGGGACGGTAGGATAGTCAACGTGGTTGACGAAATAGTAAACGTGGTTGACCAACATGGCAACCCCTGAGCCCGCCCGGCCCGGCTTCCACCTGCCGCTGTTGCTGCTGGCCGGCTTCCGAACGCTGATCGACGACCTGCACGCCGAACTGGCCCGGGAGGGGCATCCGGAGCTGCGACCACTGCACGGGTTCGTGCTCCAGGCCGTCGGCGCGGACGGCACCACCGCCACCGAGCTGGGCCAGCGGCTGGGCATCTCCAAGCAGGCCGCGGGCAAGACGGTCGACCGGCTGGTCGCCGTCGGCTACCTGGAGCGGACCGACGACCCCTCCGACGCCCGACGCCGGCTGGTCCGGGTGACAGCGCGCGGCGCCGACGGACTACGCCGCTCGGCCGAGATATTCGACCGGCTGCGCGCACAGTGGGCCGACACCCTCGGCCCGGAACGGGTCACCGCCATGGAGGACGACCTGCGGACGATGGCCTCGGCAAACTGGTTCCGGCTCGACATGCCCGGCTGGTTCGGCGGCTGATCGCAGACCGCCATTGGGCGGCGCCTGCCCCGCCGCAAGACCCACTCGGGCTTGAGGAAAGTGCGGTATCCCCGGCCGCAGGACACCCCGACTTCATGACGGCCGAGTGGATCAACGGCCGACCGGGCGCGGGACACCGCCACATTGCCGACCACTGTCAGGGCAAGCCCGGCGGACACATCTCACCGTGCCTGGCCGAACGGCGGGACGCGGGAGCAGAGTGGATCCATGTCGGACGCATACGTGGTCGGCGACCCGGACGGGTTGTCCCCCCTGCTGGTCGCGCTTCGCGACGCCGTCGCCCGGGAGCTGCACGCGCAGCTGGCGCTGCGCGGCGAACGGATCGAGCTGGCCGACCTGCCGGAGGTCGCCTACCAGGTGACCATCCAGGTCGAGCGGACGTTGCGCGGCTGGCGACCAGCGCGGCCGGCAGGCGCCGAAGAGCACCGTGCTGAAGTCGACAGCCTCACCGGCGTTGCCGGCGAGGTCCAGCCGCACGGCCGCTACCCCCGAGTGGACGACAACCCGGGCAACGACGTCGCCCCGGTCACGGTGAGCTGACCGAGGCCAGCAGCACGACGCGGGCCGGCCACGGAGGAATCCATGACCGGCCCGCGCACCGCTGACCGGGTCAGTCCAGGCCGCCGTACGAGTGCAGGCCGGTGAAGAAGATGTTCACGCCGAACAGGTTCATCAGCATGGTGAGGAAGCCGAGCACCGCGATCCAGGTGGCCACGTTGCGCTTCACGCTGGGCGTGGCGCGAGCGTGCAGGTAACCGGCGTAAACGACCCAGGAGATGAACGCCCAGGTCTCCTTCGGGTCCCAGCCCCACGGCCGACCCCAGGCCGCCTCGGCCCAGATCGCACCCGCGATGACCGCGAACGTGAAGATCGGGAACGCGAACGCGTGCAGCGCGAAGGTCAGCCGCTCCAGCCCGACCGCGCCGGGCAGCCGCTTGGCCAGGGTGTACGGGAAGCTCCGCTTGCCCTGCTCGTACCCGTTGCGCATCAGGAAGCCGACCGCCGGCACCACGCCGAGCAGGAAGATGCCGGACGCGAAGACGATGGTCGACACGTGGATGACGAACCAGTACGAGTTCAGCGCCGGCACCAGCGGCACGATCGGCACGTACAGCACCAGCTCGGCGGTGGCCACCAGCAGCACCATCACCAGGGTGAGGAAGAGCCCGAGCCTACGCAGCGACTGTCGCTTCCAGAGCACCACCAGCCAGGCGGCGACCCCGATGAACGTCACCGTGAGCACGAACTCGTACATGTTGCCCCAGGGCATCCGGTCGCTGCCAGCCCCCGGGTGACCCAGCGCCGCCAGGTGCCAGCGCGGCGGCGACCGCTGTGGCGCCCACCCCGAGCAGGCCGGCGAGCCGGGCCGCCGCCCGGAGCGTCGGCCGGGCCGCACGACGGCAC
>NZ_JAEVHL010000219.1 GCF_016803395.1 Micromonospora tarensis | reverse complement strand
CTCGTGCCATCGAGACGCAGGTCACCCCGAGGACGAGGAGTCACGGCATGAGCGAGGCATTGGCCAATCTGCTGAACGAGACGCGCCAGTTCCCCCCGCGGCGCGACGGAGTGGGCGGCCGTGGCCGGCGGAGGGCCCCGCGACTACCCTCGTGCCATCGAGACGCAGGTCACCCCGAGGACGAGGAGTCACGGCATGAGCGAGGCATTGGCCAATCTGCTGAACGAGACGCGCCAGTTCCCCCCGCCGGCGAACTCGCCGCGCACGCCAACGTCACCGTCGACGCGTACGCCGAGGCCGAGGCGGACCGGCTCGCCTTCTGGGCAAAGCAGGCCGATCGGCTGGCCTGGTCGAAGAAGTGGGACGAGGTGCTGGACTGGTCGAACCCGCCGTTCGCCAAGTGGTTCGTGGGTGGGCAGCTCAACGTCGCGTACAACTGCCTGGACCGGCACGTCGAGGCGGGCCGGGGCGACAAGGTGGCGATCCACTGGGAGGGCGAGCCGGGCGACACCCGCACGATCACCTACGCCGACCTGCACGAGCTGACCTGCCGGGCGGCGAACGCGCTCACCGAGCTGGGGGTTACCGTCGGTGACCGGGTGGCCATCTACCTGCCGATGATCCCGGAGGCGGCGGTGGCGATGTTGGCCTGCGCCCGGATCGGCGCGGCGCACAGCGTGGTCTTCGGCGGCTTCTCCGCCGACTCGCTGAGCAACCGGATCCAGGACGCCAGCGCCAAGGTGGTGATCACCGCGGATGGTGGTTACCGGCGGGGCAAGCCCTCGGCGCTGAAGCCCACAGTGGACGAGGCGGTGGCGAGCTGCCCGTCGATCGAGCACGTGCTGGTGGTCCGCCGCACCGGCGAGGAGGTGGCCTGGTCGGAGAAGGACCATTGGTGGCACGAGACGGTGGAGACCGCGTCGGCCGAGCACACGGCGCAGCCGTTCGACGCCGAGCACCCGCTCTTCATCCTGTACACCAGCGGCACCACGGCTCGACCGAAGGGCATTCTGCACACCACCGGCGGTTACCTCACCCAGGCGTCGTACACGACGCACGCGGTGTTCGACCTGAAGCCGGAGACGGACGTCTACTGGTGCACCGCCGACATCGGCTGGGTCACCGGGCACTCCTACATCGTGTACGGTCCGCTCTCCAACGGTGCCACCCAGGTGATGTATGAGGGCACCCCGGACACCCCGCACAAGGGCCGGTTCTGGGAGATCGTCGACAAGTACGGGGTGAGCATCCTGTACACCGCCCCCACCCTGATCCGGACGATGATGAAGTGGGGCGACGACATTCCAGCCGGCTTCGACCTGTCGTCGCTGCGCCTGCTGGGCAGCGTCGGCGAGCCGATCAACCCGGAGGCGTGGATCTGGTACCGGCAGCACATCGGCCGGGGTGAGCTGCCCGTCGTGGACACCTGGTGGCAGACCGAGACGGGCTCGATCATGATCTCGCCGTTGCCGGGGGTGACCGCGGCGAAGCCGGGTTCGGCGATGGCCCCGCTGCCGGGCATCGTGGCCGACGTGGTGGACGACCAGGGCCAGTCGGTGCCGAACGGTGGCGGCGGCTACCTGGTGCTGCGCGAGCCCTGGCCGTCGATGCTGCGCACCATCTGGGGTGACGACGACCGGTTCATCGAGACGTACTGGTCGCGTTTCCAGGGCATGTACTTCGCCGGTGACGGCGCGAAGAAGGACGACGACGGGCACATCTGGCTGCTCGGCCGGGTCGACGACGTGATGTTGGTGTCCGGGCACAACATCTCGACGACCGAGGTGGAGTCGGCGCTGGTGTCGCACCCGTCGGTGGCCGAGGCGGCTGTGGTCGGTGCGACCGACCCGACCACCGGTCAGGCGATCGTCGCGTTCGCCATTCCGCGCGGCAGCACGGACATCAGCGGCGACGCGGGTGAGCAGCTCATCGCCGATCTGCGCAACCACGTGGCGAAGACGCTCGGGCCGATCGCCAAGCCGCGGCAGATCATGTTGGTGCCGGAGCTGCCAAAGACCCGCTCCGGCAAGATCATGCGCCGGCTGCTGCGGGACGTGGCGGAGAACCGGTCGCTGGGCGACGTGACCACCCTCCAGGACTCCTCGGTGATGGATCTGATCTCCTCCGGGATGAGCGGCGCCAAGTCCGACGAGGACTGACGGTAGGCGTACCCGAACGGTGGGTGGCGGTCCGGACGGACCGTCACCCACCGTTGTCTTTTATGGAGGTACGTCCGAAACATCGACCAGGTACGTCGGTTAAACAGATAACGCATCGATCACGATCCCGCCGTGCGGGTTGTTCGTCATTTAGTTTCACGCTCGTCGGGCGGCCCCGATGAGCTCCCTGCCCACCGGATCCGGCCGACGTCCTCTCTGCCCGAGAAACGGAGTGGCATGAACAGAAACTCCCATCCGGGGTCGCGTCGACGACTACTCGTCGCGCTACCCGTCATCGCCCTCGCGGCCACGTCACTGACCGTGGGTGGCAGCGCGGCTGCCCAGTCGGCGTCCGGCACCCCCCGGGCGGTGATCGGGGCGGACGAGTACTACATCAACTACGCCGAGCCCGAGGTGCAGCCGGACACCACCGGCCGTGAGGTCAAGGGCAAGGGTGGCGTCTACACCCCTGCCGTGGAGTCCGCGCGCCAGTTCGACCAGAAGCACGCCCGAGGCAACCCGGTGACCGCGCGGCAGCTGGCCAAGGCCGAAGCTCAGTCACTGAAGACGGGCAAGAACCCCCGCCAGTTCAAGAAGGCGCCCACCACCCAGACGGCGAAGCTGCTCACGCTGCTGGTGGAGTTCAACGACAAGGCCAACGACGACTTCACCGACGTCATGGTCCCCAAGACGGTGTTCGAGGACCGCACCTGCGTGCCCGGCACGGTCCAGAACGGCCCGAAGCACAACACCATCCCGAACCCGGCGAACCTGCCCCACGAGGACAACAACTCGATGTGGGTGCCGGACTTCTCGCCGTCGCACTACAACAAGATGCTGTACAGCAAGAAGGGCATCACCGAGCGGGTCCGCACCGACCTGCGCGGCCCGGACGGCAAGAAGGGCGTCGACCTCTCCGGTCGCACCATGCACAACATGTACCTGGAGATGTCCAAGAACGCGTACACGGTGGACGGGCAGGCCAGCCCGTGGATCACCGTGCCGCACTCGGAGGGCTGGTACGCGGCCAACCGCTGCACCCAGGACGAGGACGGCAACTGGGTCCCCGGCCGTGAGCAGTCGATGAACGGCCACCCGGACAACCCGGCCGGCGCGGGCAAACTGGCGGGCGACGCGATCGACGCGCTCGCCGCGAAGGACCCGAGCTTCCCGTGGGCCGACTACGACATCGAGGACCAGGCCGACCGCGACGGTGACGGCAACCTCTTCGAGCCGGACGGCGTGATCGACCACCTCGTGCTGGTGCACGCCGGGCAGGGCAAGTCGCGCGGCGGCGGCGACCAGGGCGTGTACGCCGTCTGGGCGCACTCCTCCTCGGTTCCGGGCGGCTACAGCATCCCGGGCACCAACCTGAAGGTGTCGAACTACATCGTGCAGCCGGAGGACGCCGGGGTCGGCGTCTTCGCCCACGAGTTCGGCCACGACCTGGGCCTGCCGGACCTCTACGACACCTCCGGCAACGCCGACTCCGACGTGGACTTCTGGGACCTGATGGCGTCGGGCTCGCACTCCGGTGAGATCTTCCAGGCGCTGCCGACGCACATGGGCATCTGGGACAAGTGGGTGCTCGGCTGGGCCGACCCGCTGACCATCCGCCCCGGCTCGAACCCGCGTGAGGTCAAGCTCGGCCAGACCTCCCGTACGCCGATCGACTCCGAGGACGGCATCAAGGTCGACCTGCCGGACAAGATCACGACGCTGGCCACGCCGCACAGCGGCACCAAGATGTGGCACAGCAACAACGACCAGAGCTGGGCCGACGTCAAGCTGAGCCGCTCGGTCGACGTGCCGGCGGCGGCCGACGCCAAGTTCTGGATGTGGAACAACTACATCATCGAGGAGGACTGGGACTACGGCTTCGTCGAGCTGTCGACGGACGGCGGTACGACCTGGACCGAGCAGAAGGTGTACGACGAGGCCGGCACTGTCGTCACCACGCCGGACAACTACGGCGACCCGAACGGCCGGATGAACGACTTCGGTGGCAAGAAGTACGGCCTGACCGGCAGCACCGACGGCTGGCGGCACGACTACGTCGACCTGTCGGCGCACGCCGGCAGCACGGTTCAGGTGCGGCTGCGGCTGGCTACCGACGAGGCGTTCGAGGAGCGCAACTGGTTCGTCGACGACTTCTCGGTCACCGGCGGCGGCGCCACCACCTGGAGTGACGACGTCGAGGGCGGCGCCAACGGCTGGACGGCCACCGGCGGCACCTTCGTCGACACCACCGGCGAGGGCTGGACGGTCTCCGGCGGCACCGAGGTGCACGCCCAGTACTACCTGGCCGAGTGGCGCAACTTCGACGGCTTCGACAAGGGCCTGCAGTACGCCTACGACACCATTTACTCGCACGAGGCGTGGAAGGTCGACCGGCTCTCCTACAACGCCCCGGGCATGCTGGTGTGGTACCGGGACACCGCGCTCGGCGACGTCAACCACGTCACCGGGCAGATGACCGCACTGCCCAGCTACGGCGCGAAGGGCGGGCTGCTCATCGTCGACTCGCACTTCGACCCGTACCGGCGTACCGGCGAGGCGGCGGTGAAGGACCCGTCGGTGACGGACAACCTGCCCAGCCGTCCGCAGTCGGCGAACGCGGCGTTCTCGCTACAGCGGACGTACCCCTTCACTGAGTGCCTGGAGGCGGCCGACGAGCCGTACAGCGAGTACTGCACGAAGTTCAAGGGGCAGGCGCCGGTGAAGTCGTTCACCGACGCCAAGGGCTGGTACCCGGGCATCGAGATGCGCGACGGCGCCGCCTACGCCCGGGACAACGACGCGTCGGTGGTGGTGCCGTCGCGGAACAACGCGCCGTACACCACCCGGGTCACCCACCCGGACGGCAGCCCCGCGCCGGAGTTCTACGGCGTGACGCTGGGCGGTGGCGCGATCGTGCTGGGCACCGGTAACCCGGGCGACCAGGGCGTGAACTACGGCGTCTCGCTCACCATCAAGAAGGCGGCGAAGGACAACTCGTCGGCCACGATCTTCGTCACCCCGGCGAAGAAGTGACGGTTTCGCACTGCGACAACTGACGACAGCGGTAGCGGTGGGGCCGACGGCGGAGACGCCGTCGGCCCCACTGTCGTATGTGCGATCACATTAATCGAAAAAGTTCGTTGTATACGTTCGCGTCCCGGTCCGTGCTGGTCAGCGTGGCTGATGAACCGCCGGGGTGTGACGGTGAAAAGCATTCCCAACAAAATCTTGCAACAAATCGACGCGGGCATCTTCCCACCTGTCCCGCCAGTGTCTAAGTTCACCATTGGTCCCACTCGTGGGATCGATCTCCCACCGGCCTGTACCCCCGTTGGGCCGGTTCCCTCACACCGGAGGTACCACGTGCGCAAAGTCGCAGTGGGTCTGCTCGGGCTCTCACTGACGGCGACAGGCCTGGCTTTCGGCCCGTCCGCCTCGGCGGCGCCCCAGCCGAAGTTGCCGACGGCCGCTCCGTCGGTCGCCGAGCCCGCCCATGCGGACCACGACCTGCCGAACCCGCTGGAAGAGAAGCGGCGCGCGCTGCGCGACGAGGGCCTGAGCAAGGTCCTCTCCGGCAAGGCGAAGGCAGAAAAGATCAACGGCAGCACCGTCGTCAAGGTCGGTAGGACCCAGGCCGACGGGGCCGCCGCCCGGACCACCGGCACGGGCGTGGTCCAGACCGAGGACCAGTACGTCGAACTCTCCCGCGAGCGCACCGACAAGATCTTCGTGATCCTCGCCGAGTTCGGCAACGAGCGGCACCCGGACTTCCCGGACAAGAACATCGACCCCGACACGGCTGGCCCGACCAAGTTCGACGGCCCGCTGCGCAACGAGATTCCGGCACCCAACCGGGCGGTGGACAACTCCACAGTCTGGCAGCCGGACTTCAACGCCGAGCACTACCGGCAGCTCTACTTCGGCACCAACCCCGGCGACGAGTCGCTGAAGCAGTACTACGAGGCCCAGTCCTCGGGTCGCTACAGCGTCGAGGGCGAGGTCACCGACTGGGTCAAGGTCAAGTACAACGAGGCCCGCTACGGCCGGTCCGACGACCCGATCCCGGACGACCAGCCGAAGAACCCGGCCAACGACAAGGCGGTCTGCGACAGCAACGTCTGCGACAACACCTGGGAGCTGGTCCGCGACGCCGCCAACGAGTGGGTCGCCGACCAGAAGGCCGCCGGCCGCACCGACGAGGAGATCGCCGCCGACGTTCGGTCGATGGACGAGTACGACCGGTACGACTTCGACGGTGACGGCAACTTCAACGAGTCGGACGGCTACATCGACCACTTCCAGATCGTCCACTCCGGCGGTGACCAGGCCGACGGTGACCCGATCCAGGGTGAGGACGCCATCTGGAGCCACCGCTGGTACGCGTACGCCTCGGACCAGGGCAACACCGGCCCGGAGAACTTCCCGGCCGGCGGCACCGAGATCGGCGACACCGGCGTGTGGATCGGTGACTACACCATCCAGCCGGAGAACGGCGGCCGGAGCGTCTTCTACCACGAGTACGGTCACGACCTCGGTCTGCCGGACGACTACAACGTCATCAACGGTGGCGACAACAACAACGAGCACTGGACCCTGATGGCCCAGAGCCGGCTCGGCGCCAAGAACGACGGTGGCATCGGCGAGCGCGGTGGCGACCTCGGCGCGTGGAACAAGCTCCAGCTCGGCTGGCTCGACTACGACACGATCGGGCTGAACGAGAAGCGCACCGTGAAGCTCGGCCCGCAGGAGTACAACTCGCCGGAGGCGCAGGCCGCGGTGGTCACGCTTCCGCCCCGGGACTACACCTTCTCCAACGGCGCGCCGTTCGCGGGCACCAAGCAGTTCTTCACCGGCAACGAGGACAACCTCAACAGCACGATGACCCGGACGCTCGACCTCACCGGGAAGTCGTCGGCCGCCCTCAGCATGAAGGGCCGCTACAACATCGAGGCCGGGTTCGACTACCTGTTCTTCGAGGCCTCGGTCGACGGCGGCAAGACCTGGGCGACCCTGCCCGGCACCGCCAACGGAAACCCGCTGAAGGAGATCTCCCCCGGGCGGTTCGCCCTGGACGGCTCCAGCAGCGGCAAGTGGGTCGACGTCAACATCCCGATGAACTCCGTGGCGGGCAAGGTCGTGCAGTTCCGGCTGCGCTACCAGACCGACGGTGGCCTGTCCCGGGGCGGTTTCTACGGTGACGCGATCACCGTGACCGCCGACGGTCAGACCGTGTTCACCGACGGCGCCGAGTCGGGCGCCAACGGCTGGACCTTCGCGGGCAAGTTCGAGATCGCCGCGGAGACCTACACCAAGGCATTCGACAACTACTACATCGCCGGCACCCGGTCGTACACCTCGTACGACAAGTACCTCAAGACCGGCCCGTACTACTTCGGCTACCAGAACACCCGGCCGGACTGGGTCGACCACTACGCGTACCAAGAGGGTCTGCTGATCTCCTACTGGAACCTGCGGTGGGACGACAACGACACGTTCGAGCACCCGGGTGAGGGTCGAAACCTGATCATCGACGCGCACCCGCGGCCGCTCTACAACCTGACCGGTGCCCCCTGGCGGGCCCGCGTCCAGGTCTACGACGCGCCGTTCAGCCTCAAGAAGGCGGACTCGTTCACGCTGCACATCAACAGCCAGCCGCAGTACGTCCGTGGCCAGGCTGCGCAGCCGCTGTTCGACGACACCCAGAAGTACTGGTACGAGGAGCTGCCGAACCACGGCGTCAAGCTCCCGGCCACCGGCCGGAAGATCAGGGTCGTGTCGCAGGACGGCATCTACACGAACGTCCGCTTCAACTGATCCTCTGATCAGGCAACACCCGCAACACGGCGATGCCCGGGCAGGTCACCTGCCCGGGCATCGCCCGTATCAGGAGGAGATGCCGTGGCCGACCAGCAGCCCCCCGCCGGCCGTCCGTCGCGCTCCCGCGTCCCGCTGCCCACCCTGGGCCCGCCCACCGGGCCGCCGCGCCGACCCACCGACGCCCACCGGGCCAACGCACTGGCCGGACGGATCACCCGGGGCGGCGACGGTCCCTGCTACGGCCTGCTCACCGACGACGGCCGGGAGTACGCGCTGCACGGCGCCGGCAAGGGCACCTTCACCGTCGGCACGACAGTCCGGGTCACCATCGGGCCGGCCGACCCGGCCGTCGACTGCGGCCCGGGCACCCCGGCCACCATCGTCGACATCAGCCCGGTCGGCTGACCACCGTCGGACGCGCCCGGGCCGGCGATACGGTGGCCCAGCGACGGGGTCCTAGGCTGTCAACCATGACCGACCAGCGCGACGGAGCCGTCGACGAGTCCTGTGTCCTCACCGAGGGGCCGTGGACGCACCGCTTCGTCGGCGCCAACGGCAGCAGGTTCCACGTCGTCGAGGCCGGCACCGGCCCGATGGTGCTCTTCCTGCATGGCTTCCCCGAGCACTGGTGGGCATGGCACCAGATGCTGCCCGCGACAGCCGACGCCGGCTTCCGGGCGGTCGCCGTCGATTTGCGCGGCTACGGTGCCAGCGACAAACCACCACGGGGGTACGACGGTTACACCCTCGCCGCCGACATCGCCGGGTTGATCCGCGCGCTCGGCGAGCGCTCGGCGACGATCGTCGGCACCGGCCTCGGCGGCATGGTCGCCTGGACGGTGGCCTCGTTCCACCCGTCCCTGGTGCGGCGGCTCGTGGTGCTCGGGGCACCGCACCCGCTGCGACTGCGCGCCGCCATCTTCGCCGACCCGCGCGGGCAGTTCGCCGCCTCCACCCCGGCGCTGAAGTTCCAGCTACCCCGCTACGAGCACGTGCTGACCCGGGACGGCGCGGCGGCCGTCGGGGACATCATGCGCCGTTGGGGCGGTCCACACTGGGTGGCCGGCCCGGACTTCGAGGCGTACGCCGAGCGGTGCCGGGAGGCGATGCGCATCCCGCAGGCCGCGTTCTGCGCGCTGGAGGGGTACCGCTGGGCGTTCCGCTCGGTGCTACGGCTGCACGGCTACCGGTTCGTCCGCCTGATGCAGAAGCCGCTGGCCACCCCGACCCTGCAACTGCACGGCGCGTTGGACTCCGCCTCCCTGCCCCGGACCGCCCTGGGCTCCGGCCGGTACGTCGTCGCACCCTACGAGTGGCGGCTGCTCGACGGGGTGGGGCACTTCCCGCACCTGGAGGCGCCGGAGCTGGTGCTGGGCGAGATCCTGCGGTGGACGAAGAGCTGACCGGTCAGACCCGCTGCTCCCGCAGGTCGGTGACCTCGGCGGCCGGTGCCCAACCCTGGTAGACGCCGAAGTCGAAGACCTCCAGCCGCATCGCCTCGGCGACCGGCCAGCGGCCACCGGTGTACTCCACCCGCAGCCAGGCGTCGTGCTCGCCGAGCACGATGAACGGCTGCCCCTGCCAGGTGCAGGTGGTCCGCACGTACGCCAGATCCTCGATCTCGCTCGCCGGCAGCACCCGGACGTAGCGGCCCGGGCGGACCTCCTCGAAGCCCTCACCCGGCTCGGGCTGGTAGAGCCGGATGTCGTCGCCGTCCGGGCTGGCCTGGTATTCCCGGCCCTGCCAGCGGGCCACGTAACCGTCGCGCATCACGCCTCACCGACCCGTCGCCAGACCACCGCGTCGTGTCCAGCTCCGCGACCACCCGCTCGGTGCCGTCCGCGCCGATCCGCCACAGCTGGGCCCCGTGTGGGAGCCGCGCGCTGTCCACCTTGAACTCGGCCACCACGTCGCTGCTCTCGCCCGGGGCGAAACCGTTGCCCCGGAACGGCGGGCGCTCGATGACCCAGCCCTCCATGGCCCGCATCGCCGGCTCGTTCTGTCCGCCGTACGGAATCCGGTAGAGGCTCGGTCGGTGCGCCGGCCACCGCAGCACGTAGATCTCCTCGGCGTCCCGGGCGAACGGGGAACCGGGGTAGTTGAGCCCGAGCGCGTCGTGCACCTGAGCCGGCGTGGTCAGGTGGGCCAGCTCGCCGGCCCGGTGCACGAACCCGGAGACCCGGTCGTACCCCCGATCCAGGTAGTACGCGAGCTGGCTCGGCGCGATCGCCTTCTGCATGACCGTCGGTCGGGTCGGGTCGACCGCCGCGGGGGCGTAGCGCGGGCGAGCGGTGGGTTCCGCGGCAGCCGGCGCTTCCTCCTGGTCGACCTCCAGGTCGTCCCCGAGCCCCACCTCGGCGGCCCAGTTGGCCAACGCGACGATCTGTTCGCCGGGCAACTTGGCACCGACCGGCGTGCCCGGGTTGACGGCGAACGACCAGTCCTCGTCGGGCCAGCGCCGGATCAGTTGGGCGAACTTCACCCGGACCGTGTCGACGTCGCCCTCGACGTGGTCGGCCAGGCGCTCCGGCGACGTGTAGACCACCACGTACGTCTCGTCGTCGAGTTGTGCCGTCTGCCAGACGAAGCCGGAGTCGCCGGGGCGGCTCCCGCGCGTCGAGTCCGGTGCCGCTGGCAGCAGCACCCGGGCCAGGAGCAGGGTGGACAGGAACGTGTCGGTGCTGCCGGAGCTGGCGGCGGCGAGCAGGTCCTCCTCGACCGTGTTGGCCGGCTCGAACTCGACAGGCGCCGGTGCGTCGGCCGGCGGGCGCTGCTCGTCCAGCGGGATCGTGCGCTCGGCGCCGGCCTCGTGGTCGACCCGGTCCGTACCGGTCACGCCGACCGGCGACCCGCTGACGGCGCGATCGCCACCGGCCGCGTGCCGACGCGGTCGTCGACACGCACGCCGTCGGTGTGGCCGGCCGCTGCCGCGGGCGCGGTGTAC
>NZ_JAEVHL010000218.1 GCF_016803395.1 Micromonospora tarensis | reverse complement strand
GTGGCCGGGGGGCCGGCTGACGGAACCGGCGCCGGCCCCCGGCCCCGACAGCCGGCGGATCCGCCGTACCCGAGGGAGATCGTCGCGACAGAGCGCCGGGCCGGCGGCCACTGTGAGCCCGGCGGCGGCCTGGTCGACCGGGGCGGTGCCGGCACTGAACAACCCGCCGCCGAGCACGGCCGCGGTGAGCGCCACGCCGGTGAGGGCCAGCACCAACAACCATCCGGTACGCCGGCGCAGCAGGCGGGCGTTCCGGAGCCGGGGCAGGCCGTCGGCGACGACGCCGGCGGCCAGCCAGACGGCTGCGATCGGGAGCAGAATGGTGAGCTGACTCTCCATGTTCGAGAGTCTTCCCCGGATCGCGGCGAGGCGAATCCGGGCCCGTCCCCCGTTCGCCCCGGACGCCGGGCCCGTAGGGGGTCATCACCCGAAGGTATGGCCGTTTCGGCATGTTCAACTGCCGGAGAGCTGATCTACCCTCAGCTTGATCGGCGCACGTCGATTGATTCCGGGGCCGGTGTCACGTTCCGCCGCCGGTCAGAGGGAGGTAGGAGATGGGTCTTCCACGAAGGTCCGTACTGATCGGGGTGGCCGCGGCGACCGTGCTGGCCGTCGGCACCCCAGCCCTGGCCGCCGAGCCCGTCGGCGTGGTGCAGGCCGCCGGCGGAGTCACCGCCGTGCCGGACAGCTACATCGTCGTGCTCAAGGACAGCGCGGTGGCCCGGGACCGGGTCGGCGACACCGCGAAGCGGCTCTCCGGACGACACGGCGGCACTGTGGCCCGCACCTACGGCGCCGCGCTGCGCGGCTTCGAGGTCACTGTGGGCGCGAAGGCGGCGGCCCGGATCGCGGCCGACCCGGCGGTGGCGTACGTCGAGCAGAACCACACCGTGTCGATCTCCGGTACCCAGGCCAACCCGCCCTCCTGGGGCCTCGACCGGATCGATCAGCGCAACCTGCCGTTGGACAGCTCCTACACCTACCCGAACACGGCGAGCAACGTGCACGCCTACATCATCGACACCGGCATCCGGTTCTCCCACAACGACTTCGGCGGTCGGGCCACCTCCGGCTACGACGCTGTGGACGGCGGGTCGGCCGACGACTGCAACGGGCACGGCACGCACGTGGCCGGCACCGTCGGCGGATCCGCGTACGGGGTGGCCAAGGGCGTCCAGCTCGTGGGCGTACGGGTGCTGAACTGCTCCGGCAGTGGCACCAACGCCGGTGTGATCGGTGGCGTCGACTGGGTCACCGCGAACGCGATCAAGCCGGCGGTGGCGAACATGAGCCTCGGTGGCGGGGCGAACACCTCGCTGGACAACGCCGTCCGCAACTCGATCGCCTCGGGTGTGACGTACGGCCTGGCGGCCGGCAACGACAACGGCGCGAACGCGTGCAACACCTCGCCGGCGCGTACCACGGAGGCCATCACGGTCGGCTCGACGACCAGCTCGGACGCCCGCTCGTCGTTCTCCAACGTCGGCACCTGCCTGGACATCTTCGCGCCCGGCTCGTCGATCACCTCGGCCTGGTACACCAGCAACACCGCTACCAACACGATCAGCGGCACCTCGATGGCCACGCCGCACGTGGTCGGCGCGGCGGCCCTGGTGGCCAGCGCCAACCCGAGCTGGACGCCGGCCCAGGTTCGCAACCAGTTGGTGGCCAACGCGACCCCCAACGTGGTGTCGAACCCCGGCTCGGGCTCGCCCAACCTGCTGCTCTACGTGGGCACCGGCAGCACCCCGCCGCCGCCCACCGGCTGCACCGGTAGCAACGGCACCGACGTGTCGATTCCGGACGCCGGCTCGGCGGTGACCAGCTCGATCACCATCTCCGGCTGTGGTCGGAACGCCTCGTCCGCCGCCACGGTCGCGGTGAACATCGTGCACACCTACCGCGGCGACCTGGTCATCGACCTGCTCGCCCCGGATGGCAGCGCGTACCGGCTGAAGAACAGCAGCACCTCGGACAGCGCCGACAACGTGAACGCCACCTACACGGTGAACGTGTCCGGTGAGGCGGCCGACGGCATCTGGCGCCTCCAGGCGCGGGACACCTACGCGGCCGACACCGGCTACATCAACACCTGGACCCTGACCGTCTGACCGGCCCCGCCACGCACGAGGCCCCACCCCGGGCACGCCGGGTGGGGCCTCGTGTTGTCTGAAGAGGTCAGACCGAGAAGGTGGCTGGGCGCTCGGTCGCCGGGGCCGGCGGCTGGGCCTTCCACAGACCGACCTTCTGGGCGGCGAGCCGACCCAGGTAGGCGGGGTTGAGGATCACGTAGCGGCGCCAGAGCCGCTTCGGCTCCAGACCGAGACGCCAGAACCACTCCAGGCCGGCACGCTGCATCCACGGCGGGGGCTGGCGCAGCAGCCCGGCGTGGTAGTCGAAGGCCGCGCCGACCGCCATCATCGGCATGTCGAGCAACGGCCGCATGGCGTACGTGAAGACCTCCTGGCGCGGGCAGCCGAGCCCGACCAGGACCAGCCGGGCACCGCTGGACCGGATCCGGTCGGCGATCTCGGCGTCCTCGCCGGGCTGGACGGCACGGAACTTGGACGGCTCCACCCCGGCGATCTTCAACGCGGGGAACATCCGCTCCAGGGCCGGGATCAACCTGGTGAGGGTCTCCTCGGTCGAGCCGTACAGGTAGACCGGCAGCCCCTCGTCGGCGAAACGCGAGAGCACGTGCAGGGTCAGCGTCGGCCCGTAGACCCGGTCGGTGAGCCCGGCGTGGTGCAGCAGGTTGAGCGCCCACCGCACCGGCTGCCCGTCCGGCGTGACCACGTCGAAGGAGTTGAGCCGCGCGTTGTGCGCCGGGTCCAGCACACCGGTCATCACACCGTGCACGGCCAACGCGGTGAGCGCGAGGGGGCGTCGTTCGTGGGCCGCGGTCACCACCGCGTCGGTCGCCGTGGCGTAGTCGGTGGCGTCGACCAGGACGCCGAGCACGTTGCGCTTGGTCCGCGTGGTCATGCTTTGGCCACCCACTTGTCCACGTTGGCCTCGTAGATCTCCCGCAGGATCATCGGCACGTCGTACGTGATCTTCCAGTCCGGGTACTGCGCCTCGAACCGGGCCATGCTGCTGACGTACCACTGGTGGTCGCCGGTGCGGTTCTGCTCGACGTAGTTGATCCGCGCCTCTCGACCGGCGATCTCCTCGGCGATCCGGAACGCCTCGATGTGGGAGGTGTTGGAGTGCCGGCCACCGCCGAGGTTGTAGACCTCCGCGGAACGCGGTGCCCGGAAGAACGCCTCGAACGCGGTGAGCACGTCGTGCGAGTGGATCGCGTCGCGGACCATCTTGCCCTTGTAGCCGAAGAGGTTGTACGTCCGGCCCTCCATCACGCAGCGCATCAGGTAGGCCAGGAACCCGTGCAGCTCGGCTGCCGAGTGCGCCGGGCCGGTCAGCGTGCCACCACGGAAGCAGGCCGTCTTCATGTCGAAGTAGCGCCCGTACTCCTGGACCATCACGTCCGCCGCGACCTTCGAGGCACCGAAGATCGAGTGCAGCGAGTGGTCGATCGACATCTCTTCGGTGATGCCCTGGTACCACCTGTGGTCCTCGGGCAGTTCGTACCGGGTCTCCAGCTCGACCAGCGGCAGGCTGTTGGGCCGGTCGCCGTAGACCTTGTTCGTCGAACAGTGGATGAACGCCGCGTCGATAGCGTGCCGGCGGGTGTTCTCCAGCATGTTGAGCGTGCCGCCGGCGTTCACGTCGAAGTCCGTGTACGGCTCCTTGGCCGCCCAGTCGTGGCTGGGCTGCGCGGCGCTGTGGATCACCACGGCGATGTCCGAACCGTACTTCTTGAACACCTGCTCCAGGCCGTCGCGGTCCCGGATGTCCACCGCGAAGTGGGTGTACGCGTTACCCAGGTCACGGCCGAGCCGTTCCAGGCTCCAGCTTGTGGAGCCGTCCTCGCCGAAGAAGTACCGGCGCATGTCGTTGTCGATGCCGACGACGTCCAGACCGAGGCCGGCGAAGTGCCGGACCGCCTCGGAGCCGATCAGACCGCCCGACCCTGTCACCAACGCGACACTCACACGCCACTCCTGGTCCATCGGAGGCAGAATCCATCGGAGCATAGCGTGACGTCCGGCACGCCCCGATATGACGGAAGGGCCCCGCGTTACGCGGAGCCCTCGCCAGTGGTGGGGATGGGGGGAGTTGAACCCCCACGCCCTTTCGGGCACACGGACCTGAACCGTGCGCGTCTGCCATTCCGCCACATCCCCGTGGCACAACCCGGAACACTGTAGCCGCCCCGGTCCCGCTGTCTCCAACGGGCCTGGGGAATACTACGCTGTCCCCGACGCTCGCCACGAGCGGTTACCGTTCGTGGCGGACGAAAGATTAGCACGGCAGTCCCGGTCCTTCCGAACGGGCCGAGAGCAGGCGGCCGAGCGGCGTGTGAGCTGCGCGCGCGCCGGCCGGATACCATCATGTCCTCGGGACCCGAGGAGGAGCCGGTGAGCGTGCTGCAACGCTTCGAGAAGCGTCTGGAAGGCCTGGTCGAAGGGGCCTTCGCCAAGGTCTTCAAAGGGGTGGTCCACCCCGTGGAGATCCTCAACGCCATGCAGCGGGAGGCCGAGGCGCACAAGGCGATCCTGGCCGGTGGGCGCACGTTGGTGCCCAACCGCTACGTGATCGATCTCTCGCCGTTCGACCACAGTCGGCTGGCGCCGTACGCCGCCGCGCTGGCCCAGGAGCTGGCCCAGTCGCAGGCGGAGTTCATCGGCGAGCAGGCGTGGACGGTCTACGGCGACGTGATCGTGGAGATCGAGCGAGGCGAGGGCCTTGACACGGGCATGTTCCGGGTCACGGCCGAGGTCTACACCGGCGGCGAGGTCGCCCCGGTGTCGGCACCCGGCTACGACGCCGGTCCGCCCGCCTACCCCGCGTACGACCAGGGTGGTGGCTACGGCCCGCCGCCCGGGCACGGTGGTGGTCGCAATGTCCGGCTGGTCTCCGGTGACGGTCGCACCTACCCCCTCCAGATGGGGTCGACGGTGATCGGTCGCGGTGACCAGGCCAACCTGCGCCTGCCCGACGTCGGCATCTCCCGGCGACACGCCCGGCTGGATTTCGACGGGGGCCAGGTCGTGCTTACCGACCTGGGTTCGACCAACGGCACCATGGTGAACGGGCAGCGGGTCTCCGCCGTCGCGCTCAACCCCGGTGACATGGTCCAGCTCGGCACGACGACGCTGACCTTCCGCGTGGACGGCTGATCCGCCTTGCCGGAACTGGTCATCACCGTTGCCCGGTTCGGGTTCCTGATCCTGCTGTGGATCTTCGTGTTCACGGTGGTCGGTGTGATCCGCCGGGATCTCTTCGCGGGCGCCCGGTCCGGGCGTCTGGTGGCCGCGCCACGCGCGGTGGGCGCCTCGACGGGGCAGGCGGCCAAGCCGGCGAAGGTGAAGCGGGGCAGGGCGGCGCACCAGCTGGTGGTGACAGCGGGTCAGCTGGCCGGCACCAGGATCACCCTCGGTGAAGCGCAGATCACCATCGGGCGGGCTGAGGACTCCACCCTGGTCATCACCGACGACTACGCCTCCGCGCGACACGCCCGGCTCGTGCCGCGTGACGGGCAGTGGTACGTCGAGGACCTCGGCTCGACTAACGGCACGTACCTCGATCGCGCTAAGGTCACCGGACCAACCCCCGTCCCCCTCGGCGTGCCGATCCGGATCGGCCGCACTTCCCTCGAATTACGGCCATGACTCTGACCCTGCGCTATGCGGCCCACAGCGACCGCGGTCTGATCCGAGACGGCAATCAAGACTCCGTCTACGCCGGGCCGCGGTTACTCGCCGTTGCCGACGGCATGGGCGGTATGGCCGCCGGTGACGTCGCCAGCAACATCGTCATCGGTGCCATGGCGCCGCTCGACGAGGACGTCCCGGGCGACGCCCTCGTCGACGCGTTGCGTTCGGCCGTGGGCACCGCCAACCAACAACTCCGCGACACGGTGGACGCCAACCCACAGCTGGAGGGGATGGGCACCACGCTGACGGCGACCCTCTTCACCGGCAGCAAACTGGGCATGGTCCACATCGGCGACTCACGGGCCTATCTGCTGCGCAACGGTGAGTTCGCGCAGATCACCAAGGACGACACGTACGTCCAGATGCTCGTCGACGAAGGCCGGATCAGCGCCGAGGAGGCGAGCAGTCACCCACAGCGGTCCCTGCTCACCCGGGCCCTCGACGGTCGGGACATCGACCCGGAATACTCGGTGCGTCAGGTTCTGCCAGGCGACCGGTATCTGATCTGTAGCGACGGTCTCTCAGGTGTGGTCAGCGCCGAAACCATCGGCGAGACCATGCGGGAGTACCCCGACCCGCAGCAGTGCGTCGAGCGGCTGGTGCAGCTCGCGCTGCGCGGCGGTGGGCCGGACAACATCACGGTGATCATCGCCGATGCCACGGACCAGGACATCGTCGAGGCGAGCCCGATCGTCGGTGGCGCCGCCGCCCGCGACCGGGGCATGGCCACCTCCGCCGACGACTCGACTCCGGCCGCCCGGGCCTCGGCGCTCTCCGCGCCGCGTCCGGCCGCGCCCGAGGAGCCGGCGGCGTCGGACGACGATTCGGACCGGCCGAAGCGACATCCGGTACGGACCGCCGCCATGGCGCTGGCCCTGCTGGTGATCGTCGGCGGTGCCGCCTTCGGTGGCTGGACGTACACCCAGCGCCAGTACTACGTGGGGGCCACCGAAGAGGGGCAGATCGCCGTCTTCCGTGGCGTCCAGGGTCAGATCGCCGGGATGGACCTCTCCAGCGTGCACCGGCGCAGCGGTACCCGGCTGGACGACCTCACGGTCGCCGCGCAGGACACCGTCAAGGTCGGCATCCGGGCCAAGAGCGAGCCGGACGCCGAGCGTCAGCTCGCGGAGCTGACCAGCGACACCCCGAGCAATCCCAACCTGAAGCCGCTCTGCCCGCTCGACCCGACCGCCACGGTGGGCAGCACGCCCACGGCAACGCCACCGCCGGTCGGTGCGACGCCGACCCCGAACGGCAGCCCGAGCGTCCGGGCGTCGTCGACCCCCAACGGGGTCGTCAGCGCAAGCCCGACCGGCGGCAGCACCTCCGCTGTCGGCGGGACCGGCTCGACCACCACACCCGACGTAACGCCCTCCGACTCGGCCCCGCCGGCGCTCGACCCGGCCGGTTGCCGGTCTCCCGAGTGAGCGTCGGCTGAGATCCTGAGGAATCCACCCGTGACCGCAGCGGCCACACCGGCACCCTCGCCCGCCACCGCGGGCGAGCAATCCGGCGTACGCCTGGCGCGGTCGCGCCGCAACGCCGAGCTGTCCCTGCTCCTGCTCGCGATGGCGTTGGTGGCCGCGTACGGGGCGACCGTCGAGGCGAACCTGCTGGACACGGTCACCCCGGACTTCTGGATGCCCGCCGCCGCGCTCGGTGCGGTCTTCCTCGGTCTGCACCTGGTCATCCGGTTCCTCGCGCCGTTCGCCGACCCGGCGCTGCTGCCGGCGGTGGCCCTGCTCAACGGCCTCGGGGTGGGTTTCCTGCGCCGGATCGACCTGGGCGATGCCCCGGTGGCCGACCGGGAGAGCCTGGCCGTCTTCGCGGGGCAGGGCGGGCGCCAACTGGCCTGGACGCTCGGTGCGGTGATCCTCGCCGCCGGCCTGCTCGCCCTCATGCGCGACCATCGGTCGATCTCCCGGTACGCGTACACCCTGGGGTTGGCCGGCATCGTGCTGGTGATGATCCCGGCGGTGCTGCCGTCGAGCATCTCCGAGATCAACGGCGCGAAGCTGTGGATCCGGGTGGGCAGCTTCTCCATCCAGCCGGGTGAGTTCGCCAAGTTGGCGCTGCTGGTCTTCTTCGCCTACTACCTGGTGCGCAAGCGTGAGGTGCTGTCGCTGGCCAGTCGACGCTTCCTCGGCATCGACTTCCCGCGCGGGCGCGACCTCGGTCCGGTGGTCGGCGTCTGGTTGATCAGCGTCCTGGTGCTCGTCTTCGAGAAGGACCTGGGCACTTCGCTGCTCTACTTCGGCATGTTCGTGGTGACCCTCTACATCGCCACCGAACGGGTCAGTTGGTTACTGATCGGCTTGGTCCTCTTCTTCGGCGGCGCCTACCTCGCCTATTTCCTCGGTTCGACGGTCGGTGGCCCGTTCGCCAACTTCTACCTGCGGGCGGAGATCTGGCTCGACCCGTTCGCCGACCCGACCGACAAGGGTTACCAGCTCGTCCAGGGTCTGCTCGCCCTGGGCACGGGTGGGCTCTTCGGCGCGGGCCCCGGCGGCGGTCAGCCGGAGATCCTGCCCGAGGTGCAGAACGACTTCATCTTCGCCGGCATCGGTGAGGAGATCGGCCTCTTCGGCCTCTCCGCCCTGCTGGTCGTCTACCTGCTGATCGTGGAGCGCGGCCTGCGCGCCGCGCTCGCGGTCCGGGACTCGTTCGGCAAGCTGCTCGCCGGCGGTCTGGCGTTCACCCTGGGCCTTCAGGTCTTCGTGATCGTCGGCGGGATCAGCAAGCTCATTCCGCTCACCGGTCAGACCACCCCGTTCCTGTCCGCTGGTGGGTCGTCGCTGATGGCCAACTGGCTGCTGATCGCGGTGTTGTTGCGGGTCTCCGACGGAGCCCGCCGGCCGGTGACCGGAGGGGGCGGCAAGACGGCCGGCCCGCCGGCGGCCAGCCCGAGCAGCTGCACGGTGCCCCCACGGAGGTGATCAAGCCGTGAACGCACCCCTGCGCCGGGTCGGCGTCGTCGTCATGGTCCTGTTCGGCCTGCTCTTCGCCAACCTCAACTGGATCCAGGCCTACAAGGCCGACGAATATCGCACCAGCGACTACAACGGTCGGGTCCAGGTCGCCGAGTACGACCGCAAGCGCGGCAACATCGAGGCCGGCGGCACGGCCCTGGCTACCAGCCGGGAGACCACCGGCAACCTCAAGTTCCTGCGCACCTACCCGGGCGGCGCCAAGTACGCCCACGTGCTCGGCTACAAGCCGGTCAACCTGGCGGACCAGGGCATCGAGCGGGTGGAGAACGACTTCCTGGCCGGCACCAGCGACCAGCTGATCGGCGACCGGTTGAAGGACATGTTCACCGGCGACGACACCGGTGGCGGCAACGTGCTGCTCACGCTCTCCAAGCGCGCCCAGGACACGGCGTACGACCAGCTGCGCAACAACGAGGTGGGCGCGAAGAGGGGCGCGGCGATCGCCATCGACCCGCGTACCGGTGCGGTGCAGGCGCTGGTCTCCATGCCCAGCTTCGACCCGAACCCATTGGCCAGTCACAACGGCACCGAGGCGGCCGCGGCGTACAGCAAGCTGGAGCAGGACCCGGACGGCCCGCTGAAGAACCGGGCGCTCTCCGAGACGCTGCCGCCGGGCTCCACCTTCAAGATCGTGGTGGCGGCGGCGGCCCTGGAGAACGGCATCACCAAGACGACCCAGATCCCGGCCGGCTCCAGCTACACCCCGCCCACCTCGGGCAGCCCGATCCGCAACGCCGCCGCGTCGATCTGCCCGGAACCGCAGGTCACCCTGTTGAGCGCGGTCACCGAGTCGTGCAACACCGGTTTCGCCCAGCTCGGCGTACGGCTCGGTGCCGACACCATCAAGGAGAAGGCCCGGCAGTTCGGTTTCGAGCAGGACGACCTCACCGTCGGCCAGCTCGGCGAGGACGGCCTGCCCACTGCGGCCAGCCGGACCGGCGACATGCAGAACCCGGACGGCAGCACCGACCCGGCCGCGCTGGCCCAGTCCTCGATCGGCCAGAACAACGTCCGGATGACTCCGCTGGAGGGCGCGATGATCGCCGGCGCGATCGCCCACAACGGCAGTCAGATGCGGCCGTACCTGGTCCGGCAGTTGCTCGCCCCGGACCGGACGACCAGCTACTACACCGCCAAGGCCCGGGAGTTGCGCCAGCCGGTCAGCGCGCAGGTCGCCACCGACCTGCGGGACATGATGGTCAGCGTGGTCAGGAACGGCACCGGGCAAAAGGCAGCGATCAACGGCTACACGGTCGGCGGCAAGACCGGCACCGCGCAGTCCGCTCCGGACCGGCCCGACCACGGCTGGTTCATCGGCTTCGCCCTGGACAAGGACGGCAACCCGGTCTCCGCGGTCTGCGTGATGCTGGAGCAGGCCGGCCCCGGCGGCAGCGCCGAGGCGGCCCGGATCGCCGGCCAGATCATGCGGGCCGCCATCACTGATCCCGGGGGTCGCTGACATGCTCAGCCCCGGCGTCCAGCTCGGCAACCGCTACCGTCTCGACGAGCGGATCGCCAGCGGCGGCATGGGCGACGTCTGGCGCGGCACCGACCAGGTGCTCGGCCGGACGGTCGCGGTGAAGAGCCTGCTCCCCGCGCTGCTCGACGACCCGGACTTCGCTGAGCGGTTCCGCGGCGAAGCCCGCACCATGGCCACCATCAACCACCCGGGCGTGGTGGACGTCTACGACTTCGGCAACGACCAGCAGATCGCCTTCCTGGTCATGGAGTACGTCGAGGGCGACGCCCTGTCGTCCACCCTGAGCCGGGTCGGCCGGCTCACCCCGGCCCGGACGATGGCCCTCGTCGCGCAGGCCGCGGACGCGCTGCACGCCGCGCACCAGAAGGGCATCGTGCACCGCGACGTGAAGCCGGGCAACCTGCTGGTCCGGCCGAACGGCACGCTGGTGCTCACCGACTTCGGCATCGCCCGCTCCGACCTGGTCGGCCAGCTCACCGCCGCCGGCTCGGTGCTCGGCACCGCCTCCTACATCTCGCCGGAGCAGGCCACCGGCGGCGTGGCCACCCCGGCCTCCGACGTGTACGCCCTCGGCGTGGCATCGCCCGCTCCGACCTGGTCGGCCAGCTCACCGCCGCCGGCTCGGTGCTCGGCACCGCCTCCTACATCTCGCCGGAGCAGGCCACCGGCGGCGTG
>NZ_JAEVHL010000217.1 GCF_016803395.1 Micromonospora tarensis | reverse complement strand
TGGCCAGCCCGGCGGTGGCCGCGAACGGGGTGGCCAGGTGCGACACCCCGGCGACGTGCCCGTCGGCCTGACGTGGCACGCCCTGCAACAACGCGGCGACCATGGCCAGCCCGGCGGTGGCCGCGAACGGGGTGGCCAGGTGCGACACCCCGGCGACGTGCCCGTCGGCCTGACGTGGCACGCCCTGCAACAACGCGGCGAGCAGCACACCCCAGCCCAGCGCGGCGAGAGCACTGCCGATCACCACGACGCGGTCCCAGCGGGCGCGGGACCGCTCGTCGGTGGGCCGGCTGCGCAGTTGCACCCCGGCGGTGACCAGGATGACGCCGACCAGTGCGCCGGCGACGGCCGGATAGCAGCCGGCGAGCAACTCGCCCTCCAGCACCGGGAACGCGCCGAAGAGGATGCCCACGGCGGCCACCAGCCAGACCTCGTTGCCGAGGAAGAACGGGCCGAGCGCGGTGAGCGCCTGCCGCCGCCCGGCCGGGCCGACGCCGCGCGCGAGCAGCAGCCCGACGCCGTAGTCGTAGCCGGCGAGCACCAGGTAGCTGGCGAAGAAGAGGCCGAGCAGGGCGTACCAGGCGAGGTCCACGGTCTTCTCCTCAGCGGCTCAGAGCAGGGCGGGTTCGGGGTGGGCCGGCTCGCTGGGCGGGGCCGGTGGGCGACCGAGCGCCGGGTCGGCCGCGCCGCGGGCCGCGTGCCGGGCGAGCAGCACCCAGTTGGTGACGGCGAGGGTGCCCAGCAGCAGGCTGAAGCCGATCAGCGAGGTGAGCATCAGCGGCGCGCTGACCGGGGAGACCGCCTGCTCGGTGGGGAGCAGTCCGTACGCCACCCAGGGCTGGCGGCCGACCTCCCGGGCGATCCAGCCGAGGATCACCGCGACGAGCGGCAGCGGCAGGGCGAGCAGGATCAGCCAGAGCGGGAAGCGCAGCCGGATGACCCAGTCCCGGAAGAGCAGGGGGAGCAGGAACCACACGCAGCCGAGCGTGAGGCCGATCAGGATCATGAAGCCCAGCCCGACGTTGGCCAGCACCGGCGGGGTGTAGTCGCCGGGGCCGAACCGGCTGGTCCACTCGGCGATCAGTGCCTGGTTCTCCGGGCCGTCGCCGCCGAACTTGGTCGGCTGCACCGCGCCCACCGGGCCGAACTGGGCGAAGCCGAAGCCCTGCACCAGCGTGATGGCCAGTGCCGAGGTCACCAGGCCGATCCGCAGCGAGGTGCGGAACAGCGCGAAGTCGGCGGTGCGCCGGATCAGGTGCCAGGCGCTGACGGCTGCCATCAGCATCCCGCCGACCAGCAGCGCGGCCGAGGCCACGTGCCCGAGCGCCATGCCGAGGCTCGGGTTGGTGAGCAGGGCCCCGAAGTCGGTGAGGTGGGCGATCCCGTCGCGTACCTCGTACCCGACCGGGTTCTGCAACCACGAGTTGGTCACCATGATCCAGAAGGCCGAGGCGTACGCGGTGATCGCCACGCCCCAGAGCAGCGCGAGGTGTACGCCCCGGCGCAGCCGTGCCAGCCGAAGATCCACATCCCGAGGAACGTGGACTCCAGGAAAAAGGCCACCAGCGTCTCGATGGCCAGCGGCGCGCCGAAGACGTTGCCGACGTAGCGCGACAGGCCGCTCCAGTTCAGCCCGAACTGGAACTCCATCACGATGCCGGTGGCGATGCCGAGCACGTAGTTGATCACGTAGAGCTGGCCCCAGTAGCGCGTCAGCCGTTCCCACTTCGGGTTGCCGGTGAGGACCCAGGCGGTCTGCATGCCGACCAGCAGAGTCACCAGCCCGAGCGTGACGACCACGAAGAGGAAGTGGATCGAGGTGGTGGTGGCGAACTGCAGGCGGGCGAGGAGCACTGTGTCCATGGCCGGCTCTCCGTAGTGTTGGCTCCCTTGTCGTAGCCACCCTACACGTAGGTTCTCTACATGTCTGACTACTACGTGATGTCGTAGATAAGTCTACGACATCACGTAGTAGTTGTGTGCCGGGAAGATCGCGCTCGATCCTGGAGGTAGTGGTCTCGTCCGCCGTGGGATGCCACTCGATCCTGGATCGAGCGCGATCTTGGGATCGGAAGGCGGGCGCCGCGGCGCGCGGTTCGGGGCCGAGGCGAGGCCCGTGAGCGCGCTGGGGTCAGCTCAGGACAGGAAGAGGGTGATCGGGAGGGCGACCAGCGTGCTGGCGACCGCGAGGGCGGTGGCACCGAGCGCCCGGGGCGGCCGGTCGGCGACCAGCAGCCGCTGCACCCGTACGTCGAGATCACGGTCGCCCATGCCCAGCGCGCCGGCCGGGGTGATCCGGTGCCCGGCGGCGGCGAACCGGCGCAGCGCCCCCGCCAGCGGGGCGTCGGCGTGCAGCTCGCGGGCCTTGTCGTCGGCGCGCATCTCGACCAGCAGCGCGACCCGCTCGTGCGCGTCGCGTACCCAGCCGAACCAGGGCAGCGCCCGGCACAGCGCCGTGAACGGCAGCAGCACCAGGTCGTGCCGTTCGTGGGCGTGCGCCCGTTCGTGGCTGAGCACCGCCGCCAGCTCGGCCCGGTCCAGCAGGCTGAGCGTGCCGGCGCTGACCACCACCTGCGGCTTCACCCCGGGCAGGCAGTACGCGGCGGCGCTCGGATGATCCAGCACCAGCGCGCCCGGCGCGGCCGGGTCGTTCCGGGCCACCAGGGAGAGCAGGTCCCGGTGGCGACGCTGGGCGCGTACGGTGCCGTGGATGCTGCGCACGGTCGTGGTGACCAGCACCGCGCCGATGCCGAACCCCACCCCGACGCCAGCCAGGTGGAAGGTGCTCAACCCGCGCGGGAGGGCGCCGTGGGCGAGGTCGTCGGCCAGGGCGAGCAGTGCGCTGCCGGTCGGCAGGTCGTACGTGCTCAGGCCGAGCGCCATCGGCAGGCCCATCGCCGAGAGGCCCAGCGCCAACCCGACGGCCTGCCAGCAGATGATCGCCACCCGAGGGCTGCGCCACGTCCAGGTGGAACGGGCCAACACCTGGGCGGTCAGATAGCAGGCCAGCATCGTGGCGGCGAAGTGCACGGCGTAGGCCATGGCGCGCGCCCTACCGCTCCGCTGCCTCGCCGGCCGGGCGTCGGCCGGCCGGCCCGTCCACCCGATCGGTCAGCGCGTCGGTCGAGCCCGGCCCGGTCAGACCGGCCTCGCTGCCCAGGGCCGCCCGCAGCACCTCGGCCTCGGTGCCGGTCACCGAGCGGGCGAACCGCACCAGCGCGGCGTCCCGGCTGCCGCCCAGGTCGAGGGCGTCGAGCATGAGCTGGGCGATGTGCGCCTCGCGGCTGGCCGCCGGCCGGTACCGCCAGGCGCGGCCCTCCCGCTCCCGCTGCACCATGCCCTTGCCGGCGAGCCGGTCCAGCACGGTCATCACCGTCGTGTAGGCCAGCTCGCGTCCATCGAGCGCGTCGGCCACCTCGCGCACGGTCACCCCGTCCGACGTGCCGGGGACCACGTCCCACAACACGTCCATCACCGCACGCTCAAGATCGCCCAACCGAGTCACACCCGAATCCTACCCCCGGTAGTAGACCCCCGACCCACCAGCGCCGCCACCCCGTCGACCGGCGAGCCAACCCGAGGCGGAACCCCGTGAGCCGACCCGATCGACGGGCCCGGGCCACGTCAGACCCCCAGGCCGAGCAGAAGACGATCACACCCCCTTGGGGTGCCACACCGTCTTCGTCTCCAGCAGGGTCGTCATCCGGGCCAAGCCTGGGCCGGCGAACCAGTCGTGGTCGCCCGGGGCTGGTCGGAGCACCCGCTTGAGGTTCTCCGCCGCCTTCACCTCCAGGTCGGTGGCGAGGGTGGCGTCGGTCACCCCGGTCAGGTCGATCGCGTTGACGTCCAGGTGCGACGCCAACGTCGGCGCGGTCTCGGTGATCGCGCCGGTCAGGATGTTGACCACCCCGCCGGGCAGGTCGGACGTGGCCAGCACCTCGGCCAGCGTCACCGCCGCCAGCGGCTCGGTGGGGGAGGCCGCCACCACCACCGTGTTGCCGGAGACGATCGCCGGGGCGATCACGCTGACCAGCCCCAGCAGCGCCGGACGCTCCGGGGCGACGACCGCGACCACGCCGGTCGGCTCCGGCGCGGAGAGGTTGAAGTACGGGCCGGCGACCGGGTTGGCGCCGCCGTACACCTGGGCGATCTTGTCAGCCCAGCCGGCGTACCAGACCCAGCGGTCCACCGCGGCGTCCACCTCGTCGCCGGGGATGCCCAGGGCGACGAACTGCTCGCGGCGGCCCTCCAGCATCTCGGCGGCCCGGTAGAGGATCTGACCCCGGTTGTACGCGGTCGCGCCGGCCCAGCCCTTCACGGCGGCGCGGGCGGCGACGACCGCGTCCCGGGCGTCCTTGCGGGAGGCCAGTGACACATTCGAGGACTGCACGAGATACGACCGTCCCGACTCGCTGCGCGGGAACTTCCCGCCGATGAAGAGCTTGTACGTCTTGCGTACCGCGACCCGCTCAGACATTGAGGTAGCCCTCCAGCCCGTGCCGGCCGCCCTCGCGACCGTAGCCCGACTCCTTGTACCCGCCGAACGGCGAGGTGGGGTCGAACTTGTTGAACGTGTTGGCCCAGATGACTCCGGCGCGCAGCCGGTCGGCCATCCACAGGATCCGGGAACCCTTGTCGGTCCAGATCCCCGCCGACAGCCCGTACGGCGTGTTGTTGGCCTTCTCCACCGCCTCGGCCGGGGTGCGGAAGGTGAGCACCGACAGCACCGGGCCGAAGATCTCCTCGCGGGCGATCCGGTGTGCCTGGGTGACCCCGGTGAAGATGGTCGGCGCGAACCAGAAGCCCCGGTCGGGCAGCTCGCACGGCGGCGACCAGCGTTCGGCGCCCTCGGCCGAGCCGGCGTCGGACAGCTCGCGGATCCGCTCCAGCTGGGCGGCCGAGTTGATCGCGCCGACGTCGGTGTTCTTGTCCAGCGGGTCGCCGACCCGGAGTTGGGCCATCCGCCGCTTCAGCGACTCCAGCACCCGGTCGGCCACGTTCTCCTGCACCAGCAGACGGGAACCGGCGCAGCAGACGTGCCCCTGGTTGAAGAAGATCCCGTTGACGATGCCCTCGACGGCCTGGTCGACGGGCGCGTCGTCGAAGACGATGTTGGCGGCCTTGCCGCCCAACTCCACTGTGAGCTTCTTGCGGGTGCCGGCGACGGAACGGGCGATGGCCCGGCCGACCTCGGTCGACCCGGTGAAGGCGACCTTGTCCACGCCCGGGTGCTCGACCAGCGCCCGGCCGGTGTCGCCGGCGCCGGTGAGGATGTTGACCACACCGGCCGGCAGGTCCGCCTGCTGGCAGATCTCGGCGAAGAGCAGCGCGGTCAGCGGGGTGGTCTCGGCCGGCTTCAGCACCACGGTGTTGCCGGCGGCCAGCGCCGGGGCGATCTTCCAGGCCAGCATGAGCAGCGGGAAGTTCCACGGGATGACCTGCGCGGCCACGCCGATGGGCTTCGGGTCGGCGCCGAAGCCGGCGTGCTCCAGCTTGTCGGCCCAGCCGGCGTAGTAGAAGAAGTGCGCGGCGACCAGCGGCAGGTCCACGTCGCGGGATTCCCGGATCGGCTTGCCGTTGTCCAGCGACTCCAGCACGGCCAGCTCGCGGGAGCGCTCCTGGATCAGCCGGGCGATCCGGTACAGGTACTTCGCCCGGTCCCGGCCGGGCATCGGACCCCAGACCTTGTCGTACGCCTTGCGCGCGGCGCGGACCGCGCGCTCCACGTCGGCCGAGCCGGCCTCGGCGACCTCGGCCAGCACCTCCTCGGAGGCGGGGTTGATCGACTTCAGGCTGCCGCCGTCGGCCGGGTCGACGAACTCACCGTCGACGAACAGCCCGTAGGAGGGCTTGAGGTCCACCACCGAGCGGGACTCGGGGGCGGGGGCGTATTCGAACATCGGCTATCAGTCCAGGGTGAAGTAGTCGGGACCGGAGTAGGTGCCGGTCGTCAGCTTGGTGCGCTGCATGAGCAGGTCGTTGAGCAGGCTGGACGCGCCGAAGCGGAACCAGTCCGGGTCGAGCCAGTCCGGGCCGACGGTCTCGTTGACCATCACCAGGTACTTGATGGCGTCCTTGGTGGTCTTGATGCCACCGGCCGGCTTCACACCCACCTGCCGCCCGGTCGCCGCGCGGAAGTCGCGGACCGCCTCCAGCATCACCAGGGTCACCGGCATCGTCGCCGCGACCGGGACCTTGCCGGTGGAGGTCTTGACGAAGTCGCCGCCGGCCAGCATGGCCAGCCAGGAGGCGCGCCGCACGTTGTCGTAGGTGGCCAGCTCGCCGGTCTCCAGGATCACCTTGAGGTGGGCGTCCCCGCAGGCTTCCTTGGTGGCCACGATCTCGTCGTAGACCTCCTGGTACCGCCCGGCCAGGAAGGCACCCCGGTTGATCACCATGTCGATCTCGTCGGCGCCGGCCGCCACGGCGGCCCGGGTGTCGGCGAGCTTGATCTCCAACGGCGCCTGGCCCGACGGGAAGGCGGTGGCGACGCTGGCCAGGTGCACGGCACTGCCACGCAGCACCTCGGCGACGTGGGGGACCATCGCCGGGTAGACGCAGACCGCGCCGACGTGCGGGCAGGACGGGTCGGCCGGGTCCGGGCGCAGCGCCTTCGCGGCCAGCGCGCGCACCTTGCCCGGGGTGTCCGCCCCCTCCAGGGTGGTCAGGTCGACCATCCGGATCGCCAGGTCGATCGCCTGCGCCTTGGCGGTGGTCTTGATGGAGCGGGTGCCGAGCTGTGCCGCCCGCTGCTCCGCGCCGACCTGGTCCACGCCCGGCAGGCCGTGCAGGAAGGTCCGCAGAGCGGTCTCGGATCGTCCCAGCTCGGAGAGCTCCGACCGGGCCGACGTCGTTGTCGCCGTCATGCCCCGAAGTCTACGCACCGGAGCGTCGAGTGATCTTGCTCACGATGTCCGGTCCGGTCGCTCCGACGTGAGCGGCGTCGCTGCTCCGACCGCAGCGGCAACACCCGGCCCTACGGAGCGGTAGGTTGAGCGATCGTGGATGTACACGTCATTGACCACCCGCTGGCCCAGTCCAGGTTGACCGCCATGCGGGACGCGCGCACCGATTCCTCGACGTTCCGGGCCGCGCTGCACGAACTGACCACCATGCTGGTGTACGAGGCGGCGCGCACCTTCCCCGTCGAGCGGTACCCGGTGCAGACGCCGGTCACCGGCACCGAGGGCACCCGGCTGGCGAACCCGCCGCTGCTGGTCCCGGTGCTGCGCGCCGGGCTGGGCATGGCGGACGCCGCGCTCGGCCTGCTGCCGGAGTCCTCGATGGGTTTCGTGGGCCTGGCCCGCGACGAGGCGACCTACGAGCCGCGCGCGTACATGGAGTCGCTGCCGCGCGACCTGACCGGGCTGCCGGTGCTGGTGCTCGACCCGATGCTGGCCACCGGCGGCTCGCTGGAGCACTCCTGTCGGCTGCTGGCCGACCGGGGGTGCACCGACATCACCGTGCTCTGCGTGCTCGCCGCGCCGGTCGGCATCGAGCGGCTGGAGCGCTCCGGCCTGCCGTTGCGCCTGGTCACGGCATCGATCGACGAAGGGCTCAACGACCGGATGTTCATCGTCCCCGGGCTCGGCGACGCCGGTGACCGGCAGTTCGGTGGCATGCCCCGCTTCTGAGGCGATACCCGGTCGGTGCCGGGTCCGGCGGGTCCGTGCACGGGGTGCGCGGACCCGCTACCGTCTTCGGCCATGACTGGTGTTGCGCTCGCCGAGGAGTTGCTGCTTCTCGCCTACGACGACACGACCGGCAAGGCGACCATGCCGCGGATCAGCCTGGACCTGGGCATGGCCGCCGCGGTGCTGGTCGAGCTGGCGCTGGCCGGCCGGATCGCGTACGCCGACGGGTCCCTGACGGTGGTCGACCCGACACCGACCGGCGAGCCGTTCAGCGACGAGGTTCTCGGCCGGATCGCCGCCGACACTCCGCACACCCCGGCATCGTGGGTGCAGCGGCTGCGGCACGGCCTGCGTGATCGGATCCTCACCGACCTGTGCCGGCAGGGCGTCGTCCGGGACGTCGACGAGACCGAGCTGGGCTTCATCCACGTGCACCGCTACCCGGTCGTGGACAGATCCGTCGAGGCGGAGACCCGGCAGCGGCTGGCCGAGGCGCTGACCGGCGCGGCAGCCCCGGACGAGCGGACCGCCGCGCTGGCCACCCTGGTCGTGGTGCTCCGGATGGAGTCCGCGCTCGGGGTGAGCGGCGAGACCGCCGCCGACGCCCGCCGCCGGTTGACGGAGATCGCCACCGGCGCCGGGTTCTCCGGCGAGGTGAGCACCGACGACTCGGTGGTCCGCCCCTCGGTCGGCCTGGTCGTCGCCGCCCTGGCCACCGCCGTCGACCAGGCCCTCGGCCCGCGCCGCTGACCCGCCGCCCGGCGTCGGCTACAACTTGAGGGCGGCGGCGACCTCGGTGCGGAGCCGCGCGATCGCCGTCTGCGCGCGGGTCCGGGCGGCGGCGACATCGCCGTCGGGCACCGGCTCCACCACCTCCAGGTACGCCTTGAGCTTCGGCTCGGTCCCGGACGGGCGGATCACCACCCGGGCCACCGCGGTGCGCAGGATCACCACGTCCGACTCGGGCAGCAGGTCCCGGACGCTGTCCACCGGCTGCCCGAGCAGGGTGGCCGGGGTGGCCGCCCGGATCCGGGCCATCGCGTCGGCGATCACCTGTAGGTCGTCCACCCGGGCGGAGAGCTGGTCGGTGTGGTGCACGCCGAACTCGGCGGCCAGCTCGTCCAGCCGGTCGGTCAACGTACGACCCTGGGTCTTCAGGCCGGCGGCCAGCTCCGCCACGGTCAGCGCGGCGGTGATGCCGTCCTTGTCCCGGACGTGCTCCGGGGCGACGCAGTAGCCGAGCGCCTCCTCGTAGCCGAAGACCAGCGGCGCGCTCCCGCCGCCGGCCCGCACGATCCACTTGAAGCCGGTCAACGTCTCGTCGTAGGGCAGGCCCCGGGCCGCGCACATCGCCCGCAGCAGGGACGACGACACGATGGTGGTGGCGTAGAGCCCGGTCACCCCACGACGCATCAGGTGGTCGGCGAGGAGCACACCCACCTCGTCGCCGCGCAGCATCCGCCAGCCTTCACGGTCGTCCCGGACGACCACCGCGCAACGATCCGCGTCCGGGTCGTTGGCGATGGCGAGATCCGCGCCGGTGGAGTCGGCCAGCGCGATCAACCGGTCCACCGCACCCGGCTCCTCCGGGTTGGGGAACGACACGGTGGGGAACGCCGGGTCCGGCTCGGCCTGGTCGGGCACGACCCCGGGGACCGGGAAACCCGCGCGGGCGAAGGCGGCGGTGAGCACCGCCGCGCCCACCCCGTGCAGCGGGGTGTACGCCACCGTCAGGTCCCGTGGCCCGTCCGGGTCGATCACCGCGGTGGCCCGTTCGACGTACGAGGCGACCAGGTCGTCGCCGAGCACCTGCCCGGGTGGGCCCAACGGCACCTGGGTCAGCGGCCCGACCGATCGGATGGCCGCCTCGATCCCGGTGTCGGCGGGCGGCACGATCTGCGCCCCGGCACCCAGCTCGCCGCCCAGCTCGGCACGAGGTAGACCTTGTAGCCGTTGTCCTGCGGCGGGTTGTGGCTGGCCGTGACCATCACCCCGGCGACCCCACCGAGCTGGCGCACCGCGTACGCCAGCACCGGGGTGGGCAGCGGGCGGGGCAGCAGCACCGCCGGTCGGCCCGCCCCGGTCGCCACCTGGGCGGTCCGCTCGGCGAACTGCCGGGAGCCGTGCCGGGCGTCGTACCCGATCACCAGGGGGCCGGTGCCACGGTGGGCCGCGAGCCAGCTGACCAGGCCGGCAGCGGCCTGGGTGACCACGGCGAGGTTCATCCCGTTCGGGCCGGCACGCAGGGGGCCGCGCAGTCCCGCCGTGCCGAAGGTCAGCGGACCGGCGAACCGGTCGGCCAGCTCCGGTGCGCTCGCCGGTAGCCGGTCGAGCACCGCCGTCAGCTCGTCCCGGCTCGCCGGGTCGGGGTCGTCGGCCAACCAACGCCGGGCTTGCTCGCGAATGTCGTCGATCTCAGTGGTGTCCGCCGCCATGCCCCTTGATAGCACGGCGGCGGAACACCGCTGTTGGTTCCCTCCGGCTCAGCCGTTGCCGGTGAGCTGGAACGTCCGCACCATCTCGTCGAAGATCGGCTTGCTCTCCGCGAACTTGGCGTCCGTCGAGGTCAGGTAGAACGAGTACGCCTTGCCGTCCTGGGCCACGCCGCGCCAGACGCCGTGCCGCATGACGTCGCCCTCGCCGCAGGTGTACTCGAACTCGGCGGCCGGTTTGCTGGCCAGCTCGGTCTCGGTGGCGGAGATCTGGTTGTACGGCTTGACGCAGGAGGTGCTCCTGGTCTTGAGGCCGTTCTCGGCCGTCTCCGCCCACCGGGCGGAGCTGCTGGACCACTTCTCGGTGATGATGCGGACCTTGCGCCCGCTGTCCTCCGGGTCGATGTAGTCGGTGTAGGAACCGCCGGTGGCCTTCTTCCAGCCCTTCGGCACCATGACCTGGATCCCGCGGGCGGTGTGCTCCTGCATCTCGACCACCGGAGCCGCCGGTGCGGACGGGGTGGGCTGTGCCGTCGGAGTGCTCGGCGGGGCGTCGTCGCCGGTGGAGAGCAGCACCACGGTGAGCAGCAGCACGACGACCACCCCGCCGGCCGCAGCCAGCTGCACCTTGCGGGGCCAGCCCTTGACCGTGCTGACCAGCTGACCGCCGGTGGCCCGGACCTTGCCCAACGCGCCGCCGCCCGAGGCGCCACCAGCCGAGGCGGCGGGTGCTGTCGTCCAGGGCTGGCCGGTGCCCGGCACCGACCACTGGTTGCCGCCGCCGTAGGTGCCGCCGATGCGCTGGGTCGCCTCCGGCGCGCCGCCGTACCCGACCTGCTGGGTGGCGTCCGCCGGGTTGCCGTAGCTGACCCGCTGGGTGGCGTCCGGGTGCCCGCCGGCGTCCACCCGCTGGGTGGCGTCCGCGGTGCCGCCGTAGGTGCGCCCGGCCCGACGGTC
>NZ_JAEVHL010000216.1 GCF_016803395.1 Micromonospora tarensis | reverse complement strand
CAGCCGTTGCCACTGCCCGCCAGACAGCTCGTGACCGTCCTTGAACTCCCGGTCGAGCAGCGTGTCGTAGCTGTTCGGCAGGCCGACGATCATGTCGTGGGCGGCGACCAGCCGTTGCCACTGCCCGCCAGACAGCTCGTGACCGTCCTTGAACTCCCGGTCGAGCAGCGTGTCGTAGCTGTTCGGCAGGCCGACGATCATGTCGTGCGCGGCGGCCGCGCCGGCCGCCTCCTGCACACTCGGCCCGGACCGATCCGGTGCGCGGTCGTGCCGCCCCACCCGGATGTTCTGCCCGGCCGTGAACGGGAACTTCCAGTACTCCTGGGTCATCACGGCCACCTGGCTACCGAGGGCGCGTGGGTCCAGCTCGACGGCGTCGACACCGTCCCAGCGGATCACCCCACCGGTTGGCCGGTACAGCCCGGCGATCAGCTTGGCCAGGGTGGTCTTGCCGGAGCCGTTCTCGCCGACCAACGCGATCACCTCCCCCCGGTGGACGGTCAAACTCACCCGGTCCACCGCCGGCGCGTCGGTGTCCGGGTACCTCAGGCTCACCTCGTCCACCTCGATCACCTGGACGGCGTCGACCACCCGGTCGCCGCCGATCGGCACCCGGGCGTGGGCGCGGGCCAGGAAGTCCCGGTAGTCCTGGTAGTAGAGGGCGTCCTCGTAGAGCGAGTTCGTGGCGATGACCGCCACGCCCAGGCTGTTGCGCGCCGACTGCAGGGCGAGCAGGGCGGTGGCCGCGGCGGCGAGGGCCACCATCCCGGCCAGCAGCAGGCCGCCGAGCACCGCGTACACCCCGAAGGTGGCCAGGCCCGCGACGGTCGCGCCGGCGACCCGCGTGCCGGTCTGCGCGCGGACCAACCGCAGTTGGGCCCGGGTCTCGACGGCCATCACGCCCCGGTACTCGCTGAGCAGGAAATCGCGCATCTGGTACGCGCGCACCTCGGCGGCGGTGTGCCGATTGGCCATCAGGTGGGCCAGCATCCACATCCGACGTTGACGGGTGATCCGGGCCAGCATCGCCAGGTACTCACGGCGGGCCATCCGCACCGCGGTGATCGCCTGGGGCACCGCGGCGAGCAGCAGACACGGCAGCAGCAGCGGTTGGATGACCGTCACCGCCACTGCGGTGGCCAGCATGCCGACCACGCCGGTGACCAGGTTGACCGTGTGGTCGACGATGTACGCGGCCTCCGCCATCCCCCGGTCCCGGGCCCGGTCCATCTCCTCGGCGAAGCCGGCGTCGTCGAACGCGGCCAACTCCACCGCGGTGGTCGCCTCGAACAGACGCAACTCCACCTGATAGTTGATCTGCGGGGTCAGCCGGGCCTGCGCCCAACCGGCCGCGATCGCCAGGCCGCCGCGCGCCGAGACCGCCGCCGCCGCCACGACCAGCGCCGGCAGGGCCGCTCGGACCCGGTCCGGGGTGGGGCCGGCGGCGAACAACTCGCTCAGCACACTGGTCGTGGCCAATAGACCGAACGTGGTCATCACACCGGCGGCGACGTTCAGGCCGATGGAGGCGACGGTGTCCCGACGGTTGGTGGTCCAGGCCAGGCCGACCGCCTCGCGGACCAACCGGGGCAGCCGGCGGGCCACCGCCCAGAAGCCGGTGTGGGCGAACTCGTGCGCGTGGTGCAACCAGTCGGGGTCCTCCAACTCCGGCAGCATCGTGCCGGTCGGCGGATCGCCCGGCTGGTCGTCGTTCTCGGCGGCGGTGCGCTGGCGGGCCATCGACTCCACGGACCCTCCTCGGGCGGGGATCACCAACGCTGCCCGAGACTACTGGTGGCGACCGTCCACTGTCTCTAGGTAGTCGGCGCGTCGCCCGGCGCGTCCGGCGCACCCTCCGCGAGCGGGAGCAGCACCCGGAAGGTGGTCCGCCCCGGCTCGGTCTCCACCCGGATGTCGCCGTGGTGCTTGTGCACCACGATCCGGTACGAGATGTCCAGCCCCAACCCGGTGCCCGCGCCGACCGGCTTGGTGGTGAAGAACGGCTCGAAGATGCGCGGACGCACCTCGGGCGGAATGCCGGGGCCGGTATCGGTGATCTCCACCGCCAGCAGGTCGTCGATCCGGGCGGTACGGACGGTCAGCACACCCTTCTCACCGATCGCGCCCAACGCGTTGTCAATCAGGTTGGTCCACACCTGGTTCAACTCGGCCGCGTACGCCGGCACCTGCGGGAGGCTCCGGTCGTACTCGCGGACCAGCTTGACCTCGGCGGGGATCTTCCCCTTGAACATCACCAGGGTGGCGTCCAGCAGGTCGTGCACGTCCACCACCCGGTGCGGGGCGCGGTCCAGCTGGGAGTACTGCTTGGCCGCGCCGACCAGCCCGGAGATCCGGGTGACCGCGTCGTCGATCTCCTTCATCAGCAGCTCGGTGTCAACGGTGTAGGTGAGCCAGCGCACCGCCGCCTCCAGGTCCGCGGCACCCACCGCCGCCTTCACCTGCGCCAGCCAGGCCGCGTCGAGCCCACCGCCCACCAGGATCGGCGCCAGGTCCCAGGCCCCGTCGACCCCGTGCTCCTCCAGCCAGTCGGTGAGGGTGTCCTCGGCGTCTGCGGTGGCCAGCGGGGTCAGCCTCGGCGCGGTGGCGACCCGGGCGACGGCCTCCTCCTGCAACGCGACGAGGCCGTGCAGGGCGCGGCCGTCGAGCCGACCGTCGGCGATCATGGCGAGCTTGTGGCGCATCCCGGCGACCCGGTCACGCAGCACCGAGGTCGCCCGCACCGCCGCCGCGGCCGGATTGTTCAGCTCGTGGGTCAACCCCGCCGAGAGCGAGCCGAGGGCCAGCAGACGCTCCCGTTCACCGACGATGGCCTGGCTGTCCCGCATCCCGAAGAACAGGCCCTCCAGCAGGTGCATGGGCATCGGAAACCACGACCGCAGGGCGTACGCGAAGTCCTCCGCCGGCAGCACGAAGAAGTCCGCGTCGGTCACCGCTCGCAGGCTGTTGCGGTAGACCTGGTCGACCTGGTCACCCAGGTACGCCTGGGTCGCCCCGCCGTACACCCCACGCTGCTCGGTGCGGCTCACCTCGACATCGTCGCCGTGCACCAGGCGACTCAACGCCACCGCGCCGCGCAGCAGCACGAAGAAGCAGGTGGCTGGCTCCCCCTCGGCGTACACCAGGGTGCCCCCGGCGCGCTGCTCGACCCGGCCACGCTCGGCCAGCCAGTCGAGCTGCCCGCCGTCGAGGGCCTGGAACAGGAACAGGGTACGCAGCTGCGCCGGCGTCAGCCGATCCGACGGAGTAGTCACTGGGCCTCCTTTGTTCGCGACTGCGGGGCTCGCAACACCGGCTCACTCCGCACGCTCACTGGGCCTCCTTTGTTCGCGACTGCGGGGCTCGCAACACCGGCTCACTCCGCACGCTCACTGGGCCTCCAGATAGCGGTGCACGAGCGACACGGCCATCGCGCCCTCGCCGACGGCTGAGGCGACCCGCTTGACCGACTCGGCCCGTACGTCCCCGGCGGCGAACACCCCCGGCACGCTGGTTTCCAGGTGGTACGGGTCGCGGGACAGCGACCAACCGGCCGGCCGCCGTCCTCCGGCGAGCAGGTCCGGTCCGGTGACGATGAAGCCGCGCCCGTCGCGGACCAGCACCCCGTCCAGCCAGTCGGTGCGCGGCTCCGCGCCGATGAAGATGAACAGCCAGGACGTGTCGACCGAGCGGGACTCCCCGGTGCGGGTGTCGCAGAGGGTGAGCCGTTCCAGGTGGTCGTCGCCCGTCGCACCGACCACGGCGGTGTGCGGGTGCACGGTGATCCGGTCGATCCGTTCCAGCTGGTCGATCAGGTAACGCGACATGGAGGCGGTCAGGTCCGCGCCACGGATCAGCAGGTGCACCCGCGACGCGTACCGGGAGAAGTGCACCGCCGCCTGGCCGGCGGAGTTGGCCCCGCCGACGATGTAGACGTCCTGCTCGACGCAGCTCGGCGCCTCGGTCGCGGCGGCACCGTAGAACACCCCCCGGCCGGTGAAGTCGGCCAGTCCGGGGGCGTCGAGCACCCGGTACGACACGCCGGTGGCCAGCACCACGGTGTGCGCCGCGATCTCGCTGCCGTCACCGAAGTGCAGCAGCCGGGCGCCACCGGCCTCGCTGAGACCGACCACCTCCCGGGCGCTGAGCAGCTCAGCGCCGAACTTGACCGCCTGCCGCCGGGCCCGATCGGTCAGCTGGGCGCCGGAGACGCCGTCCGGAAAGCCCAGGTAGTTCTCGATCCGGCTGCTCTGCCCGGCCTGACCGCCGGTCGCCCGTCGCTCGACGAGCACGGTACGCAGCCCCTCCGACGCGCCGTACACCGCCGAGCCGAGGCCGGCGGGGCCACCGCCGATCACCACCAGGTCGTAGAAGTCACACGCCGGCACCACTGTCAACCCGGCCAACGCGGCCAGTTCCGCCTCGCTGGGAGCGACCAACGCCTTGCCCTCGGGCGTCACCACCAGCGGTACGTCCGCCTCGGTGGCCCCGGCCGCGTCGAGCAGCCGGACGCCCTCCGGGTCGTCCGCCAACAGCCAGCGGTACGGCACCAGGTTGCGGGCCAGAAAGTCGCGGACCTTGAACGACGGCGCCGACCAGCGGTGCCCGACCACCCGGATCTCGGCGCTGGCGGCGTCCGGGGTGACCGCCCACGCCTCCAGCAGCCCGTCGACCACCGGGTAGAGCTTCTCCTCCGGCGGGTGCCACGGCTTGAGCAGGTAGTGGTCAAGGTCGACCACGTTGATCGCCTCGATCGCGGCGTCGGTGTCGGCGTACGCGGTGAGCAGCACCCGACGGGCGGCCGGGAAGATGTCCATGGCCGCCTCGAGGAACTCGACACCTGTCATCTCCGGCATCCGGTGGTCGGCCAGCAGCAGCGCCACCTGTTCGCCGCGCAGCTTGACCTCACGCAGCGCCTCCAGCGCCTCCGGCCCGGAGGACGCTCGCAGCACCCGGTAGCGGTCGCCGTAGCGGCGCCGGATGTCGCGGGCCACCGCCCGGGACACCACGGGGTCGTCGTCGACGGTCAGGATCACCGGGTTCGCCATGGCGCCATGTAATCACCTGTCGACGGTCTGCCGCACCATCGCGTGAGCGCCGACGCACGGTTGACCGCGTCGGGGACGGGTAAGCCGGTGGGCCGCGCGGGTGATTGTGCCTCGACGACCCGCCCGGCTGCCGCGCACACCTCGGGGGGCCCATGGCGGACGTGTCGCCGACCGGATCGACGACGCCGCGTGACGTCGTGGAGCTGCGGGTGCACGGTGTCTCCGGCGCGGGAGCGGACCAGGTCCTGGACCGGCCGCACGTGCACCAGGTCGCCGGGGACCGCAGCGGTGGGTTCTACCGCCCGCGCCCCGGCTACCCGGACTCCACCGGGACCGACGGGGTGACGCTGGAGGCGTACCGCTGGGGCGACCTGCCGTCCGGCACCGCCGGTCGGACCCTGTCGCTGGTGTTCCTGCTGCCCTTCATGCTCTGCAACGTGGCGCTGTGGATGGTGCCGGCGAAGCCCGCGTCGATGCGCGGATTCATGGCGGTGTGCCGGGTGCTCGCCCTCACCCTCACCATGCTCTACGTGCTCTCCATCGTCGGAGTGGCGCTGGACCTGATCGCCTGGCGCTGCATGAGCACCCCGTCGTGCCTGGCCGGCCGGAGCTGGCTGTCCTGGCTCGGCGGCGCCCGATCGGGCTGCGCCTCGGGGTCCTGTCGCTGGTGCCGGTCGCCGCCATCGGGTTCGTCTGGTGGCTGGGCGCCCGCCCCAGCCACTCGTTCGACGCGTTCCGGACCCCGTCGACGCCGGAGTCGAAGCACCGGTTGAGCGCGGTCGGCCAGTGGGACGGCGAGCCACTGGTGGGACGACTGCGCTCGGTCCACGTCGCGGCGGCGTTCGCCACGCTGGACGGCAGCCTGCTGGCGGCACGGGCCAGCCAGCACGCCTCGTGGGTGATGGTGGCCCTGCTGGCGGCCACCGGGACGGTGCTGCTGCTCTGCCTGGTCCTGGTCACCGTGGTGCCGGGCATCGACCGGACCGACTCGTCGCCCCGGGTGGACGCCCTCTTCCGCGCCCTGCGCACGCTCACCTGCGGCCTGACCATGCTGGTGATCGTGCACATCGTCATCAGCCCGGCACCGTGGCCGCGGGTCGGCGCGCTGCCCGGTTACAGCGCCATCGTGGCCTGGCTGTTCGTCAGCCAGACCGTGCTGGTCGCCAGCCTCGCCGCGCTGGTGATCTGGCGGCGCGGTGGCGGGCAGGGGCGGTCGCCGCTGCGCGCGCTCGGAGCGCCCGTCTGCATCACGATCGCCGCCGAACTGGCGGTGGCCTTCTCCGCCGAGCTGGTCTACCGGGTCGCGGACCTGCTCGACCGGGACGGGACGACGGCGGACAGTCTGGAAACCAGCCCTTCCCTGGCGTACAAGTGGGCGATCTTCGGGTTTTTCCTGGCGATGGTGGCGGCTCTGCTGGTCGCCGGCCTGGTCACCAAGTTGACCCGGCCCGGTAGGCGGCGGGCCGCGCGGGCGATCGTGGCCGCCGACTTCCCGCATGCGCCGCCGTCGGCGGCGGGCCGGCTGCGCCGGGTCGAACAGGCGGTGGCCCGGGCCCGCTTCACCGAGCGGCTGGAACCGCTTGCCGTCGGGTACGCCTGCCTGGCGGCGATCGGCCTCTCCACCAGCGTGCTCGGCCTGCTCCAACTGCTCCCCGGTGACGTGGCGCAGCGCTACGTCGGAGTGCCGGAGGGCATGGTCGACTTCCTGATCGGATCCGGCAGCTACCTCATCGCCGCGGTCGTGCTCGGGCTGGTGATCGGCGGCATCTTCGCGTACCGGACGGCGGGCTTCCGCCGGTACGTGGGTGTGCTGTGGGACCTGGGCACCTTCTGGCCCCGGGCGGCGCACCCCTTCGCCCCGCCCTGTTACGCCGAGCGGGCCGTGCCGGAGTTGGCCAAGCGGGTCTGCTACCTGGTGGAGCAGGGGCACGGGGTGCTGCTCGCCGGGCACAGCCACGGTTCGGTGCTGCTCGCCGCGACGGTGCTCCAGCTACCCACCCGGGTCACCGACCGGGTGGCCCTGCTGACCTACGGGTCGCCACTCAACCGGCTGTACTCGCGGTTGTTCCCGGCGTACACCGACGACCCGGCGTTGCGGGAGATCGGCGAGCGGGTCGGATGGCGCTGGCTCAACCTGTGGCGCGACACCGACCCGATCGGCGGCTGGATCTTCGCCCCGCACCGGCCCGGGGAGGCGCAGAGACTGACCGGGCCGGCGGCGATGGTGGATCGCCGGCTGACCGACCCGGAGGGCGTGGTGCCCGCGCCCAGCGACAGCGTGCCACCGCCGATCCTCGGGCACTGGCCGTGTGAGTCGCAGGAGGCGTTCACGGAGGCGGAGCGGGACCTGACCGCGCGGCTGCGCCGCGACCACCCGGCGCGCGACTGAGCCGGCCGGCGCGGTGGTCGCGGCGGCCGGATATCGTCGCCGGGTGAGCCCGTCCAAGCAGCCCGAGCGCCGGTTGATCGCCGCCAACAAGAAGGCCCGGCACGAGTACACCGTGCTGCGCACGTACGAGGCGGGCATCGTGCTGGTCGGCACCGAGGTGAAGTCGCTGCGCGAGGGCCGGGCGTCACTGGTGGACGCGTTCGCGCACGAACGCGACGGCGAGATCGTGCTGTACGGCCTGCACATCGCCGAGTACGCCTACGGCACGTGGACCAACCACGCCCCGCGCCGCAACCGCAAGCTGCTGCTGCACCGGGCCGAGATCGACCGGATCCTGGACAAGGTACGCGAGGGCGGGGTGACCATGGTCCCGCTGTCGATGTACTTCGAGAACGGCTTCGCCAAGGTCGAGTTGGCCCTGGCAAAGGGCAAGCGCTCGTACGACAAGCGGCAGACGCTGGCCGAGCGGGACGCCAACCGCGAGATCGCCCGCGAACTCGGCCGGCACCTCAAGGGTCACCCCCGCCGCCACTGACCTGCCCTCCTCCGCCAGGTGAGCCGCCTCGCACACCGGCCGCCCTCCTGCGTGCGCCTCGCGCCCTCCTGGCGCGACACGACTCTTGGCACGGCGCGCCGGGACATCGTTGACGTCGATCGCGGGACGTGGTCTGCTCAGTCGACGCCGTTATTGAAAACGGTAATCGTTAGCTGAAGCGGAGGAGAACCATGTCGCTCACCGTCCCGCCCGCCCTGCTCGACGCCGCCGAACGCGGTCCGGTCGACAACGAGGCGTTCATCGCCTGCGTCCGCGAATCACTCCCGTACGCCTGGGCCACCGTCAGCCGAGTCGTGGCCGAGTTGGAGGCCGGCGACGTCGAGTTCGCCGACAACGTCGTCCCGCCGCCGACCGACGCCGACCGGGGTCAACTGCTCCGGGCGCTGGCGAGCGACGCCATCCGCGGCGGTCTGGAGCGGCACTTCGGCGTACGCCTGGCCTTCCAGAACTGCCACCGGGTCGCCGCGTTCCGTCCGTCGGCGGTCGACGGCGAGCGCTACCGGCGTTTCGTGTCGACCCGTGGCCAACTGCTGAACCAGTCCCCCGAACTGCGCAACTGCTGATCTCGGACACTCGCCCGAGGTCCGCGGACGCCAATCGAGATCCATGCAACGACAGGGAAGGTGCTGCCTCAACGCGCCCCGAGGCAGCACCTACCCGGAAACTGCACGGATCTTGAGCGGCGGGCACTCGTCGACGCGTCTCCCGTCAAGATCGTGCTCGAACCAGGAAGTAGTGGCCACCCGGGCACACCGGCACCACTCGATCCTGGAAACAGCACGATCTTGACGCGCGGGCGGGCGGGCCGACGGGTGGGCGGCGACCGGAGTCGACCGGACGCAGTTGCGAATCTAGACATGCCCCTGCTTGTGTGGATGCTGGCTGTTCGGGACCTACCTGGTCGCAGATGCGAACGCTAGGGTGGGGCGGTGACGACGTTTCGGATCGGGGAGGCAGCCAACCTGCTCGGCGTCAGCACCGACACGGTGCGCCGCTGGGTGGACGCTGGTCGGCTGGCGGCCGGGCGCGACGAGCACGGTCACCGGATCGTCGACGGCGTGGACCTGGCGGCGTTCGCCCGCGCCCAGGCCGCCGACCCGGACGCGGGCGCGGAGTTCTCCTCGGCCCGCAACCGGCTGCGCGGCATCGTCGTCGACGTCCGCAAGGACACCGTGATGGCCCAGGTCGACATCCAGGCCGGCCCGTTCCGGGTGGTGTCGCTGATGAGCCGGGAGGCCGTCGACGAGCTGGACCTGCGGGTCGGCTCGGTGGCCGTCGCGGTGGTCAAGTCGACCACGGTGGTGGTGGAGCGGGCCGCCCCCGCCCCGAGCAGGGGAAGGTCGGGCGGATGACCGCACGGACGGCGCGTACGGTGGTGGCCGCCCTGGTGCTGGCGGCCGGGTTGGCGGTTGCCGGCTGCGGCGCGGGCGACGAGCCGGCACCGGGCGACACCGGAGGCGGCCGGGTCACGGTGTTCGCCGCCGCCTCGCTCACCGAGTCGTTCACCCGGATCGGCAAGGACTTCGAGGCCGCCAACCCGGGCAGCAAGGTGGTTCTCAACGTCGCCGGCAGTTCCGCCCTGGCCAACCAGATCAACCAGGGCGCGCCGGCGACGTGTTCGCCTCCGCCGCCCAGTCGACAATGACCACGGTCACCGACGCCGGCAACGCCGACGGCGCACCGCGCACCTTCACCCGCAACCAGTTGGTGATCGCGGTGCCCCGGGGCAACCCGGAGGCAGTGACCAAGCTGGCCGACCTGACCCGGCCCGGCGTGAAGGTGGCGCTCTGCGCCACCCAGGTGCCTGCGGGGCGGCGGCCCGCACCGCGCTCGACGCGGCCGGCGTCGCGCTGACGCCGGTCACCCTGGAGCGGGACGTCAAGGCCGCGCTCGCCAAGGTGAAACTCGGCGAGGTCGACGCCGCGCTGGTCTACCGCACCGACGCGCGGGCAGCGAGCGCCGACGTGACCGGCGTGGAGTTTCCCGAGTCGGCGCGGGCGGTCAACGACTACCCGATCGTCGCGCTGAAGGGTGCGCCGAACCCGGCCGGAGCGCGGGCCTTCGTCGCGTACGTCCGCTCGGCCCCGGCGCAGGCGGTCCTCGCCGAGGCCGGGTTCCAGGCGCCGTGAGCCTGGCTTCCGCGCGCACCTCGACTCGACGGCGGGGTCGGGTGCCGGCGGCGCTCCTGATCCCCGCCGGGTTGGGGCTGCTGTTCCTGGTGCTGCCGTTGGCCGGGCTGGTGCTCCGCGCGCCGTGGTCGACAGTGCCGGAGCGGCTCACCGCGCCGGGCGCGCTGACCGCGCTGCGACTGTCGGTGCAGACCGCGACCCTGGCGACCGTGCTCTGCCTGCTGCTCGGAGTGCCGCTCGCCTGGCTGCTGGCCCGGGTCGAGTTCCCCGGCCGCCGGCTGGTCCGCGCCCTGGTCACCGTGCCGCTGGTGCTGCCGCCGGTGGTCGGCGGGGTGGCGCTGTTGCTGGTCTTCGGCCGACGCGGGCTGCTCGGCGGTTGGCTCGACGCCACGTTCGGCATCACCCTCCCGTTCAGCACCGCGGGTGTCGTGCTGGCCGAGTCGTTCGTGGCCATGCCGTTCCTGGTGATCGCCGTGGAGGGTGCGCTACGCGCCGCCGACCACCGCTACGAGGAGGCCGCGGCGACGTTGGGCGCCAGCCGGTGGACCACCTTCACCCACGTCACGCTGCCGCTGGTGGCGCCCGGTCTGGCCGCCGGGGCGGTGCTCTGCTGGGCGCGGGCGCTCGGCGAGTTCGGTGCCACCATCACCTTCGCCGGCAACTACCCCGGCCGGACGCAGACCATGCCGCTCGCGGTCTACCTGGCCCTGGAGACCGACCTGGAGTCCGCGATCGTGCTCAGTCTCGTGCTGCTCGTCGTGTCGGTGGGCATCCTGGTCGCCCTGCGGGACCGCTGGATGACCACCGGATGAGCGGCCCGCTCCTCGACTCCCGGCTCGTCGTCGACCGGGGTGCCTTCCGGCTCGACGTGCCGCTGCGGGTCGCGGCGGGCGAGGTGGTAGCGGTGCTCGGGCCGAACGGCGCCGGATGACCACCGGATGAGCGGCCCGCTCCTCGACTCCCGGCTCGTCGTCGACCGGGGTGCCTTCCGGCTCGACGTGCCGCTGCGGGTCGCGGCGGGCGA
>NZ_JAEVHL010000215.1 GCF_016803395.1 Micromonospora tarensis | reverse complement strand
GCTGTTCGCCGGCGGCCGACACAGCCGGGCGTGTGGCTGGCGGCCGCCGGCGTGGCGTTGGTGCTCCACGGTGGCCGGCACGGTGGCCTCCCGCGGCCAACGGCGACGGCACCGCCGGGGCGACACTCGGCGGTTACGCGCTGCCGTACGCGTTCACGGCCGGTGCGCTCGCGGTGGGCTCCGGTGACCCGGTCGGGCCGTTCGGGCCGGCCCGGTGGGTGGGTGCCCCCGAACTGCTGGCCGGCTCGGTCGCGTTGCTGCTGGTGGCGCTGATCGGTCTGCTCGGCGTGGCCAGCCGGCTGCGGGTCTTCGTGGCCGGTGTCACGGTCGGGCTGATCGGCTCCGGCGCGGCGCTCGCTGGGCTGGTGATGACGCCGTCCGGCACGGCGGCGGTGCTGATCAGCGCACTGGTGTTCGCGGTCGGTGTGATCCCGCTGCTGGCCATCCGGTTCGGCAAGCTGCCGCTGCCGCCCATCACCCTGCCGACCTCGACGCCGGCGGAGGAGCCGGAGCGGGCCCGGGGTCTGCCGGACCGGAGCCGGGTGCACGCCGCGGTGATCCGTACCGAGGAGATGCTCACCGGGATGTTGATCGGCCACGCGCTGCTGGCGGCGGCCGCGGCGGTCGTCCTGGGAGTTGCCGGCGGAACGGCCGGCCGGGTGCTGGTGGCGGTCACCTCGGCCGTGCTGCTGCTGCGGTCGCGGTTGTTCGTGGCGCTGCGGCACCGGGTGCCGACGGTGCTCGCCGGGCTCGCCGGCTACGCGGTGCTGGGCGCGGTGCTGGTCGGTCAGGCCGACGACGCCGGGCGGTTGGTGCTGGTCCTGGGCGGCGCGGCGGTGGCCCTGGTGGCCGTCGCCGCCGGCACCGGGTACGCCCGCCGGCCCGTTTCGCCGTATCTGGGGAGGGTCGCGGACCTCACCGACACCGCCCTGGTGGTCGCCGTGGTGCCGGTCGCCTGCGCGGTGCTCGACCTGTACGACCGGGCCCGAGGGTTGCTCGGTTGAGCGACCCTCGGGCCCGGTGCGTCAGCGGTCGTCAGTGCATGGACTCGCCGCGCGCCTCGGCGTCGCGGGCCCGCTGGTAGGAGGCGTGGATCTCGGCCTCGGCCTCGGTGCGGCCGACCCAGGTCGCGCCCTCCACCGACTTGCCGGGCTCCAGGTCCTTGTAGACCTCGAAGAAGTGCTGGATCTCCAGGCGGTCGAACTCGCCCAGGTGGTGGATGTCGCGCAGGTGCTCCTGGCGAGGGTCCTCGTAGGGCACGCAGAGGACCTTGTCGTCCCCGCCCTTCTCGTCGGTCATCCGGAACATGCCGATGGTGCGGCAGCGGATCAGGCAGCCCGGGAAGGTCGGCTCGGGGACCAGCACCAGGGCGTCCAGCGGATCGCCGTCCTCGCCCAGGGTGCCCTCGATGAACCCGTAGTCGGCCGGGTACTGGGTGGAGGTGAAGAGGGTGCGGTCCAGCCGGATCCGGCCGGTCTTGTGGTCCACCTCGTACTTGTTTCGGTGACCCTTGGGGATCTCAACCGTCACGTCGAAATCCATCTGCACGCTCCCTCGTCTGCCCACGCTGGCTTACGGAAACAATGGCGGCCTCGACAGGTGAATGCCCACCCGCCGACTCCGGCCGCCGCATAGTCTTCGGACCGAAGTAGTGTCACCCAAGCCGATTTTCGCTGGGGGAGGAGGGGGTCGTGGGGAGGGAAGATTCACACTACCGCCCGGACGGGGGCTCCGCGCACGGTACCGGACGATCCGGCTCCGGCAGTGCCAAGGGGCGAGTCCCGGTGCCCGAGGCCCACCTCCCACGGGCTCCCGAACCAGCGAGCACGGCACCGGAGACGGTGCCCGACCGGCCCCCGCCGCTGCCCTGGCGCCCGCCGGCAGCCCGAACACACCGCCCGGTCCGAACACCGGTCGGTTCCCCACGGTCGGCGGAGGTGCCGCGGTCCCGGTCAGCCCGGCCCCGGTCAGTCCGGTCACTTCCGACCCCGCCGGTGTCCCACCGGTGAGCCCGCCGATCTCCGCGTTGCCGGCACCCGCCGGTGCCGCGCCGGCACCCGTGCCCGCCGCGTCCGGCCGTCGGCGGCGGCTGGTGCTGCTGGCCGCCGTGTTCCTGCTGGTGCTCGCCAGCGTCGGCGTCGTCGTCACCCGACCCGGCCCGGTCGCCGGGTGGCTGGGCGACGACGCCGGGTCCGCGCCGGCGCCGCTGGTGCGAGCCCGGATCCCGCGCCTGGGGAGGTGCTGGCGGGCCCGGATTCGAACGCCCCGGTGCCCACCCCGGAGGGGGTACGCGCCGCCCTTGATCCGCTGGTGGGTGTCGCGGACCTGGGCAGCCGGGTGAACGTCTCGGTGGCCGACGTGATCTCCGGCCAGACGCTGTTCGCCAAGGGGGCGGACGACGGCACCGTGCCCGCCTCGGTGACCAAGCTGGCGACCGCGGTGACCGTGCTGGCCGCCCGGGGGCCCGGCTACCGGATTCCCACCCGTGTGGTGGCCGGCGCGAAGGCCGGCGAGGTGGTGATCATCGGCGGCGGTGATCCGACCCTCGCGATCGACAAGAAGGGCTACTACCCGGGAGCGGCGCGCCTCGACGAGCTGGCCGCCCAGGTCCGCACCGCGCTCGGCGGGACCGCGCCGACCGCTGTCACCGTCGACGGCTCGGCCTACTCCGGCCCGGTCTATGGCCCCGGCTGGGACGACGACATCCCGACCGGCGGGTCAGGCGGCGCGATCACCGCGTTGATGACCGACGGCGCCCGCAAGGACCCGAGCGTCGGACCCGGGTCCGCCCTGCGGCTCGCCGAGCCGGATCTCGCCGCCGGCAGGTCGTTCGCCCGGTTGCTCGGCGTACCGACCGAAGCCGTGAAACGGGGTACCGCACCTGTGCCGGCGCAGGCCGGTGCCGGTGCCGGTGCCAGCCCGGCACCGGGCACCGAGCTGGGCGTGGTGCAGTCCCCGCCGCTGATCCGGCTGGTCGACGTGATGATCAGCGAGAGCGACAACATCGTGGCCGAGGCGCTCGCCCGGCAGGTCGCGTTGGCCGGCAACCAGCCGGCCTCCTTCGACGGGGGTGCCGCCGCGATGGACGCCGAGGTGGCCGAGTTGGGCCTGCCCGCCGAGGAGATCAGCGTCTCCGACGGCAGTGGCCTGTCCCGCCGCAACCGGATCAGCCCGTCGCTGCTGACCGATCTGATCCGACTGGCCGCCAGCCCGGACCACCCGGAGCTGGCCGGCGTCTTCGGTGGTCTGCCGGTGGGTGGTTGGTCCGGGACGCTGGGCGAGCGCTACCGCGACGCCGCCGGCACCACCGCTGGCGCGGGCAGCGTCCGGGCCAAGACCGGCACCCTGACCGGCGTGCACTCCATCGCGGGCCTGGTCACCACCGCCGACGGTCGGCTGTTGACCTTCGCGGTGCTCACCGACAAGGTGCCCGGCGGCAAGGAGACCGCCCAACCGGCGTTGGACCGGATCGCCGCCGCGCTGGCCAACTGCGGCTGCGGCTGACCTTCGCCGGTCGCCCGTTCCGGTCCGCGGCCCGGAGTCGCCATCGGCATCGCCGTCGATCGCGGGATGCGAGCCCGGGCCGGGGTGTCGCGGCGCGGGTACGGTGGGTCCATGGCGCAGTTCGTGGACTGGGATCTGGCCGCCGCCACCGCGGGGGCGTTGAGCAAGTCGGGCCCCCGGGTGTCGTACGCCGAAGCCACCGACGTGGTCGGCGACCTGCGCCGGCTGACCGACGAGGCGGCCGGGCACGTGGCCGACTACACGGGGCTGCGGGCGCAGGTGGCGCATCCGCCGGTCCGGGTGGTCGATCGCCGGGACTGGGCCGCGACGAACATCGCCGGCCTCCGCGAGGTGATCACCCCGCTGATGAGTCGGCTCTCCGGCGACAAGCAGCCGGGCGCGTTGACCGAGGCGATCGGGTCCCGGCTGACCGGCGTGCAGGCCGGGACGGTGCTGGCCTACCTCTCCGGCCGGGTGCTCGGCCAGTACGAGGTCTTCTCGGCCGATCCGGGCCAACTGCTGCTGGTAGCGCCGAACATCGTCGAGGTCGAGCGCAAGCTCGGCGCCGACCCACGGGACTTCCGGCTCTGGGTGTGCCTGCACGAGGTCACCCACCGCACCCAGTTCACGGCCGTGCCGTGGATGCGGGCCTACTTCCTCAGCGAGGTGCAGGCGTTCGTCGACGCCTCGTCCAGCGGCAGCGACCACCTGGTCGAGCGGTTGCGGCGTGGGGTGGCCACGCTCTCCGAGGCGGTCCGTGACCCGGACAGCCGCACCAGCGTGCTGGACATCGTGCAGACCCCGGCGCAGCGGGCCGTACTGGACCGGCTCACCGCGTTGATGACCCTGCTGGAGGGGCACGCCGAGTTCGTCATGGACGGCGTGGGCCCGGCGGTGATCCCGAGCGTGGAGCGAATCCGGGCGTCGTTCAACAGGCGTCGGGAGGCGGGCAACCCGCTGGAGAAGGCGATCCGCCGGCTGCTCGGGGTGGACGTCAAGATGCGCCAGTACGCCGAGGGACGCAAGTTCGTGCACGGCGTGGTGGAGCGGGTGGGTATGGACGGTTTCAACTCGATCTTCAACTCCCCGCTCACCCTGCCCCGGCTGTCGGAGTTGGGTGACCCGGATGCCTGGGTCGCCCGGGTGCACGGCCCGGCCGGCACCTTCCCGGCCGCTGGCTGACCACCCGCCAGTGGCCGCGCTCGCCGCACCGGTGGCCGCGATCCGGGTGGCGGTCCGGCACGCCCTGACCGGCCTGCCGTCCGACGGTCCGGTGCTGGTCGCCTGCTCCGGCGGTGCCGACTCGCTCGCCCTCGCGGTGGCCACCGCGTTCGTGGCGCCGCGGCTGGGTCGCACCGCGGCCCTCGTCACCGTCGACCACGGCTTGCAGGACGGCTCCGCGGAGCGCGCCGAGGCGGTGGCGGGCTGGGGTCGCGGGGTCGGCTTCACGTCGTCGACGGTGGTGCGGGTGGCGGTGACCGGGCGCCCCGGCGGGCCGGAGGCGGCTGCCCGTGCGGCGCGCTACGAGGCGTTGACCGAGGCGGCCCGGCAGCAGCACGCGGTCGCGGTGCTGACCGGGCACACCCGCGACGACCAGGCGGAGACGGTGCTGCTCGCGCTTGCCCGGGGCGCCGGCCCACGTGGGCTGGCCGGCATGCCGGCCCGGCGGGATCTGGGCGGGGTGCCGCTGCTGCGTCCGCTGCTCGAGATCGGTCGGGAGCAGACGCGCGCGGCGTGCGCCGTGCTCGGGCTGAGCCCCTGGCAGGACCCGCACAACACGGACCCGTCGTACAGCCGGTCGAGGGTGCGCGCTGATCTGCTGCCGGCGCTGGTGCGGGCGCTCGGCCCCGGCGTGGTGGACAACCTGGCGCGTACCGCTCGGTTGGTGGCGGCCGACAACGCCGCGCTCGACGAGTTGGCGGCGGCGGCGTTGGCGGCGGCGCGGTGCCCCGACGGTGGTCTCTCCGTGCCGGTGCTGCTCGGCCTGGTTCCGGCGGTACGCGGCCGGGTGCTGCACTCCTGGGCCCGTGAGCTGGGCGCGTCGCCGGGTGCGTTGTCGCACCGGCACGTCGCCGCGCTGGACGCCCTGGTCACCGCCTGGCGCGGACAGGGCCCGACCGGCCTGCCCGGCGGCATCCGGGTGCTCCGCAGCGCCGACCGGTTGTCACCCGCACCGCCAGGCTGAGCGGTTTGCTCAACCGCTGTGCACCCGGTCCCGGAAGGTCGTCCGGTAGCTGTGTGGGGTGGCGCCGACCCGGCGGCTGAAGTGGTGGCGTAGCGCGGCCGCGTCGCCGAAGCCGGACTGGTCGGCGACCGCCTCCACGCTCAACGGCGTCTCCTCCAGGAGTCGTCGGGCGAGCAGCACGCGCTGGTTGGTGAGCCAGTCGTGTGGGGTGGTGCCGGTCTCGGCGCGGAACCGGCGGGCGAACGTACGCGGTGCCATGCCGGCCCGGGCCGCCAACTCCTCCACGGTGATCGTTCGATCCAGGTGACCCATCAGCCACTCCAGCACCGGCTCCAGGGTGGGCGCCTCGGGTGCCTTCGGAATGGGCGCCTCGACGTACTGGGACTGCCGCCGTCGCGGTGCGGTGGGACCACCATCCGCCGGGCCAGCCGGGTCGCGGTGGCCGAGCCGTGTTCCTGGCGGATCAGGTGCAGGCACGCGTCGATGCCGGCCGCCGTGCCGGCGCTGGTGAGCAGCCGACCGTCCTGGACGTAGAGCGAGTTGCAGCGCACCCGGGCGCGCGGATAGCGATCTTGCAGCTCGTCCACGTGCCGCCAGTGCGTGGTGCACTCCCGGTCGTCGAGCAGCCCGGCCGCGCCGAGCAGGAAGGCCCCGGAGCAGACGCTGAACAGGTATGCGCCGCGCGCGTCGGCCCGGCGGAGCGCGTCGAGCACCGGGCCGGGGACTGTGGTGCCCGCGCTGTGCGCGGGGACGGCCACCAGGTCGGCCTCGTCGACCGGGCCGAGGTCGGCGTGCGGGGTGAGGTGGAAGCCGGACGAGGTACGTACGGGGGCACCGTCCGGGCTGCACACCTGGAAGCGGTAGCTGGGAAAACCGTCGGCGGTCCGGTCGGTGCCGAACACCTCGGCGAGCACGCCGAGCTCGAAGGGAGCGACCTGGTCCAGGGCGAGAACGGCAACCGATCGGAGCATGTGACGAGGGTAACCCGGCAGGTGGCAGTAAATCGATGGTCAATGGCATTCCTGCCACTGTCCGAGTGGTTCGGGTGGGCGCAGACTGGTCTCAGTCCGGTGCGCACCGGCGGCGAAACCGACAGCAACCATGCGAAAGTGAGCGCCGCCATGGAGTTCCTGTTCCTCCTCCTGTTCCTGGTCCTGCTCGCCGCCGCCTCGATGGCCGGCCTGACCACAGACAGTCACGATTCGGCCGACTGGAAGCCGAGCGATGACGGACGCCGATGGCGTTCCCGCACCAACTGATGTGATTAGCGGGATTCGCGTAGAAAATCCTTGGCGGGACCGCGCCAAAAGGTGCGGCCCCGCCGACGGAGGCCAGCAGACGTACGGCAGGCTAGGAGTCATGGCTGACGGCTCCTGGTACGACGCCGACATCGACCACGTGATCATTTCCGAGGCGCAGATCCGCGAGAAGACGGCGGAGCTGGCCAAGCAGGTCTCCGCCGACTACGCCCACGTGGGTGACGGACTGCTGCTGGTGTGCGTACTCAAGGGTGCGGTGATGTTCATGGCGGACTTCGCCCGGGCGCTGGGCCGGAACGGTCCGCCGGCGGAGCTCGACTTCATGGCCATCTCCTCCTACGGCCAGGGCACCACCTCGTCCGGCGTGGTCCGCATCCTCAAGGACCTGGACCGGGACATCGCCGGCCGGCACGTGGTGGTCGTCGAGGACATCGTCGACTCCGGGCTCACGCTCTCCTGGCTGCTGCGCTACCTCGAGTCGCGCTCGGCGGCGAGCGTCGAGGTGGTCGCGCTGTTCCGCAAGCCGGACGCGGTGAAGGTGCCGATCCCGGTGAAGTACGTGGGCTTCGACATCCCCACCGAGTTCGTGGTCGGGTACGGCCTGGACTTCGGTGAGCGCTACCGGGAGCTGCCGTACGTCGGCGTGCTCAAGCCCGAGGTCTACGCCCGCTCCTGACGTCCGGACCCGCCCGGTCCGGACGGTTCGTCCGACCGGCGCGAGGGCGACTCGTATCGGCGTCCATCAAGCCGACGTTCAGCGCGCTCTCAGCTGATGCGGTTACCGTGGAGCACGGTGGTGCGGAGGAAACTCCGCGCTCGACCCCTCCGACCGCGTGACCGGGCGTTCGGGTGGCCGAGCCGGACTCCCCGCCACGCCGGTCTCAACCCGGACCCGCCGTACGCGTTGCGGGGCTGGTGGGCCTGCCCACGGTGTGCGCCGTCGATGTCGGAGGTGCGCCGAGTGCGGCGGCTCGCGGGCTTCCTCCTCGCGTACCCGGTCTTTTGATGGTGCACGACTGCGGGGCTCGCAAGCTCACTCCTCGCGTACACGGTGTACCGTCGAATGACCGCGGCGCGGCAGTTTTCGCGTCTCGGGGTCGAGGCCGGCCCGCATGGCGGCTCCGGCCGCCGCTCATCGCGGCAACACCATCAGACGGTCAGGATGTCGATCAGGAGGATGCGGGCGCTCCGGCGCTCGACAACAGTATGGAACGTACGCGTTTCTTCCGCCGACCGGTGGTCTGGATCATCCTGGTCATCCTCGGCGCCGTTGTGCTCAGTCAGCTGTTCACCGCTGGTCCCAGCTACCACCGCGTGGACACTTCCGTTGCGCTCGATCAGCTGCACACCGCCAAGATCAACAAGGTCGTCTTCCAGGACAAGGAGCAGACGGTCCAGCTGGACCTCGCTCAGAAGACGAAGTTCGGCAAGACCGAGACCGACAAGATCGAGGCTCAGTTCCCCTACCAGGCCGGCGACCAGGTCTGGAACGAGGTGCTGGACGCCAAGGCGGCCAACCGGGTCACCGGGCCGGCCGACGTCAAGGTCTCCTCGGACAGCATCTGGGTGAGCCTGCTGGTCAACCTGCTGCCGATCGCGCTGCTCGTGCTCCTGCTGCTGTTCTTCATGTCGCAGATGCAGGGCGGCGGCTCCCGGGTGCTCAACTTCGGCAAGTCCAAGGCCAAGATGATCACCAAGGACACTCCGAAGACGACCTTCGCGGACGTCGCGGGTGCCGAGGAGGCCGTCGAGGAGCTGCACGAGATCAAGGACTTCCTGCAGAACCCGGCGAAGTACCAGGCCCTGGGCGCCAAGATCCCGAAGGGCGTGCTGCTGTTCGGCCCGCCCGGAACGGGTAAGACGCTGCTGGCCCGCGCGGTCGCCGGCGAGGCCGGGGTGCCCTTCTACTCCATCTCCGGCTCCGACTTCGTGGAGATGTTCGTCGGCGTCGGCGCCAGCCGGGTCCGTGACCTGTTCGAGCAGGCCAAGACCAACGCCCCGGCGATCGTCTTCGTCGACGAGATCGACGCCGTCGGCCGGCACCGTGGCGCAGGCATGGGCGGCGGCCACGACGAGCGTGAGCAGACCCTCAACCAGCTGCTCGTCGAGATGGACGGCTTCGACACCAAGGGCGGGGTCATCCTGATCGCCGCCACCAACCGGCCGGACATCCTCGACCCGGCGCTGCTGCGCCCGGGCCGGTTCGACCGGCAGATCCCGGTGGACGCCCCGGACATGGAGGGCCGCAAGGCCATCCTGCGGGTGCACGCCAAGGGCAAGCCGTTCACGCCCGACGTCGACCTCGACTCGGTGGCACGGCGTACCCCGGGCTTCAGCGGTGCCGACCTGGCCAACGTGATCAACGAGTCGGCCCTGCTCACCGCCCGTAAGGACGAGCGGGCGATCAACAACGACTCGCTGGAAGAGTCGATCGACCGGGTGATCGCGGGCCCGCAGCGCCGGACCCGGGTGATGAGCGACCAGGAAAAGAAGATCACCGCGTACCACGAGGGTGGGCACGCGTTGGTCGCCTGGGCGCTGCCGCACGCCGCGCCGGTGCACAAGGTGACGATCCTGTCCCGTGGTCGCTCACTGGGCCACACCCTGGTGCTCCCCACCGAGGACAAGTACACCCAGACCCGCGCCGAGATGATCGACACGCTGGCGTACGCGCTCGGCGGTCGGGCGGCCGAGGAACTGGTCTTCCACGAGCCCACCACTGGAGCCGGGAACGACATCGAGAAGGCCACCCAACTGGCCCGCGCGATGATCACCCAGTACGGCATGAGCTCCAAGCTCGGCGCGATCAAGTACGGCACCAGCGGAGACGAGCCGTTCCTCGGCCGCAACATGGGCCACGAGCGGGACTACTCGGACTCGGTGGCCGCCGAGATCGACGGCGAGATGCGGGCACTCGTCGAGCTGGCGCACGACGAGGCCTGGGAGATCCTGGTGGAGTACCGGGACGTCCTGGACAACATCGTGCTCGAGCTGATGGAGAAGGAGACTCTCTCCACTGCCGACATGGCGCGGATCTGCTCCCGGGTGGTCAAGCGCCCGCCGCTGGCGCCGTACAACGGCTTCGGCAAGCGTCAGCCGTCCACCGAGCCGCCCGTGCTCACCCCTGCGGAGAAGGACGCGCTCAAGGCGCAGGCCCAGGCCGACGGCGCGCAGGCGTCCGTCGGTGGCGGGGCACCGTCCAACAACTCGGACGGTACGCACTGAGCGACGACCCGACGGCGACGACGAGCTGGACTACGTGGCCGCGCGGCTGATCAGCGGCAAGCTGACCGGCCGCCCGGTCGAGGACGCGGTCGACCTCGGCCGGATCGAGAAGGCCGTCCGGGAGATCCTGATCGCGGTCGGCGAGGACCCGGACCGCGACGGACTCCAGCAGACCCCGTCCCGGGTCGCCCGCGCGTACGCCGAACTCTTCGCCGGCCTCCGGGTCGACCCGGGCCAGGTGCTCAGCACCACCTTCGAGGCCAACCACGAAGAGCTGGTGATCGTTCGGGACATCGACGTGATGAGCCTCTGTGAGCACCACCTGCTGCCGTTCCGCGGCAGCGCGCACATCGGCTACATCCCCGGCCCCGACGGGCGGATCACCGGCCTGTCCAAGCTGGCCCGACTCGTCGAGGTCTTCGCCCGTCGACCCCAGGTGCAGGAGCGGCTCACCTCGCAGGTCGCCGACCTGCTGATGAGCAAACTCGCACCACGCGGGGTCGTCGTCGTGCTGGAGTGCGAACACATGTGCATGGCGATGCGCGGCATCCAGAAGTCCGGTGCCAAGACCATCACCTCGGCCGTACGCGGCATCCTGCAGACGGACTCCAAGTCGCGGGCCGAGGCGATGGCCCTGATCCTTCCCCGCTGAACGCCCCGCGCACCACGGCCGGCGACACCCCTCCCGGGACGGCCGGCCGTTCCGTTCCACGCCCCTGGTGGTTCAGCCGGCGAGCAGCGCCAACAGCAGACCGGCGGTGGCCAGCACCGCCGGCACCAGGCACACCAGCGCGCCGAAGCGCACCGTGCGGTCCAGCCGATCGGTGGGGCTGACCCGGAACAACCGCCCGATGCCCAGCCAACCGGCGACGAACGCCACCGCCGGCATCGGCAGACCGCAGATCAGCGCCGCCACGCTGGCCGGCCCCGCCCCCGTCGCCACGTACACCGCGACCTGGATCAGTGGCACCAGCAGCGCCAACGGCCCGTACACCAGAAGGTTGCGGGCCGCGCGGGCCAGGACCCCGGCCGGAACCGGCGGCGCGCGGCCAGGGCCGCG
>NZ_JAEVHL010000214.1 GCF_016803395.1 Micromonospora tarensis | reverse complement strand
GTGGGGCGCCACAGCCGGCCAGCGCCGCGACGACGAGCGATGCCAACGCCACCGGCAGGACCCGGGCGGGGGCCCGCCCAAGAACGCGGTCGACTGCCCGGCCGCGGCTCACCGGTGGGATGGGGGGAGTCGCCCACGCCGGGGGAGACGCGGGGTGAGGCGGGGTGAACGGCACGGGCCGATCCTCGGGGACATCGGAGAATTCGTCGCGGCCGGGGTGGCCGGAACCCATCGTAGGGCGAGCGGCCGACCGGGGTGAAGCTCAGCCGGTGACCCGGTGCCCGGCGCGCTGGAGCGCCGCCGTGCCCTCGGTCAGCCGGACGGCCGGCACCAGCAGGTAGTCGGTGTCGAACGTGGAGAACGTGACGGCACTGACCCGGGCCTCGGCGAGCGGGCCGACCAGGGCGGCCAGGCTGCCGGTGCCGGCCGACTCCACTCCGGCGGTGACCCGCAGACAGCGCCAGGTCGTCTCCAGCACGGCCTGCGCCGGTGCCCGGTCGGTCGGGCAGATCACCGAAATCCCGTCGGAGGTCCAGCTCACGGTCACCACGTCGGCACCGCGCAGCCCGCTCGACAGCGCGTACGGCAGGGTGCTGCCGGCCGCCAGCCGGCACACAGCGTATTCCCCCGGCAGCACTGCGATATCGAGCATGATGGCACCTTACGGCCTCCGCGCAGGCACACGCCGGCAACGCCGCGTGCGGCGAAGGACACACTCCGCCGCAGGTCAGACCTCGGAGAAGAAGGTGAGCGAACCGGCGACGGCTCCGTCGGTGAGCAGCGGGGTCGAGATCGCGTCGACTGTCGCGTCGGAGCTGTCCGCCGAGGCGGCCTGCACCCGCAGTAGCCCGCGGGCCAGTCGGCCGGAGGAGAGCGCCAGCAGCGGTGGGATCATGTCGATCTCGGCTTCGGTCAGCTCGCCCCGGTTTGCCGTGAAATCGAGGAGGCGCAACCCGCCGTCGAGCAGCGGGCGCCCGATCAGGCCCTCGGGCTCGCCCAGGCAGAGCAGCTCGCAGCCGGCCGTGGAGATCGCCACCACCCGGGTGCCGGCGTCGATCAGCAGACACGGCTCGTCGGCCCGGGAGACTGTCAGAGACCATTGGCCGACGTTGTCGGACTCCGGCTCTGTCGAGGCCCGCGCCGCCGAGACGAAGCCTTCCGAGAGCGAAAGTTCGACGTGGGCCACCGCGCCTCCTATGTACACCGATCGACTGTCCACGCTAGCGGGTCGCCGACGGAATCACCGAGCGCACCAGGTCACCGGGCGCGTGGCGGGAACCGAGGCGACCGGCGACGGCGCGGAAACCGGTGAGGTGAACGGGGGGACCGGAGCCACGTGGCGTCGCCGGTGACGTTACCGGCGGTGAGCCGGCTTGTCAGCGGCCGTTCGGCCCTCGTCGTACCACCGGTAGTCGCCCGTTGGACGGTACGTGCCGTTCAACCAGGTGCCGGGGTGTTGTGCGACCCGGGACAGTTTCTCGGCGGTGGCCGGGCTGATCCGGCTGCCACCGGCCACGAGGAGCCGGTCCAGTTCCCGGTGGGTGGCCATCAGGCAGTCCTTCGGAAGCCCGTAGACACTGATCACGCCGGAGCCGACGAAGGTCAGCACCGGCGTCACCGGAACGGGCAGCCCCACCGCGTCGGAGAGGGCCTTGCTGGCCCGCTTGGCGTCTCGGCGGGACTCGGCCACGTACGGCGGCCGCTTGCCGTTGATCTGCACCACGTCCCCGGCGACGAGCACCCGGGCCCGGCCGTGGTCGGCGATGGTCACGGCGAAGAGCCCGCTCGGCCCGATGGCGAGGAACCCGGCGCGCTCGTCCTGACCACGGTCGAGGACGTCCGCCACGTCGGTGCGCGGCCACTCGATGACGTGCCAGGCGGGCCCGAGGTGATCGAGCCGGCCCAGGGCCCGTGCCCCGGCCGCCTCCAGGCGACGCGCACCCCGCTCGGCCCGACGGCGGCGGGCCCATTCGAGCGGTGTCGGACGGGCCGGTGCGAGCACCCCCGGCGACTCGGCGCGGGGGTGGGGCACCGCGACGGGCGGCAGTGCCCGAGCGGACGGTACGGCTCGTCGTGCGGGAAAGACAGTCATCGCGACCTCCGGCAAAAGGTCCCTCGAAGTTATGTCCTCACTACCCTACGTTGCCACCACCGGTGTTCGGCAAGCCGGAGCGCCGGAATGACTGTGGATGAATGCCATATTCATCCACAGTTCTTTTCTCGGATGCCGCTAAACCCTGCCCTACGCTGCGGGAGTGACCCACTACGTCGACAGTGAAGTCGGCCGGCTCGGCACCGTACTGCTGCACCGGCCCGGCCCGGAACTGGCCCGGCTCACCCCGCGCAACAACGACTCGCTCCTGTTCGACGCCATCCCCTGGGTGGGGCGTGCCCAGGAGGAGCACGACGCGTTCGCCGCCGCGCTGCGCGAGCGCGGCGTCGAGGTGCTCTACCTGGCCACCCTGCTGGCCGAGACACTTGCCGTCGCGGACGCCCGGGCCGAACTCACCGAGCAGGTGCTGCGCTCCCGGCGGCTCGGCGACACCCTCCGGGCCCGGGTCGCCGACCACCTCTCCTACCTGGACCCGGCCGCGCTGGCCGACGTGCTCACCGCCGGGCTCGCCCACGAGGAACTGCGAATCAGCTCGGAGCGGCCGGGCGGGCTGGTCTACACGCTGATGGACCGACACGAGTTCGTCATCGACCCGCTGCCCAACCTGCTGTTCACCCGCGACTCGTCACTGTGGATCGGGGACCGGGTCGGTGTCACCAGCCTGGCCATGCCGGCCCGCCGCCGGGAGACCACCCTGACCGACGCCATCTACCGCCACCACCCGCGCTTCGCCGGCACCGAGTTCGTCTACCGCCCGAACCTTGAGCACCTCGAGGGCGGGGACGTGCTGCTGCTCGCACCCGGGGTGTTGGCGGTCGGGGTGGGCGAGCGGACGACGCCGGCCGGTGCCGAACGCCTCGGCCGGCAGGTCTTCGCCGCCGGGTTGGCCCACACCATCCTGGTGGTGCCGATCGCCCAGAAACGCGCCACCATGCACCTCGACACCGTGTGCACGATGGTCGACGTGGACGCGGTACTGATGTATCCGAACATCGCGAGCACGCTGTCCGCGTACACGGTGATCGCCGGCGCGGACGGTGCGGACCCTCGGGTGGACGGCCCGGCGCCGTTCCTGCGCGCCGCCGCCGACGCGATGGACCTCGACCTGCTCCGGGTCATCGACACCGGGCTGGACCCGGTCACCGCGGAACGGGAGCAGTGGGATGACGGCAACAACACCCTCGCGCTCGCGCCCCGGCTCTGCGTCGGCTACGAACGCAACACCGAGACCAACGCCCAGCTCGAACGAGCCGGCATCGAGGTGATCCCGATCGCCGGTTCGGAGCTGGGCTCCGGCCGGGGCGGGCCGCGCTGCATGTCCTGCCCGATCAGCCGTGAGCCGCTGCGCTGAGCGAGCCCGACCTTCCGGCCGTCAGCGCAGGGTGAGCTGGCGACCCAGGAGGCCCTGGCGGGCCCGGCGGCCGGCGGCGTCGAGGGGTTCGGTGTCGCTGAGCGCCTCGGCGTACCGCTTGGCGAACTGTGCCACCGGCTCCTCCCACTCGGCTGCCGGGGTCTCCTCCGGCAGGTCCCAGACCGGCACCAGCCGACCGTGCGCCCGGAACATGCCGGCGAACCTGGTCTGCTCGCCGAGCGGCAGTGTGCCGGCCGCGCCGAGTCGCGCCAGCGCGTCCAGGGCGGCGTCCTCGTCGTCCGGCAACACCCACCGCACGTGTGCCTTCTCCGGGACCTGACACCAGTAGGCGGCCTTTGCCGCGGTCAACCGCACGGTCGGGTAGATGGCGGCGTTCGCCCGTTCCAGCGAGGCCTGCACGGTCGGGTCGTCGGCGGCCCCGGGGTCGAGCCAGAAGTCGAAGCCTTCGTGCATGGTGATGTCCAGCGGGCCGTCCACCAGGATGTCCTGTAGCCGAGGGCCCGGCCCGGGGAGTGGCGGCACGGCCACCTGGCCACCCGGTTCGGTGCGGAGCGCGCAGAGCAACGCGTCGGCCAGGTCCCGGGAGACGTCGCCGGACTGCTGGTGGCGCTGGAGACCGATGAGCACCCGACCGTCCGGCTTGGTGATCGCCGGAGCGGCCATCGGCAGCACCGTGGCGAGCGTCGCCGCTCGGTCACCGAACTCCTCGACCAGGGCGGGCGCCAGCCGCAGCGGCGCGGAGGCGGCCGGCACCAACTCGCGCATCGCGATCCACTCGGACTCGTCGACCAGACCGTCGAACGGACGCGGCACGAAGACGTCCCGCACCTTGTCCCGGCGGGGGGTGGTGTCGGCGGCGGGGCGTTGGCTCTTTCGACGCTTGCTCACGGCGTCACAGCCTAGAGCCCCGATCGGCTCGCCGTGGGCCGGACCCACCCACCCGCGTGCGTCAGACCGCGGTGACCAGGCTGGGACGGGAGGGGGTCGCGGTGGGGGTCGGGTCGAACTCGGCCCAGACCCGCTGGCCCATGCCATCCTGCTCGACGCCCCAGCGGCTGGCCAGGCCGGCCACGATGTGCAGCCCTCGACCGTCCGCCGCGTCGGGGCTGGCGGTCCGGAGCCGTGGCCCGGTGCCCGCGCCGCCGTCGGTGACGCAGAGCTGGATCAGCGCGCCCTCGGCCGCCGGCCGCAGCCGCCAGGCCACCCGGATCACCCCGCCGGGCAGCGGTCTGGCGTGCCGCACCGCGTTGCCCACCAGCTCGGCCAGCACCGCGATCAGATCCGCGAGGAGCGTCGACGGTACGACGTCCGCCAGCTCATCGGCGAGCCGGTGTCGGGCCAGCCGGGCCCCGCCGGGGTGGTGCGGAACCACCACGCACCACGCTCGATCCCTGGCTGTCGCTGCCGCTGCCACCGTCGCCTCCACGTCGCGCCACCTCGGTCAACCGCGCGGTAGCCGCACCTCTGCGACCGTACCGCCGCCGGTCCTCGGACGTAGGGATACCCATCCATTCTGTTGTTCAACGATCCGGCGGACGAGATAGAGCCCGAGCCCTGCCCCCGGGTAACCGCGGCGGTCCCCGGACTCGCCCTGCCAGAACCGGTCGAACGCCCGCTCCACGTGCTCGGGTCGGATGCCGATGCCCCGGTCGCTGACCCGGAACGCCACCAGGTGGCCGTCGACCGAGGCGGTGATCTCGATCGGCGAGTCCGCTGCGGAGTATTTACCGGCGTTGGTGGTCAACTCGGTCAGCACGGTGGCCAGACTGGGTCGGTGGCCGAGCGCCTTGGGCAGATCGCTCGGCAGCCGGAGCACCAACCGGTGTCGCAGCTCCGTCGGCAGGTCCCCGACCGCGGCGCGCAGCGCCTCGCCGAGGTCGAACGGGTTGGGGGGTTCGTCCCCCGGCCCCACCTCGGCCGCCGAGCTGAGCAGCCGGTCGACCAACCGGGCCAGCTCGTTGGCGCGCTGCCCGATCACCCGGGCCGCCTGCCGTCGGTCGACCTCGGTCAGCGACTCCCAGTGGTCGGTGAGGGTGTCCGCGTACCCCTTGATGACGGTGACCGGGGTACGCAGCTCGTGGCTGGTCACCGCGACGAACAGCTCCCGGTCGTGATCGCGGCGCTGTTGGTCGGTGATGTCGCGGAAGGTGACGACCCGCAGCGTGCCCGGGCCCGGCAGCTCGCCTGAGGTGATCCGCAGCCAGCGCCCGTCCGGCATCCGGTGGTCCCGGACCTGGCCGGAGGGCGGCAGTGGGAACGGCAACGGGCGGCCCAGCGCCTGCTCCACCGGCTGACCGGTGACCTGGGCGGCGGCCGGGTTCCAGAGCCGGACGTGTCCGTCCCGGTCGACGACTGCCAGCCCGTCGGCGAGGGCCGCCACCACCGGGCCGTCGCCGTGTACCGGCAGGCCGCTCTGGTCGCCGTACATGTGCGCGACGCAGGACGCGAGGTAGCCGATCGCCCCCTGCTGCTCGGGGCCCGGTTCGTCGTCGCCCGGATAGAGCGCGTGCAGGCTGCCGGCGGTGTGGCCGCCGATCTCGGCCCGGGAGACCACCATCCGGCGCAGCCCGCTACCGGCCAGCTCGCCAGCCAACTTGCCGTTGAGGTCAGCCACCCGCACCTGGCGCACCCGGGGCCCGGAGAGCAGGCAGACGGTGTCCGGGTCGTCCACCGCCAGGGGACGGCCGAGGGCCCACTCCGCCGCGCCGGTCGCGGCGATCACGCGACCGCCGGTCGGACCGAACTCGACGAACGCCATCCCGGTCGCGCCGAGTGCCGGCTGGGCCACCCGGAGCAGCTGGGTGAGGACGGGTAGGCCCGCGTCCCCCGAGTTGATCATCTCGATCACGACGGTGTGGCCGGCGAGGAGAGCGGGGAAGTCGATACGCTCCGGCATGTGCCGAGTCTGCCCCGCCGACCCGGATTTGGGCACCCCCCGGCTCAGCGGTCCAGCCGGGCCAGGGCGTAGCCGGGCCGGTCGGTGATGATCCCGTCCACCCCGGCGGCCAGCACCAGCTCCAGGTCTGTTGGTTCGTTCACCGTCCAGACGTACACCTGGTTGCCGGCCGCGCGCAGTGCGGGCAGCAGTTGCGGGCGGGCCCGGACCAGGCCGATGCCCGGCCCGGCGATCCGGATGCCGAACGGCAGCCACCCCGACGGCAGCCAGCGCGGCAACACCTCCAGCAGCAGCACCGTGGGGAGCGTCGGGGCCAGCTCGCGTACCAGGCGGACCGCCAGCGGGGAGAACGACATGACGGTGACCTGCACCCTGTCGTGCGGTGCCGGGTCGGCCAGTCCGTACCGGCGCAGCAGGCTGACCAGTCGGCGTTCCACGTTCGAGCCGTACCGGGACGGGTGCTTCGTCTCGACCAGCAGTCGGACCGGCCGACCGGCGGCGAGCACCGCGTCCAGCAGCCGGGCCAGGGTCAGCAGCCGGGTGTGCGACTCGTCCGGCGGCAGGTCGCCGTTCGGCGCGCTGCCCGGATGCCAGGAGCCGAAGTCCAGGGCGTCCAGCTCGGCGAGCGTACGCGCGCTGACCAGGCCGCGACCGTTGCTGGTGCGGTCGAGGCGACGGTCGTGCACGCAGACCAGGTGCCCGTCCCGGGTCAGTCGGACGTCGCACTCCAGGCCGTCGGCGCCCTCGTCGAGCGCGCGCAGGTACGCGGCGAGGGTGTGCTCGGGTAGGTCGTACGAGGCGCCGCGGTGCGCGAAGACCAGTGGCCCGGCCATTCTGTCGGCCTCAGATGACCTGACCGGGCTGCCCGTTCGCGTCGACCACCGGTCGGCCGACCGCGGCCCACTGGCGCATCCCGCCATCGGCGTTACGCACCTGCTCCCAGCCGTTGTTGATCAGGTAGCCGACGACCTGGGCGGAGCGCCCGCCGGATCGGCAGATCACCGCCACGTCCCGGTCGGTGGGCACCTCGGCCAGCCGGGCCGGCAGCTCCATCATCGGCAGGTGGTGCGCGGTGGGAGCATGCCCGGCCGCCCACTCGTCGGGCTCCCGCACGTCCAGCAGGTAGGTCTCGTCGGCGATCTCGGTCACGGGCACGGTGGGAACCTGGGGTCCGAACACAGGAAGCAACACTAGATCCTCGGGCCCCGGTTCGGCACCGACCGGACCGTCGGCACCATCACAAACGGGTCACCCAGTGGGGGTTGGCCTGCGCCCAGGCCGGCACCCTTGTGCCCCGAACCGCCTCGAAGAGCCCGTCGCCCCCGTTCTCCAGCACCACGTACGAGACCTCGTTGATGGTCTGCGGGGAAGAGGGCAGCTGGACGCCGCGCATACCGTCGGGCGGCAGCGCGCGGAGCGCGAGGAGCAGGTCCTCCAGGGGTACGCCGTTGGTGTCGACGGTCAACGAGCCGCCCACCGCCCGGAGCACCTGGTCCAGCTTGACCGGGTTGCTGCGCAGGTCGGCCTTCCCGGCGCTGTCCAGCATCGCCCGGAGCAACTGCTGCTGGTGGTGCTGCCGGTCGTAGTCACCGCCGGGCAGGTCGTAACGCTGTCGTACGTAGTCCAGCGCCTGTGCCCCGTCCATCCGCTGGCAGCCGGTGGGGAAGACCCGGTTGGTGTGGATCGAGCGGACCTCGGTGTCCACGCACATCTGCACCCCGCCGAGCAGGTCGATGACCTTCCGGAAGCCGGAGAAGTCGATCAGCGCGGCGCCGTCGAACCGGATTCCGGTGAGTCGGTGCAGGGTGGCGGAGAGCAGTTGGGCACCGGCCTGCCCGCCGCCACCGTGCTCGTACGCCGCGTTGATCTTGTCTGGTCCGCCGGCGAAGCCGTTCGCGGGTGGGATGGCGACCAGCAGGTCACGCGGGATGGAGACCAGGTACGCCTCGCGCTGCCCGGCCGGGACGTGCACGATGAGGATGGTGTCCGAGCGCTGGTCCGGCCCGGTGTCGCCGGGACGCCGGTCGGAGCCGACCAGGAGATAGTTGAGCGGCCCGTCCAGGTCGGTGCGGTCGGTGCGGGCGTCGGCGTCGAGCAGTTGTTCCTTGGTGACCGTGCGGTCGTACCGGTGGCTGAGCGTCTTGAGGCCGACCGCGGCGAGCCCGGCCAGCAGGACGAGGGCCAGGCCGATGCCGAGCAGGATGCGCGACCCACGGGCGCGGCCCGACCTGGCGGACGGGGCCGCTCCGGCCCGGTCCGCCGTGTTCCGCCCCCACCTGGACGTGACCGCCTCCCCGCAGCCGATACGTGAGACTTGCTCACGCCAGGCTACGGGCCGTGACGACGGCGTCGCTGGCTTTCGCGACCATCCGACTCACTTGCGGGTGGAGATCACCTCGGGATGGGTGAACACGAACTCGGCGAGTTTGTCCTGCTTGACCGCTTGGAACATGGCCATCGTCTCTTCGCTCAAGCCCTCGGTGTTGTTGCCGTTGGCGTGGAAGGTGCCGTTGTTGGTCTTGAGCATGGTCAGCTCGTTGCCGGTGACCCCGCGCATGGTGAAGATGAAGTTCTCGATCGCCACGCCGCCGGTGTCCAGCACGAACGCCTTGCCCGCCGCCTTGATCAGGTTGTTCATCTTGGCCGGGTTGGACAACATCCCGCCCTCGGTGGCCTTCTTGGCCATCGCCTTGATCAGCTGCTGCTGGTTGGCCTGCCGGTCGTAGTCGCCGTTCTTGAGGGTCTTGCGCTGCCGGGAGTAGTCGAGCGCGGCCCAACCCTCCATCTCCTGGCAGCCCTTCTTGTGCACCACCGGGGTCCGCTGCTTGCCGGTCTTCTTGGCGTCCGCGTTCCACATCGGCTTGCCGTCGACGTACGACATGTGCAGCGACTGGACCTCCTGGCTGACGCAGATCCGCACCGTGCCCAGGGTGTCGATGACGTTCTTGAAGCCGCCGAAGTTGATGATCGCCGCGCCGTCGAAGCTGATCCCGGTGAGCCGCTTGATGGTCTGGGCCATCAGCTGGGCGCCACCCTCCCAGCCGCCGCCGTTGGCGGCACCGGCCTGGAACGCGGCATTGATCTTCCCGGAGCCGCCGCCGTAGCCGCTCTTCTTGAACGGGGGGATCTGCGCCTCGGTGTCCCGGGGAATCGAGATCAGGTACGCCTGATCGTGCGAGGCGGGGATGTGCAGGATGATGATGCTGTCCGAGCGCACGTCGTCGGCGGCCCAGCGCTCCCGCGCGTCCACGCCGAGCAGCAGCATGTCGATCGGGCCGTCCAGGCTCGCCCCGCCCTCGGCGTCGGACTTGCCGGCCTCACCCAGCAGGTTGCCCTTGGCGATGTCGCCGGTGGCCTGCCCGATCAGCACCTTGCTGCCGACGATGGCCACCCCGCTGCTCAGCATCAGCACGGCACCGAAGACCACTGTCAGCCGGGCCCAGAGCGGGTCCTTGCGCTTGGTGCGCTTCTTCGCCGACCCGCCGCCGGTGCGGCCACCAGTGCCGCCGCCGGGTGGCCCGGCACCCGGCCCGCCGCTCGACGGGCGCGACTGCGCGGGGATGACCGTGGCGACCCGACCGCTGGGCGCGGCGGACCCGGAGGACGAAGGGCGACGGCTGGCCTGAACCGGCATGCGTGCTCCAGCTCGTGATCAGGAGGGGGCGGCACCACTGTACGTACATCAAATCGACTTGGCGAGTTCATCCCGGGTCAATCCGGACGTCGAATTTCTTCGACTCGGTCGATCGTCGCCCCTCGATAACCCGAACGGACAGGTGCCCGTCTGGCTGCCGTGGGCGGTACGGTGGCGCCGCCCGCTGCGCCGGTCAGCCGCCGTCCTTGCCCCTGGGTGGGTTGGCCTTCACCCAGTCCGCCATGGTGCCCGCCGACATGGCCCGGTACATCGCGAGTGCCTTCTCCCGGTCCGAGACCACCACGGACTCCCCGTTGATCGTCTCGCTGCCCGAGTTCGGGCTGGTCACAAAGGTGAGGTTCTGGCCGCGCAGGTTGCGGAACTGCAGCGCCATGTCTGTAACCGAGAATGACTGGTCGACGGTTACGGCCGCGGTCACCGACCGGAGGAAATCGTTCAGCTTCTTCGGGTTGGCCAACGTGCCGCTGCTGGCCGCCTTGTCCATCAGCGCCCGCAGGAACTCCTGCTGGTGCCGCATCCGGGCGAAGTCCCCGTCCGGGAACTGCTTGCGCTGCCGGATCCAGTCCAGCGCCTCCGCGCCGTCCATGTGGTTGGTGCCCTTGGTGAACGTCCGGTACGGCTTGTGGATCGAGGTGATGGTCCGCTCCACCTTCAGGTCCACCCCGCCGAGGGCGTCGGTGACCTCCTTGAAGCCGCCGAAGTCGATCGCCATCACGTGGTCGATCCGGACGTCGGTGAAGCACTCCACGGTGCGGACCGCCAACGGCAGCCCGCCGAACGCGAACGCCGCGTTGATCTTCGCGCGCTCGCCGGAGCCGCAGTCGGCGCCGGCGCTCTCCGGAATCGGCACGTACAGGTCACGCGGAATGGAGACCAGGTACGCCTCCTGGTGGTCGGCCGGGATGTGCATGACGATGATCGTGTCGGCGCGCCACTGACTCCTGCCGTCGACCGGCGCGTCCGGATCCCGTGAGTCGCTGCCGACCAGCAGGATGTTCAGCGCTCCGTCGACCGTCTTCGCCGGTCGGCCACCGGTGATCTCCGCGAACGGGTCGGTGCGGGCCAGGTCACCGTTGAGGTTGCGGGCGTACAGCCAGGCGCCCACGCCGCCGAGCAGCGCCAGCACCAGCACCGCTACCCCGGCCACGAGGGCGATCCGGCCCCAGCGCGGTCGCGGCCACGCCGCCCCGGCCCGCCGGTGCCGCCCGGGACGCCCGGCCCGG
>NZ_JAEVHL010000213.1 GCF_016803395.1 Micromonospora tarensis | reverse complement strand
CGCCGGCTCGGCCCGGTAGTCCGGCTCCGCCCGGTACGCCGGCTCGGCCCGGTACTCCGGCTCGGTTCGATACGCCGGCTCGGCGCGGTAGTCCGGCTCGGACCGGTAACCCGGCTCCGCCCGGTACGCCGGCTCGGCCCGGTACGCGGGGTCGACGCGGTAGGTCGCCTCGGCCCGGTAACCGGGCTCCGCGCCGTACGACAGCTCAGCCGGATGCCCGATGGCGGGCGCCCGGCCGGCGTAGCCGTTGGGGGCCGCGCGCCGCGGCAGTGGGTCCGGTGGCGTCTCCTCGGCGTGCCGGTCCGGTTCGGTCTGCTCCGCGCCGCGACCGCCCAACCGGGCGCGGTCCAACAACGCCCGCCACCGCGGTGCTGGTTCGGCCGGCCGGCCCCAGCCGGTCTCACTGCCCTCCACGGCCCGCCCTCCCAGCGCCATCGATCTCCGTCTGACAGGCTACGAAGCAAACCCTATTCGGACCACACCTGCGAGCGCACACCAGCCGACGCAGATCACGACGACGTCGGCGTCGGCGGCCCGGCGTCGAGGGTGTCCGGGGAGGTGGTGACGCTCGGCGGCGTCGACCCGGTGGGTTCGGGCAGGGACGGCTCGGGTGACGGAATCGTCACGACCGGTGCTGATTCCGACGATTCGCCCATCGACGGCGTCGGCGCCGCCGCGCTCGGTGCCGACTCCGGCCGCTCGTGCGGGGTCGGCTCGGCGCTCGGCGGGGTGTCGGCCGGCGGACGCACCACGTCGTGCTGTTCGGGCAGCGGTGGCGTGAAGACCGTGCGGTCCAGCCGGTACACCTCGGGGGCGGGGTCGACCGCGCGCACGTCCGGTCGGGTCGCGACTCCGCGCAGCGCCACCGGCGTCGCCCGCACCACCGCCGCGTAGACACAGGAGCAGCCGGTGCGGTACGCGGCCGCCTCGGCCGCCGCCACCTCGGCGCCGCTGGTGTAGCGCTCCCGCAACTCCTGCTCGCCCCCGCCGTTGCCGTCGACAGCGGCGGCCCTGGCCCGGTAGTCGGCGGCCTCGGTGTCCTTGCGGGCCGCCACCTGCTCCATGCCGGCGAGCACGTCGTCCGGCACCCGCAGCGCGGGGATCTTGACGATCTCGGTCTGCCGGCCGGGCAGCGGCACCCGCCCGAAGACCGTCGACACCGGAACGTCGCCGAGCACCGCCGCCAGCCGCTGCGGTGGCAGGTACGCGTCCAGTGTGACAAGCGCGTACGTCGTCCCCTCGGCGGTCGGGGCGGACGCCTGCAGCGCGGCCAGGTCGGCCGCGGCGGAGCGCAGGTAGCCGGGGACGGAGTCACCGTCGGTGACGCCGACCCGGGTCACCTCACCCACCGTCCGGTCGCCGACCGGAGTGTCGTCGACGGCCCACACCGCGGTGCCCAGCACCGCCGCCGCGGAGAGCACGGCCGCCCAGCTGAGCACCCCGGAGCGCGCCGACCGGTCGCCCAGCCGGGCCACGGCCCGGGTCAGCGGCGGCAGCAGCCGCTGGTCCAACTGCCGCAGCAGGTTACCGGCGCGCACGGGCGGGATCCCCTCTGTGGATCGGTGTCGGGCGGTCGCCGCTCAGTCACGCAGGATCTGGAGCGCACGGTCCAGGTCGTCAGGGTAGTCGCTGACGAACCGGACCTCGTCCCCCGAACGGGGGTGCAAAAAGCTCAGTTCGCGGGCGTGCAGCCACTGTCGGGCCAGGCCGAGACGGGCCGAGAGGGTGGGATCCGCGCCGTAGGTGAGGTCTCCCACACAGGGGTGCCGCAGGGTGGAGAAGTGCACCCGGATCTGGTGGGTCCGGCCGGTCTCCAGCCGGACGTCGACCAGGCTGGCCGCCGGGAACGCCTCCAGGGTGTCGTAGTGGGTGATGCTCGGCTTGCCACCGGAGACCACCGCCCACCGGTAGTCGTGCGTGGGGTGCCTGTCGATCGGCGCGTCGACGGTGCCGCGCAGCGGGTCCAGGTGACCCTGCACCACCGCGTGGTAGCCCTTGTTCACCTCGCGGTACTTGAAGGCCCGCTTCAACGCCGTGTACGCCTGTTCGCTCTTGGCCACCACCATGATTCCGGTGGTGCCCACGTCGAGCCGGTGCACCACGCCCTGCCGCTCGGCGGCACCGCTGGTGGAGATCCGGTGCCCGATCGCGGCCAGGGCGCCGATCACCGTCGGGCCGGTCCACCCGGGGCTGGGGTGCGCGGCCACTCCCACCGGCTTGTCGACCACGACGATGTCGTCGTCGGCGTAGACCACCCGCAGGCCGGGCACCGCCTGCGGCACCACGGTCGGCGGCGCGACCGGGGCGGGCAGCGTGACCTCCAGCCAGGAGCCGGCCTTGACCTTGTGGGAGTTGGGCCGGGCGGAGCCGTCGACACGTGCGTCCCCGGCGTCGACCACTGCCGCGGCGGCGGTGCGGGAGAGCCCGAACAGGCGGGCCACCGCCTGGTCCAGTCGCATGCCGTCGAGGCCGTCCGGCACCGGGAGGGAACGGTGGTCGCCGCCTGCGGCGAACGCGGCGGTCACGCCCGCTCCCGCTGCTCGGCGCTGCGGGGCGTCAGTCGTGGCCGGGTCGCCGTCGCGCCCCGCCCGCCGCCGTCACGTTGGCGGCCGGTCAGCTCCAACAGGACGGCCAGCAGCACGCCGCAGACCAGCGAACTGTCGGCCAGGTTGAACACCGGCCAGACCTGACCGTACGGGTCGAAGAGGCTGATCATGTCGACCACGTGGCCGTGGAAGGGGGACGGCGCCCGGAAGATCCGGTCGACGAGGTTGCCCAGCGCGCCACCCAGCACCAGACCGAGGGAGATCGCCCAGGGCAGCGAGCGCAGTCGCAGGGCCATCCAGACGATCCAACCGACCACCCCGATGGTGATCAGCGGGAAGACCCAGGTGTGGTCCGAGCCGATGCTCCAGGCCGCACCGCTGTTGCGGGTCAGGCTCAGGTAGACGAACCCACCGACCAACCGGACCGGCTCCCGGTCGGTCAGCGCGGCCAGCGCGAGGTGCTTGGTGACCAGATCGGCCAGCAGGGCCACCAGGGCGACTCCGGCGAGTATCGCGACGGCCCGGGGCCGGCGGGTGTCGCCGCCCGGGTCGGTGCGGCCGGGTTCGGCGGACGGTGCTGCGGTCATGCGCTCCCCATCGACAGTCTCGGCGGTGATCGCTCACCGTCTCATCGCCGCCGGGGAACGGACCTCAGCGCCGCTCCTCCAGCTGCTTGCACGTCACGCAGAGGGTGGCCGACGGGAAGGCGGCGAGGCGCTCGACCGGGATCGGGTTGCCGCACCGCTCGCACCAGCCGTAACCACCCTCGTCGAGGCGCTCCAGTGCGCGCTCGACCTGCGTGATCCGTTCCAGAATGCTGTTGGCGAGAGAGATCTCCTGCTCGCGCTCAAGCGTCTTGGTGCCCGTGTCGGCCTGGTCGTCCCCGGCCGAGTCGGTCAGCCGGTCGCGCTGCAGCTCGGTGATCTCACTCAGCGTCTGATCGTACTCGGCGCGAAGCTCGTCCCGCCGCGCCGCCAGCGCCGCCCGGATCTTCTCGGTCTCCGCGGTGCTGCGGGTGGCCTTGGCCACCGGCTTGCGCCCGGCGGTCCTGGTGTCGGCTGGCTTCGCCATGGGTCGCTCCCTCGGCCGGGGAGCCGCGCGGTCGCGGCACCTGGTCAGGGGGCGCCGACCAAGGCGTCCCCTAAGTACGAAAAGGGGCGCACGGCGACAACGGCCGCGCACTCCGGAGGTTGGCAAGAATACGGAACGTACAGGCGTCCGACAACGTGGCGCACCGTCGCACCGGCTAACAGCCCCTAGCCCTGCCTAACTGGGGCAAAAGGAACGCTAGCAGATCAACCGGGTTCCTCATCTCCGTACTCGCCAAACCATCGGGCCAGACGGCCCCGCCGACTGACCGCCCGCAACCGACGTTCCGCCGCGTCGCGGACCCCGGCGGTCGCCACGATCAGCAGACTGTCGCCGGTCTTCAACCGAGTGTCCGGGGCCGGCACGAAACCCACCCCGTCGCGCAGCACCAGGGTGACCGACGCGCCCAGCGGAAGCCGCAACTCGTCCACGTGCACGCCCGCCAGCCGGGAGCCCGGCGGCACCTCCAGCTGGAGCAGGTCCGCCCGCATCCGTTCCAGCGGCGCGGTCTCCACGTGGATCTCGGCGGCCTCGGCCGGCGCGGTCACCCGCAACCGGCGGGCGAACGGCCCCAACGTCCCGGTCTGCACCAGCGTGAAGATCACTACCAGCACGAAGACCACGTCGAAGAGCCGCTCCGCGCCGGGTACCCGCTCCGACAGCGGAATGGTGGCCAGCACGATCGGCACCGCACCACGCAGTCCGGCCCAGGACAGGAACGCCTGTTCTCGCAGGCCGACCCGGAACGGCAACGCCGAGACGGCCACCGACATCGGTCGGGCCAACAGCACCAGGGCCAGCCCCGCCACCACAGCGGGCAGCACCGCCGCGTCCAGCCGGCCCGGCGAGGCCAGCAACCCGAGCAACACGAACAACCCGATCTGGGCGAGCCAGGCCAACCCGTCCGCGAAGCCGAGAATCGCCTGCCGGTGCGACAGCCGGGCATTGCCCAACAGCACCCCGGCCACGTAGACGGCGAGGAATCCGGAGGCGTGCAGCACCGCCCCCGCGGCGTACGCCAACACCGTGATGCCCACCGCGGCGATCGGGTAGAGCCCGGCCGAGGGCAGCGCGGCCCGGCGCAGCGCCCAGGTGCCGGCGACGCCCGCGCCCACACCCACCGCCGCGCCGACGCCCAACTCGTAGCAGACCAGCGCGACCTCATACCACCACGGGTGCGAGAAACCCCGGTGGGACAGGAGCACCACCAGCAGCACCACCGGGGCGTCGTTCATCCCCGACTCGGCCTCCAGGGTGGCCACCAACCGGGGCGGCAACCGCAGCCGGCGCAGGGTGGCGAAGACGGCCGCCGCGTCGGTGGACGAGAGCACCGCGCCGTAGAGCAGCGCCAACCGCCAGTCCAGCCCCAGCAGCAGGTGCACCGCGACGCCGACCACCAGGATGCTGACTGCCACCCCGACCGTGGAGAGCGCGGAGGCCAGCCCGAGCACCGGGCGCAGCGTGCTCCACCGGGCGGTGAGGCCACCCTCCGCGATGATCACGATGAGCGCGCAGAAACCGAGGGTCCGGGTCAACTCGACGTCGTCGAAGCGGATACCCAGCCCGCTCTCGCCGATCGCCACCCCCAGCGCCAGGTAGACCAGCAGGCTGGGCACACCGAGGCGGGTGGAGAGCCTTACCGCGCCGACCGCGACCAGCAGCACTGCCGCACCGAGCAGCAGCGCGATATCCAACCCGGGCGTCACGACTGCCGTGCCTGAGCTGTCCTCACCCGGCGGATCCGTCGCGCAGCCGGCGCAGCACCTCGGGCACCCGCGGGCCGGGCCGATCGACGAGGAAGAGCTTGTCCCGGCTGGCCGCGCCGGCGCGCAGTGACACCGCTGCCGGTCGGACACCCAACGCGCCAGCCAACGCGCGGCGGGCCGCCTCGGTCGCCCGACCGTCGACGGCCGGGTCGTGTACCACGATCACCAGGGCGGGCCCGTGCGGGCCGTCGAAGCAGCCACCCACCCGGTCCCGGGAGGCGCCGGGCTTCACCCGTACCGCCACGGTGAGCGTGTCCTGCGCCGGCACCGGTGCCGCTTCAGATCGGCCGGGCGTCGGTGAGCAGCGCGGTCGCCGGCGCGCAGAGCGCGCACGGGGTGAAGCCGAGCTCCACCGCCTCGGCGACCGGCAACGTCTCGGGCTGCCGGCCGATCAGGTGCGGGCAGCTGTCGAGGTGGTAGCGGGGCCGACCGTCGACGACCTCGACGGCGTCGACGAGTCGCGCCACCCGGGCCGCCTCGGCGACGGTGACCTGCTGCTCGGCGGGCTCGTCGGCGGCCGGGTCCTCGGGGTCGAACGCGTCGTCGGTGGACGAGGCGAGCGGCGACGCCGGGCTGACCGGTCTGGCCCGCGAGGGCCTCTCGTCGGCTGGCGTCACGAACGACGCGCCCTCGTCGAACGCGGACCCGTCGTCGACGCGGGGGTCGAACACGGCCGAATCGTCGACGCGCGGAGCCTGGTCGACCGGCGGCGCGGGTGGTTGCCGCCACCCGGTGCCGCCGGTACCGACCGTCGTGGGCACGTGCTGGACCGGCACCTCCGGCTCGACCAGCGGCGGCCCGTACGCGACGCCCGGCGTGGCCTGGCTGGCCGTGCGGGGAGCGTCGGGGTGCCGCCGGCCGGTCGGCCGGGATCCGCCGTGGCGCGGTTGGCGGCTGCCTGACGGGCGCCGACCACCAACGCCACGGCGGCCAGCAGGCTGGCCGCGATGGAGATGATCAACAAGAAGCTGGAGCCACCGGCCAGGCCGAGCACCAGCAGCACCACCGCGACGAGGATGAGCAGGAGACTTGCGACTATCACGGCTCACCCCCGCCGCGTCGTACCGTCCAGGCAGGGCCGGCGACCGTCACCATCGGCGGACAGCGATCGCCGGCCGGTGCTCAGCGTCCGGCTTCGAGGGCGCCGGAGCGCCCGCCGCCGCCGTACGAACCGGCCAGACCCGCGGCGGCCAGCCCGTTGCCGCCCGCGACGCGGCCGGTCTCCGAGCGGGTCATCTCGGCTTCGAGGCCCTGGCCACGACCGTCGAGGTCACGCAGCTGGCTCTCCAGGTACGCCTTGAGCCGGGTGCGGTACTCGCGCTCGAACTGCTTGAGCTCCTCGATGTGCTTCTGCAGCGCCGTGCGCTTGGCGTCCAGGCCGCCCATGGCCTCCTGGTGCCGCTGGCGGGCGTCCCGCTCGAGGGCGTCAGCCTTCGCGCGCGCCTCGCGGGTCACCTCCTCGGCCTTGCTGCGGGCCTCGGACAGCAGGCTGTCGGCCTCGCGGCGGGCGTCGGACACGTGGTCGTCGGCGGTGCGCTGGGCCATCATCAGCACGCGCAGGGCCTGCTGCTCACCGTCACCGGTGACCCCGGCGGGACCGCCGGTGGCACGGACCTGCTCCAGCTCGGCCTGCATCGCGCGGGCAGCCTGCTCGGCCGCCGACTTGTCGCGCTGCACCCGGTCCAGCTGGGCCTTGACGTCGTTGAGCTCTGCCGCCAGTCGGGCGTCGCCGCCGGGGCCGGCGGGGGCACCGCCACGGCCGCCGCGCTCCACCTGGGCGCGCAGCTCGTTGTTCTCCTCGATGAGACGGGCGAGCTCGCGCTCGACCTCGTCCAGGAAGGCGTCGACCTCCTCCTCGTCATACCCCCGCTTGCCGATCGGCGGCTTTTTGAAGGCGACGTTGTGGACGTCGGCCGGGGTCAGCGGCATCGAAACTCCTCGGGTCAGTTGCGGCCGCGAAAGCGCGTCGGTCATCAGGCAGATGCCCTGATCGACGGCCCTAACACGAACTCCATCAGCACGAACAGGATAACCAGGAGCACAAGGGAGGCCAGGTCGATGCTCACGGTACCAATTCGCAGCGGAGGGATCACACGCCTCAACGCGTTGAGAGGGGGATCAGTGACGCTCCACACGGATTCCAATCCTGCTGATGCTCCACGCCCCGGTTGCCAGCGACGGCCGTACTGCAGGACGGCGCTCAACACGAACCGGGACAGAAGAAGGAGCAGGAAGACATAAAGGATCAGGTACAACACTTGCAGTAAGATCGACAACACGGTCAGCGACGTCCCTCGGGTCGGGCGGGATCAACTCAGACTGAAAAAGCCGCCCTCAGCGATCTTGGCCTTGTCCTCAGCGGTGACCTGGACATTGGCCGGTGAGAGCAGGAACACCCGATTGGTCACGCGCTCGATCGTACCGCGCAGGCCGAACGCCAGCCCGGCAGCGAAGTCCACCAGACGGCGGGCATCGGCCTCATCCATCTCGGTGAGATTGATGATCACCGGAACGCCGTCCCGGAAGTGCTCGCCGATGGTGCGCGCCTCCCGGTACGTGGTGGGGTGCAGCGTGGTGATCTGGTACCGCTGCTCCTCCTCCGGCAGCGCCCGCTCACGCGACGTGACCTGCGGCGCGAGGGCCAGATTGTCCCGCGTGTGGTAGGTCAGCGCGCCAGAGGTCTCGCCCGCCGACGACCGGGTGATCGACCGTACGCTGGACCGCTCGATCCGCTCCGGACGCTCGCCGTCACCGCGCTCGGACTCGCTCAACCGCCCGCTCGCGCGCTCGGAGAGCCGACCCCGCTCACTGACCCGCGGCCGGGGAGCCGGCCGCTCCTCGGTGTCGTCCTCGTCGTCGTCGGCGAACTCCTCGGCATACCGACTCTGCCGGTAACGCGAGTCGCGGTAGCCACCCTTGTCGTAGCCACCGTCGTCGTAGGCCCGCTCGTCGTCCTCTTCGACCAGACCGAGCCAGACCCCCGCCTTGCGCAGTGCACCCATCCCGCGCCCTTCCGTCCGCCGTGCGGCACGCGCCCCCGTGCCATGTCGCCCGTCGCGAGTGGACAACCATGCCCATCGGACCGGAACGGCAATCCCCCCGGCACGCGATTCGCGTCGCGCGCCACGACCCCCGACTTAGGAGACGCCCGCCCCTGAAACAACACTGATGTAATTTGCTTGTCTGGCGGTCAGGCTACCGCAGCGTGGGACGCATTCCGAGCAACGCGCTACCCACACGGACATGTGTCGCGCCGTATTGGATCGCGATGTCGAAATCTCCGCTCATCCCGGCGGAGAGCGCGGTGGCTCCCGGATGGACCGTTCGAAACACGCCGGTAACCTCGGCGAGTCGAGCGAAGGCCCGCTCCGGCTGCCAGCCGAGTGGCGCGACCGCCATGAGACCGACCAGGCGCAGGCCCGGCGCTCGGCCACCGCCTCAGCCACCGGCTCCAGCCCGGCACCCGGGTCGGCCGAATCGGGCAGCGTCCCACCCCGGGCCCCGTCGCCGTCGATGCTCACCTGGAGCAGAACGTCGAGGGGCACCTCCCGGTCGGCGGTCGCGGTGGCCAACGCCCGAGCCAGCCGGACACTGTCGACGGAGTGCACCACGTCGGCGTAGCGGACCACCGAGCGGGCCTTGTTGCGCTGCAACTGGCCGATGAAGTGCCAGCGGGGGCGCACCCCGGCCGCCGCCACCTCGGCGGCCTTGCCGGCCGCCTCCTGGTCGCGGTTCTCCCCCACGTCGGTCACGCCGAGCCCGGTCAGCGCCAGCACGTCGCTGGCCGGGTACGTCTTCGTCACCGCGATCATCGTGACCTCGGCGCGGTCCCGGCCGGCCCGAACGCAGGCGGCGTCGATCCGGGACCGCACCTGGGCCAGGCCGGCGGCGAGTTCGGCCTGCCGGTCCGGTCGTACCGTGTTTGAGCTGTCGGTCATCGGCGGTGCTCAGGACCCGTTCTTGAGAAAGTCGGGAACGTCCACGTCGTCGAAGAGCACCCGACGCGGCGACTGCGCCGGCGCCGGGTTCGTCGCCGGGGGCGGCACCGGAGTGCTCTGCGGCGCGGGCTGGTTGGTGTTGGTCTTACGGGTCGGCTCGGCCGCCTTGTACGCGGGCGTGCCCCCGTCGAAGCCCGCCGCGATGACCGTCACCCGCACCTCGTCACCGAGCGCGTCGTCGATGACCGCGCCGAAGATGATGTTGGCATCCGGGTGGGCCGCGTCGGTGACCAGCTGGGCGGCGTCGTTGATCTCGAACAGACCCAGGTCGGAGCCACCGGCGATGGAGAGCAGCACGCCGCGCGCGCCGTCCATGCTCTGCTCCAGCAGCGGGCTGGAGATGGCCGCCTCGGCCGCCTCCACCGCGCGGTTCTCGCCGCGGGCGCTGCCGATGCCCATCAACGCGCTGCCGGCGCCGCTCATCACGCTCTTGACGTCGGCGAAGTCCAGGTTGATCAGACCCGGCGTGGTGATCAGGTCGGTGATGCCCTGCACACCGGAGAGCAGCACCTGGTCGGCCGTGCGGAACGCGTCCATCATGCTGATGTTGCGGTCGCCCAGGGCCAGCAGCCGGTCGTTCGGGATCACGATGAGCGTGTCGCACTGGTTGCGGAGTTCGTCTATCCCCGACTCGGCCTGCACCTGGCGGCGCTTGCCCTCGAAGGAGAACGGCCGGGTCACCACACCGATGGTCAGCGCACCGAGCTTACGGGCGATGTTGGCCACCACCGGCGCGCCTCCGGTGCCGGTGCCGCCGCCTTCACCGCAGGTCACGAAGACCATGTCGGCGCCCTTGAGCACCTCCTCGATCTCGTCGCGGTGGTCTTCGGCGGCGTTCTTGCCGACATCCGGGTTGGCCCCGGCCCCCAGGCCACGGGTCAGTTCCCGGCCGACGTCGAGCTTGACGTCGGCGTCGCTCATCAGCAGCGCCTGGGCATCGGTGTTGATCGCGATGAACTCGACGCCCTTGAGCCCAACCTCGATCATCCGGTTGACGGCGTTGACGCCGCCACCTCCGATGCCGACGACCTTGATGACCGCCAGGTAGTTGTGCGGAGGTGTCATCTCCGGTCCTTTCCTTCGAGATTGGCTTCGGCCGACCGGGTACGGCGTGGCCAGCCCAGCGGCCGACAACAGCTGTCACCAGCGGGGATCAGGGGTGAACCCTCACCCTCTACTAGAGGCTTACAGTTATGTCAACCACTGATGCTCTTCGGGGCAACGTAAGCGCCACCGCCCGATGAGCCAAGGACCCGGGCGGCGTGTCGCCGAGCGGAGCGCGACGGTTCACGTTGCGGCATGCTCACCGGGTCAACGAAAGGTCACCACGTCCGGCGCGCTCACGTCGATCCGATCGGTCTTCTCGTCCAGCAGCGCGGTGGCCACCCGAGCCTTGTCCGTACCCCGGCTCGCGTCACCCCAGATCACTGTCCGCTCCCCCCGCAGCCGCAGGCTGATCCGGGCCAGCCCGGCCACGTTCACGTCCACCAGCTCCGCGCGCAGCCGCGGCGTCAGCGCGACCAGCACCTCCAGCGCGGCCCGGGTGCCCGGGTCGTCCACGGCCGGACGCGCCACCGTCACCTGCGGCAGGTCGGCGGGGCGCCGGTCCACCGTCCGGAACGCCGTCCCGCTGCGGTCGATCAGGACGAACACCTCCCCCTGCGGCACCGCCGCCACCGGGGTCCGCTCGGTCACCCGCACCACAAGCGTGCCGGGCCAGTCCCGGGACACCGTCGCCCGTTCGACCGCCGGTAGCGACCCGACCCGACGCGCGGCGGCGGCCAGGTCCACCTGGGCCAGCGGCACCCCGTCCGGCACACCGACCGCGTCGTGCACCTGCACCGGAGTGACCAGGTCGGCGCCCTCGACGCGGACCTCCCGCACGCCGAACAGCCCGGTGCCGAGCACCGTCCAGGCGACCAGCCCCAGCACCGCGAGCACGCCGGCGGCCACCGCCCACGGCAGCGCCGCACGCATGCGACGCTGCCGGGCCCGGGCCATGAACCGGCGGGTCGAGGGCGGCACCGCGTCGCGGCCGGCCCGGACCAGC
>NZ_JAEVHL010000212.1 GCF_016803395.1 Micromonospora tarensis | reverse complement strand
GGTGCTGGTGGCGTGGGCTATCAGGCGGGCGGTGGCGTCGGTGATGCGGGCTTCGGCCAGGGCCGTGCGCCGGCCCCGTTGCAGCACGTGCCCTCGCAGCGCAGGGTGCCGCTGTCGACGGTCACCGGGCGGAGGAACTTCACGTTGAGGTCCAGCGAGGTGTAGCCGACGCCGGCGGGCAGGGTGGTGTGCACGGCGCACGCCGCCGCGGTGTCCAGCAGGGTCGAGAGCACGCCACCGTGGACGCTGCCGAGCGGGTTGTAGTGGAACTCCTGCGGAGTCAGCTCGACGACGACCCGGCCCTCGTCGGCCTCCATCCGGGTCATGTCGATGAGGTGCATCACCGGCGGTGCGGCAAGGTCGCCGGCGATCATCGCCCGGAGCACGTCGAGGCCGCTGCGGCGACCGACCTGGGCCGCGTTGGCCGCCGGGTCCGCCCAGCTGAAGGTGCGGCTGCGCGCCGGTTCCTGCGTCTGCGTCATGGACGCAGCCTGGCAGCCGCTTGCTGAGTCTGTCAACGAGACCTAGCCTGGTCGGATGAGACCCGCGGCTCTGGACTGGTCGGTGCAGAACTGCACCATCGCCCGCGCGATGGAGGTCCTCGGCGAGCGGTGGACCCTGGTGGTGCTCCGCGAGGTGTCACCGGCGTACGACGCTTCGACGACATGCGGGTGCGCACCGGCATTCCCCGTCAGGTGCTGACCAACCGGCTCGCCGCGCTGGTGGAGCAGGGTGTGCTGAGTCGCGAACCGTACCGGGAGCCGGGTAGTCGGGTGCGCCACGAGTACCGGCTGACCGAGAAGGGCCTGGACCTGTGGCCGGTGCTGGTCGCCGTGCTCGGTTGGGGCGACCGGTACCTCGCCGACGCCGAGGGCTCGCCGGTCAGTGTCACCCACCGTGACTGTGGTGCCGAGGTGCGCGCCGAACTGCGCTGCGCCGACGGGCATGACGTGACTCGGATGCGCGACGTGGTGCCCGGTCCGGGTCCCGGTGCCCGCCGTCGTGTCTCCTGATGCCGTCGTCGGGTCGGCGCGCCGTCGGTCGGCGTCAACACATCGACGATTGTAAACATAAAGTGTGACGGTAGCTGTCCGCCAGTGGGTTGGTGGTGTTGCGGCGTCGGGGCCGCTCAAGATCGGCGAATCTGGGCGATTCCAAGCCTTGTCAATGATCTTAAGTATGTGAATACTTCAGTTCACTCGGCCGGTTTCCCCAGATCGGCCGGGTTGCCCTCGGGTCAGCCGCCCCCGGCCAGACCCGCTCCCCCGCCCAGGAGGTTTGTTACATGCGACCCACGAGGTCCTCATTCCGCGTCGCGGCTACCGTCGCCGTGTCCGGAACCCTGGTCGTCGGCACGCTGATCGGCGCGCCCGCTCAGGCCGCTCCCGCCGCCTCGCCCGACACCGCCGCGGCGATCTCCGCTGAACTCGGCGACCGCTCCGCCGGCTCGTACATCGACGCCAGCGGCAGGTCCGTCGTCACGGTGACCGACGCGGCCGCCGCCAGCAAGGCGAGCAAGGCCGGCGCCACCGTCCGCTACGTCACCCGCGGTGCCGCCGAGCTCAACCGGGCCACCGCCGACCTGGAGCGTTCCGCCAAGATCCCGGGCACCGCCTGGTGGAGCGACCCGGTCACCAACCAGGTCGTCGTCTCCGTCGACAGCACCGTCACCGGTGCGAAGCTGGAGCGGGTCAAGGCCGCCGCCGCGCGGGCCAACGGCGCGGTCCGGGTCGAGGCCGAGGCCGGTGTGCTGAGCACCCGGATCTCCGGTGGCCAGGCCATCTACGCCGGCGGTGGCGGGCGCTGCTCGCTCGGCTTCAACGTGCGCAGCGGCAGCACCTACTACTTCGTGACCGCCGGGCACTGCACCAACATCTCGGCGAGCTGGTACTCGAACTCCGGCCAGACCGCGCTGATCGGCACCCGTACCGGCACCAGCTTCCCGGGCAACGACTACGGCATCGTGCGGCACAGCAACTCCGCCAACGCCGCCGGCAACGTCTACCTCTACAACGGCAGCTACCAGGACATCACCGGCGCCGGTAACGCCTCCGTCGGTCAGTCGGTGCAGCGCTCCGGCAGCACCACCGGCCTGCGCGGCGGTTCGGTGAGCGCGACCAACGCCACGGTGAACTACGCCGAGGGCTCGGTCTCCGGTCTGATCCGCACCAACGTCTGCGCCGAGCCGGGCGACAGCGGCGGCTCGCTCTTCGCCGGCAGCACCGCCCTGGGTATGACCTCCGGTGGTAGCGGCAACTGCCGCACCGGTGGCACCACCTACTTCCAGCCGGTCACCGAGGCCCTGAGCCGCTACGGCGTCAGCGTCTTCTGATCGACCCACCGCACGCGGGCCGCCGGGATCCTCCGGCGGCCCGTTCGCGTCGCCGGCCGTCACGATCCGCGCGACCGGAACCGGCTCGCCGCGGCGTTGGTGGTCAGCGGAGCCCGGACGGTCCCGACCGTCGCTCACCGGCCAGCGCGGTGAGCACCGCGGCCAGCGGTACGCCCGCCTCGGCGGCCGCCGCCAGTCGCTCGGTCAGCCCGATCCACGATCCGTCGGTGAAGAACTCGACGCCGAACCAGCCCACCAGTCCGAGCAGGACCGCCGCCGTGACCGCCGCCCCGCGTGCCGAACCGCGGACAGCGCACCCGCCCGGCGGGCGGCGCTGCTCCCGGCCGAGGGCCGGCACCGGTTGACGGCGGACGGCCAGCGCCGGCCAGAGGGCCAGTGCCACGAACGCCACGCCGGCGGCGACGGCGTGTGTCGTCGAGCCGCCCGCCGGGCGCTGCGGGGTGGCCGGCGGAACTCCCCGGGCCGGCGCGACGACTCAGGCAGTCGATCGGGTCGTCGAGGGGTGGGCCCGCGATTCGGTCCCAGCGGATCCGGGGGTACGACGCCACCTGCCGCCAGATCCGGGCCGATCCGTACGGTTCCGCCGGCGACCTCGGCGAGGTGCGCCCGCCGGGCGGAGAGGACCGCCAACAGCGGCCAGAGGGAGACCGCCACCGCCGTCACCCGCTCGGCCAGCCCGGTGCGGGACCCACTGGTCACCTCGAACGCGCACCAACCGAAGAGCACGAGCAGCACCGCCGCGGCGCTCAGCCCCACCGCTCGGCGGAACGCCCAGGGCGGCTCCGGGTGGGCCGGGCGGCCGCCGTGCTGGCCGCGCGGCAGCCGCAGTGCCGAGCCGGCCGGCCAGAGCACCAACGCCAGGACGGCCACCGTCGCCGCGACGCCGTGGCTGAGCGAGCCACCGACCATGGGTCGGGGAAAGGCGACGAGCGCGATGGTGGCCACCCCACCGGTCGCCAGCAGGAACCGACTGGGCAACCCGGCCGCGTGCAACACGGCGGCGACGGCCAGATAGCAGCAGCCCAGCAGCACCAGACAGGTGATCATGATCCACGCGTCGGCGGCGTCCCGCCCGGCCAACTCGCTGATGGTGTCCCGGACCGGGTCGTACCCGACGGGCTGCCGGGCCTCCGCCACCGTCCAGCCGGTCACCAGCAGCACGGGCGCGGCCGCCGCCGTGGCGACGGCCCAGTTCGGTACGGCGCGCATTTCGCCACGTTAACCGGCGCGGCCGGCGGCCGAGCCGGCTTCGCCGGTCCACCCCACCGGCGAATCGGGTCGGCCTGCCGGGTGCCCGGAGGCGGGGCGGCCACCCCTGACAGAATGCCGGTGAGGACTGTTCCACGATGAGGAGTTGCCAGCCGTGATCCGTACCCACAATGCCGGAAGCCTGCGCGCCGCGGACGCCGGCTCGACGGTGACGCTCGCCGGCTGGGTGGCCCGCCGACGCGACCACGGCGGGGTCATCTTCGTCGACCTACGCGACGGCTCCGGTGTTGTCCAGGTGGTGTTCCGCGAGGAGGATGCGCACGCGCTGCGCAACGAGTTCTGCGTGAAGGTCGTCGGCGAGGTGACCCGCCGGCCGGCCGGCAACGAGAACCCGGAGCTGCCCACCGGCGAGGTCGAGGTGACCGCCGTCGAGCTGGAGGTGCTCTCCGAGGCCGCGCCGCTGCCGCTGCCGGTGGACGACCAGGTCGAGGCCGGTGACGACATCCGGCTCCGGTACCGCTACCTGGACCTGCGTCGCAGCGGCCCGGCGAAGGCGCTGCGGCTGCGCTCGCGCGCCAGCCAGCTCGCCCGGGGCGTGCTGCACGAGCGGGATTTCCTGGAGATCGAGACGCCGACCCTGACCCGTTCGACCCCGGAGGGCGCCCGCGACTTCCTGGTGCCGGTGCGACTCCAGCCCGGCAGCTGGTACGCGTTGCCGCAGTCGCCGCAGCTGTTCAAGCAGCTGCTGATGGTTGGCGGCATGGAGCGGTACTACCAGATCGCCCGCTGCTACCGCGACGAGGACTTCCGGGCCGACCGGCAGCCGGAGTTCACCCAGCTCGACATCGAGATGTCCTTCGTCACCGAGGACGACGTGATCGACCTCGGCGAGGCGATCGTCTCGGCGCTCTGGCAGGACCTGGCCGGGCACGAGATCACCCGACCGATCCCGCGGATCACCTGGCACGACGCGATGGCCCGGTACGGCTCGGACAAGCCGGACCTGCGCTACGGCGTGGAGCTGACCGAGCTGACCGAGTACCTGCGCGGCACCGAGTTCCGGGTCTTCGCCGGTGCGATCGACGCGGGCGGCTACGTCGGCGCGGTGGTGATGCCGGGCGGCGCGGCGCAGAGCCGCAAGGAGCTGGACGGCTGGCAGGACTGGGCCAAGGCGCGCGGGGCGCGGGGCCTGGCGTACGTGGTGCTGGACGCCGAGACCGGCGAGGCGCGCGGGCCGGTGGCCAAGAACCTCTCCGCCGAGCACCTGGGTGGGCTCGCCGACGCGGTCGGCGCCAAGCCGGGCGACGCGGTCTTCTTCGCCGCGAGCGCGACCACCCGGGAGGCGCAGGAGCTGCTGGGCGCTGCCCGGGTCGAGATCGCCAAGCGGGCCGGCCTGATCGACGAGAGCGCGTGGGCGTTCTGCTGGGTGGTCGACGCGCCGATGTTCGAGAAGACGGACGAGGGCGGCTGGACCGCCGTGCACCACCCGTTCACCTCGCCGAACGCCGAGTGGGTCGACCGGTTCGAGGAGGCGCCGGACCGGGCCCTGGCGTACGCCTACGACATCGTCTGCAACGGCAACGAGATCGGCGGCGGCTCGATCCGTATCCACCGGGGTGACGTGCAGAAGCGGGTCTTCGACCTGCTCGGCATCACCCCCGAGGAGGCGCAGGACAAGTTCGGCTTCCTGCTGGAGGCGTTCAAGTACGGTGCCCCGCCGCACGGCGCATCGCCTTCGGCTGGGACCGGGTCTGCATGCTGCTCGCCGGCGCGGACTCGATCCGTGAGGTCATCGCCTTCCCGAAGACCCGGGGTGGCTTCGACCCGCTGACCAGCGCCCCCACCCCGATCACCGCGCAGCAGCGCACCGAGGCCGGCATCGACGCCAAGCCCAAGCCCGCCGCCACCGCGCACACCGGAACGGCCGGCCCCGCCGCCCCGGTGGCCGACCCGGTCTGACCCCTGCTTGGTTGATCAAGAGGTTCGCGTCATCATCGGCCCACCAGATGACGCGAACCTCTTGATCAACGGGGGAGTGGACCAGATGCGGGTGCTTGTGGTGGGGGGTAGCGGGCTGTTGGGGCTCGCGGTCTGCCGGCGGGCGGTGCGCGCCGGGTTGTCGGTGGTGGGCACCTACCACTCGCGCGGGATCGTGCAGCCGGGCGTGCGCGCGCGCCGGCTGGACGTGACCGATCGGGCCGCCGTGCGCACGCTGGTCGCCGAGGTGCGGCCGGACGCCGTGGTGGGCACCCCCTACCGGTACGACGACTGGGCGGTCACCGCCGACGGGGCCGCGAACGTGGCGCTCGCCGCCGCCGAGGTGGGCGCCCGGCTGGTGCACGTGTCCAGTGACGCCCTGCACGCCGGCCGTCCCACGCCGTACGCCGACGACGAGCCGCCCACGCCGGTGCATGCGTACGGGGCCGCGAAGGCCGCGGCCGAGACCGCCGTGCGGGCGATCGACCCCGGCGCGGCAGTGGTGCGTACCTCGCTGATCCTGGGCGAGGGCAGCAAACAGATCCAGCTCTGCCGGGACGCGCTCGCCGGCCGGGCGGTCCTGTTCAGCGACGAGCTGCGCTGCCCGATCGACGTGAGCGATCTCGCCGACGCCATCCTGGAGCTGGTCGGCTCGTCGTACGCCGGTCTGCTCAACGTCGCCGGGGCCGACGCGGTGAGTCGGGCGGAGCTGGGGCTGCTGGTCGCCGAGCGGTTCGGCGTGGACGCGGCCGGGCTGAAGACCACCACCGGGGCCGCCCTGGGCCTGTCCCGTCCGCTCGACGTGCGCCTGGACTGCGCCCGCGCCGCCGGTCTGCTGCGGACCCGGCTGCGGGGGGTGCGCGAACTCCTGGCTCGCTGACTCGGTGGACGCTCGCCTGAGCGATTCCTGCACACTTCCTATGCACAGGTATTGTGCATAGGAAGTGTGCAGAGATAGTGTGCGACCATGGCGAACGATGAGGCGACCCCGCGGCCGGCGCCGCGCGAGGTCCGGATCGACAAGCGGCAGGTCCGGGTGCTGGCGCACCCGCTGCGGATGCGATTGGTCGGGGCGCTGCGGGTGAAGGGTCCGGCCACCGCCACCACGCTGGCCGAGCTGCTCGGCACCAACACCGGCGCGACCAGCTACCACCTGCGCCAACTCGCCGAGGTCGGGCTGGTCGTCGAGGACCCCGACCGGGGCGGCGGGCGGCAGCGCTGGTGGCAGGCGGCGCACGACGTCACCAACTGGGAACCGACCGACTTCGACGACGACCCCGATGCCCGGGCCGCGATCGAGTGGATCCAGGGCGACCAGGTGCGTCTCCTCGTCGAGACCGCCGAACGCTGGCTCGCCACCCAGCACGAGTGGTCCCCGGCGTGGCGGGACGGCTTCGGCATGAGCGACATCTTCATGACCATCCCGCCGGCCCGGCTGGCGGAGCTCAAGACCGAGATGTGGCAACTGCTGGAGCGCTACCACCGCGAGGCCGACTCCGCCGACGTGGTCGACCCGGAGGCCAGGCCGGTACAGGTCTTCATGGCCGCGTACCCGTTGCGCGAGGGCCTGCGATGAGCGCGCCGGGCGCGCTGACCGTACGCCAGGTCCGGCGCCGCTACCTCACGCTCTACGGCCTGCGGTGGCTGCCGACGGGTCTGATGATCCCGGTGATGATCCTGCTGATGCAGGAGCGCGGCCTGTCGCTGCCGCAGATCGGCCTGGTCGGCACCGCCCAGGGTCTGCTGGTGCTGGCGCTGGAGCTGCCCACCGGCGGGCTCGCCGACGCCCTCGGTCGCCGGCCCGTGCTGCTCGCCGCCGGAGTGCTCAACCTCGCCTCGCTGGCGCTGTTCGCGGTGGCCGACTCGTTCGCGCTGTTCTTCGTGGTCTGGGCGTTGCAGGGGATCTACCGGGCGTTGGACAGCGGCCCGCTGGAGTCCTGGTACGTCGACGCCACCCTGGCCGCCGACCCGGACGCCGAGTACGAACGCGGCCTCGGCTACGCCGGCACCGTCATCGGCGGCGCCATCGGCGCTGGCGCCCTGCTCAGCGGCGGTCTGGTCGCGCTCGGCCCGGTCGGGCCGGTCAGCGCGCTCACGATGCCGGTGCTGGTCGCCATCCTCGCGCAGGCGGTCGCCCTGGTCGCGTTGGTCGTCCTGCTGGTCGAGCAGCGGCCGGCCACCGGCTTCGCGGCGGTGCGGGCCTCGGTGGCGCAGGCGCCCGGGATGATCGGCCAGGCGGTCGGGCTGCTGCGCCGCTCGCGGGTGCTGCTGGCCCTGGTCGCGGTGGAGCTGTTCTGGGGCTTCGGCATGGTCACCTTCGAGTCCCTGCTGCCGGTACGGCTCGCCGAGGTGGTCGGCGACCCGGAACGCGCCGCCGCGCTGCTCGGACCGGCCAACTCCGCCGCCTGGATCGCCTCGGCCGCCGGCGCGGCACTGACCCCGTTGCTGCTGCGCTGGTTCGGCGCCGCTCCCGGCGCGGCCCTGCTGCGCATCCTGCAGGGCGTGACAGTGGTCGGGATGGGGCTGTTGGCCGGGCCGGTCGGCGTGCTGGTGGCCTACCTGGCCTGCTACGCCGTGCACGGCGCGTCCAACCCGCTGCACAGCGGGCTGCTGCACCGGCAGGTCGACGGGCCGTACCGGACCAGCGTGCTCTCGCTGAACTCGATGATGGCGCAGCCGGCCGGTGCGCTCGGCGGGGTGGTGCTGACCGCGCTCGCCGCCGCCACCAGCGTCGGCACCGCGATGGTGGTCGGCGCGGTGGTGTTGGCCGTCGCCGCTCCGCTCTACCTGCCCGCCTGGCAGGCCGGCCGTCGACCCGCTGCTCCGGTCGAGCCGGCGGTGGCACCGGTGCCGGTCGACAAGTGAGCGGGGCGTGCGGGGTGCTCAGGCGAGTCGGATCGAGCTGAGCGGGAGGATGTTGGTGAAGCCGAGCCGACGGTAGAGCCGCGCGGCACCGACGTTGTGCGTGTAGACGCCGAGCCCCACGGTGTCGTGGCGCGCCAGCAACGCCCTGGTCATCCCGGCGGTCAGGGACGCGCCGAGCCCCCGACCTCGTTGGTCGGGGGCCACCGTCAGGCCGGCGACGAAGCCGATGTCGCCCTGGCTGCGGTCCGCGCCGCAGGCCACCAGCCGGCCGCCGTCCCGGATGCCGTACCAGTCGACCACCCTTGGGTCGCCGGGCCGGGAGGTGGTGCCGGGGAACGCCTCGTCGACCAGCGCCTCGAGGGCCGGCAGGTCGGCGTCGGTGAGGCGGGTGACCGGCCGCTCGTTCGGCAGCGTCGGTGGTGGCGCGTCGGTCCAGTGGAAGTTCCAGTCGCTGTGCTCGTCCACCGCCAGCCGGCCGGCCAGTGTGCCGCGGTCGTGCCGCGGCAGGTGCAGCCGCTGCCCCGGGCGCACCGTCGCGCTGTCCACGAGCGCGACGCAGAGGTCGAGCACCGGCCCGGCCGATCCGATCGCGCAGCCGGCCGGCCCGTGCTCGGCCGACGTCAACCACAGCACGGCGCCGTCGCGCTGGTAGCCGAGCGCCGGCGTGGCCCGCCCGAGTGCGTGTCGGGCGAACGGGTGGTGGCCGACCGCGCCCAGGATGGCGGCCCGGTCCGGAAGCAGCTGGTCCTTGATGATCATGGGAGTCAGCCTAGGAGCCGAGGGCGGAACACCGACGTCGGGTCGGCCCAGGCGGGCCCAGATCCACCATGGAGATTGGCGAGTCGACCGATTGGGTACATCACGCGCCGACCTACTGGGAACCCCCACCGGAGGACCGACATGCTCGCCATTCTCGCGGCCATCGTCTTTGGCTTCGCCCTCTTGCTCGACCTGCTCGACACAAACTTCGGAGCACCGGACCTGTTCAACTGGAACACGCTCGTGCTCATCGGGCTGCTGCTCCTCTCGCTCTACCTGGCCGGCGTGGGCAACGGCCCGCGCGGCGGTGGCGGCGGCCGCTGGTACCGGGGTCGGCGCCCCGGTCGCGGCTGACCGGAAGCGATCACCGGCGGCGGGCCCGCAGCGCGATTCCGGCGTCGTGGGCCCGGCCCGGTACTGTCTTCGTGATGGAGTCCGACGCCCTCTTCTCCCTCGGTGAACCCACCGGGTCGCGCAGCGCGCCCGACGGTCCCGCCGGTGTCGACGGCTTCACCGCGGTGGCCGACGATTCGCCCCTGCCCGTCCGGATGCGCCCGGTGACCCTCGACGAGCTGGTCGGGCAGGAGCACCTGCTCGCGCCGGGCGCCCCGCTGCGCCAACTGGTCTCCGGCGGCGCGCCGATGTCGGTGATCCTCTGGGGGCCGCCGGGCAGCGGCAAGACCACCATCGCGCACCTGGTGGCCGGGGCGACCGACCGTCGCTTCGTGGCCATGTCGGCGCTCTCCGCCGGCGTCAAGGACGTGCGGGCGGTGATCGAGACGGCCCGCCGCCAGCGCCGCTCGGGCGGCCCGCAGACGGTGCTCTTCATCGACGAGGTGCACCGGTTCAGCAAGACCCAACAGGACTCGCTGCTCGCCGCCGTCGAGGACCGTACCGTCACGCTGCTGGCGGCGACCACCGAGAACCCGTACTTCTCGGTCATCTCACCGCTGCTGTCGCGGTGCGTGCTGCTCACCCTGCAACCCCTCGACGACGAGGCGGTGCGCGGCCTGCTGCGCCGGGCGGTCGACGACAAGCGTGGCCTGGACGGCGCGCTCACCCTGACCACCGAGGCCGAGGACCACCTGGTCCGGCTGGCCGCCGGTGACGTCCGCAAGGCACTGACCGCACTGGAGGCGGCGGCGGCCTCCGCCACGGCGCTCGACAGCCGGCGGATCGACCTCGCCACCGCCGAACAGGCGGTCGACGTGGCCGCGGTGCGCTACGACCGCGACGGCGACGCCCACTACGACGTGGTCAGCGCCCTCATCAAGAGCATGCGTGGCTCGGACGTGGACGCCGCGGTGCACTGGTTGGCCCGCATGCTGGTCGCCGGCGAGGACGCCCGGTTCATCGCCCGTCGGCTGGTCATCTTCGCCAGCGAGGACGTGGGCATGGCCGACCCCGCGGCGCTGAGCGTCGCGACCGCCGCCGCGCACGCCGTCGAGTACGTCGGGCTGCCCGAAGCCCAGCTCAACCTGGCCCAGGCGGTGATCCACCTGGCCACCGCGCCCAAGTCGAACTCGGCCACCACCGCCATCGGCGCCGCGATCGCCGACGTCCGGGCCGGTCGCGGCGGCGCGGTCCCGCGCGGGCTGCGCGACGCGCACTACGCCGGTGCCCGGGGGCTGGGCCACGGGACCGGCTACCGCTACCCGCACGACGACCAGCGCGGGGTGGTCACCCAGCAGTACGTCCCGGACGACCTGGTGGGCACCGACTACTACCAGCCCAGCCCGCACGGCGCGGAACGGGCGGTCGCCGCCCGGCTGCCGGTGCTGCGCCGGATCGTGCGTGGTCTGCCGGCCCCGACCGCCCGCCCGGAGCAGCCGACAACCGAGCCGCCCGTAACGACGCAGACGTCGTCGGCGCCTACCGGCGAGGCGGGCCGTCCGACGGCGGGTACGGGCGGCTCCGGCACGACGCAGGACAGCGGCACTGACGCCGCAGGAGAGGGTCAACAGTGAGATCGCGTGGTGGGGACCGCCCGGACGAGGGCCCGGACGAGCGGCGCGATCCCCGCGCCAAGGCGCGCCGGTGGGGTCGGGGCCGGGCGGCCGAGGCCGAGCCGGAGGAGCCGGTCGCCGGCGAGGAGTTCGGCTGGATCGACGACCTGCGCTCGGCCAAGCAGCAACGCACCGAGCTGGGCCCGGACGGGGCTCCGGCCGAGCCGAACCGCCCACCCAGGGCCACCCCACCGAGGGTCAACAGTGAGATCGCGTGGTGGGGACCGCCCGGACGAGGGCCCGGACGAGCGGCGCGATCCCCGCGCCAAGGCGCGCCGGTGGGGTCGGGGCC
>NZ_JAEVHL010000211.1 GCF_016803395.1 Micromonospora tarensis | reverse complement strand
GACCCTCGCTGGCCGTACCGGGGGCGAGCAGGCATGATTTCCGCTGCGGGTGTCGCGGGGCGGGATTTCGCGGCGGGGTCGGGCGCGACGAGGAGGCACGCCCGCAATCCTGCCAGCCGGACGACGGGACCCTCGCTGGCCGTACCGGGGGCGAGCAGGCATGATTTCCGCTGCGGGTGTCGCGGGGCGGGATTTCGCGGCGGGGTCGGGCGCGACGAGGAGGCACAGTGGCACGGCGAAGGCTGGGGTTCTGGCAACGGTTCGCCGTGGGGCTGGTGAAGCCGGCGATGACCGTGTGGACCCGGCGTACCTGGCGCGGCCAGGAGCACCTCCGTCGCGACGGCGGCATGATCATCGTGGCGAACCACATCTCGCACGCCGACCCGCTGGTGTCCGCGCACTTCATCTACGACTCCGGGCGCTGGCCGCAGTACCTCGGCAAGGCCAGCGTGTTCCGGGTGCCGGTGGTCGGTTGGATCCTGCACCGGTGTCGGCAGATCCCGGTGGAACGGGGCAGCGTCGACGCGGTCCGCTCACTGGACGCGCTGGTCGCCGCGCTCGACCAGGGTGGTGCCGTGGTGATCTACCCGGAGGGCACCACCACCCGACAGCCGGAGCTCTGGCCGATGAAGGCCAAGACCGGTGCCGCCCGGCTGGCGTTGGCCACCGGGGCGCCCGTGGTGCCGGTGGTGATGTGGGGGCCGGAGCGGATCTTCGACCCCCGGACCAGTCGGGTCAGCCTGCGTCCCCGAATCCCGGTGACGGTCGCCGCCGGGGAACCGATCGACCTCAGCCGGTGGGCGGACGCTGAGCCGACCCGGGCCACCCTCGAAGAGATGACGGACACCATCATGTTGCGGCTGCGGGACATGCTCGCCGAGATCCGTGGTGGCACCCCGCCGCCACTGTGGCAGCGACCTTCCCGGTCCTCGGTCGGGCGCGAGCAGCCGGGTGAGGCGGCATGACCGGCCACGTCGCGGTGCTCGGTGCCGGCTCCTGGGGCACCGCGTTCGCCAAGATCCTCGCTGACGCCGGGCGGGACGTGACGGTCTGGGCCCGCCGCGCGCCGGTCGCCGAGAGCATCCGGGTCGAGCGCCGTAACCCGGAGTACCTGCCGGACCTGCTGCTGCCGGCCCGCGTCACCGCCACCGCCGACGCCGTCGAGGCGATCACCGACGCCGAGGTGGTGGTGCTGGCCGTGCCGTCGCAGACCCTGCGCGGCAATCTCGCCGAGTGGGCCGCACACCTGCACCCCGACTCCACCCTGGTGTCGTTGATGAAGGGCATCGAACTCGGCACCACCAAACGGATGAGCGAGGTCATCGTGGAGACCGCCGGGGTGGCCGCGGACCGGGTGGTCGTCGTGTCCGGCCCGAACCTGGCCCCGGAGATCGCCGCCGAGCAGCCGGCCGCGACAGTGGTCGCCGGGACGAACAGCAACCGCACCGCGCTCGTGCAGGCGTCGATCCGGACGCCGTACCTGCGCCCCTACACCAACGACGACGTGATCGGCTGCGAGCTGGGTGGGGCGGTCAAGAACGTGATCGCCCTGTCGTACGGCATCGCCACCGCGATGGGTTTCGGCGACAACACCCGGGCCATGCTGATGACCCGTGGGCTGGCCGAGACGGCCCGGTTGGGCGTGGCGCTCGGCGCGGACCCGATCACCTTCGCCGGCCTCGCGGGCATGGGCGACCTGGTCGCCTCCTGCTCGTCCCCGCTGGCCCGCAACCGCACCTTCGGCGAGCACCTGGGCCGGGGCGAGACGTTGGAGCAGGCCCAGGCCGCCACCCGGCAGACCGCCGAGGGCGTGAAGAGCTGCCTGGCGATCCGCGACCTGGCCCGGGCACACGGCGTGGAGATGCCGATCACCGAGCACGTCGAGCGGATCTGCCACGAGGGCATGGACCCGCGCCTCGCCGTGGACACCCTGATGAGCCGCACCGCCAAACCCGAGTCGTATGAGTGAGGATCCGATGAGCGAGTGGGGAGACGGCACCCGTTGCGTACGCGCGGGCCTGCCCGAGCCGACCCCGGGGGACCCGTTCCTGCCCGGGCCGGTCTTCGCCGCGCCGTACCATCTCGACCCGTTCCAGGGTCAGGGCGCGTCGCCGAACGGCTACGGTCGCCCCGACAACCCGACCCGGCGGCTGTTGGAAGCGGCCGTGGGCGAGTTGGAGGGCGGTGACTGTCGGGTCTTCGCCACCGGTCAGGCGGCCATCACCGGCCTGCTGCTCACCCTGCTGCGGCCGGGGGACACAGTGGTGCTGCCCACCGACGGATACTTCCCGGTCCGGGCGTTCGCCACCAACGTGCTGGAGGCCATCGGCGTCCGGGTCCTGCTCGTGCCGACCGTCGGACCGTACCCCTCGTTCGAGGGTGTCCGGCTGGTGTTGGTGGAGACGCCGGCCAACCCGGGCCTCGACGTCGTCGACGTGGCGGCCCTGGCCGAGCGGGCGCACGCCGCCGGCGCGCTGCTCGCGGTGGACAACACCACCGCCACCCCGCTCGGTCAGCGCCCACTGGACCTCGGCGCCGACCTGGTGGTCGCGTCCGGCACGAAGGCCCTCACCGGCCACTCCGACCTGCTGCTGGGCTACCTGGCCAGCCGGTCCGCGGACCTGGTCGAGGCGGTGACGACCTGGCGCACCACCACCGGTGCGGTGCCGGGCGCCTTCGACGCCTGGCTGGCACACCGGTCGCTGGCCACCCTCGACCTGCGGTTGGCCAGGCAGAGCGCGAACGCCGCCGCGGTGGCCGAGCTGCTCGCCGGTCGGCCGGACGTGACCGGCCTGCGCTGGCCGGGGCGACCTGGCGATCCGGCGTATCCGGTGGCCGCGGCGCAGATGCGCCGGGTGCCCGGGGTGCTCTCGTTCGACCTGGGCGACGCCGACCGGGTGGGCCGTTTCGTCGAGGCCGCCCGGCTGGTCGCGGCGGCGACCTCCTTCGGTGGCCTGCACACCACGGCGGACCGGCGGGCCCAGTGGGGCGACGACACCGCCGCTGGTTTCGTGCGGCTCTCCTGCGGGGCGGAGGACACCGCGGACCTGGTCGCCGACATCGCCGCCGCGCTGGACGCCGCCGGGCCGGTCTGAGTTCCCCGGTGGCATCGACCGATCGCGCCGCGCTGGTGAGCCGGCTGCGGACCGCCGGCTGCGTCTACGCCGAGGACGAGGCCGAGCTGCTGCTGGCCGCCGCCGACTCCCCGGGCCGGTTGGCCGAGCTGACCGACCGCCGGGTGGCCGGTGAACCGCTGGAGTACCTGCTCGGCTGGGCCGAGTTCGACGGCCTGCGGATCGCCGTCGACGCGGGCGTGTTCGTGCCGCGTGCCCGGACCGCCCTGCTGGTCGAGGCGGCGGCGGAGCTGACCGGCCCGGCGTCGGCAGTGGTCGACCTGTGCTGCGGTTCCGGGGCCACTACTGTCGCGCTTGCGCACCGGCTCGCGCCGCGCTTCCTGGCCGCCGCCGACATCGACCCGGTGGCCGTGGCGTGTGCCCGCCGCAACGTGGTCGGGCTGAACGTCGAGGTGTACGAGGGCGATCTCTTCGCTCCGCTGCCCCGGCGGTGGCGGGGTCGGCTGGACCTGGTGCTCGCCAACGCCCCGTACGTGCCGACCGACGCGGTGGCGCTGATGCCACCGGAGGCGCGGCTGCACGAGGCCCCGGTGGCGCTGGACGGTGGACCGGACGGCCTCTCGGTGCTGCGCCGGGTGGGTGCCGAGGCGACGCGTTGGTTGGCCCCGGGAGGGCACCTTGTGGTGGAGGCCGGCAGCACGCAGGTGGTGGCGCTCTGCGACGCGTTCGGCGCTGCCGGGCTGGCCCCGACCGTGCGCCACGACGAGGAGCTGGACGCCACAGCGGTCATCGCCCGCCGTCCCGGCTGAGCCGGCACGATCACGGCTGACCTGGCCGCCGCCGCGGCTTGTCGCCCGGAAACCACCAGGCCGTCCGACTCGCCGCCCCGGCCCGACCCGGCTGGGGTGGCCGGACGTGGCGGGGGAGAGGGCTTGGCACTAGCCTCGGCTCACACTCATGACGGCGGGAGGCGGTTTCGGTGGGCAGCGCAGGGGTGCCGGTGGTCGTCGGGTTGGACAACGGCGGCACGAGCAACAACGCCACAGTGCTGACGGTGGACGGCCGGTTCCTGGTGGACGGGCTGCTGGAGATTCCCAGCGAGGTGCAGGCCGGTCCGGAGGCGGCGATCGAGGCGCTCGCGCTGGCCCTGGATGGCGCGCTGGCGCGGACCGGAGTGCCGCGCGAGCTGGTCCGGGCGGTCGGGCTGGACACGCCCGGGCCGGCCAGCGCCGACGGTGTCATCTCGTCGCGGGGCTCCACCAACTTCTCCCAGCCGGCCTGGCGGGGCTTCGACGTGCGCGCGGCGCTGGAGCGGCGACTCGGCCTGCCGGTGGTCTACCACAACGACGGCAACGCGGCGGCGCTCTACGCCCACCACGTGCATTTCGGGCCCGACGCGATGACCCGCTCGTCGGTGTCCGCGATCGTCGGCACCGGCCTCGGCGGCGGTGTGGTCGAGAGTGGCCGGGTGATCGCCGGTGCGGCGGGGATGGCCGGCGAGCTCGGCCACGTGCACATCCCGCTGACCGGGCTGCTCGGCCCCGACCAGTCGCAGCCCACCTGTAACTGTGGTTTCACCGGTGATGTGGAGAGCATCGCGTCGCTCACCGGCATCGAGCGCAACCTGCTGCCGTACTGGCTGACCCGATATCCCGACCACCCGCTCGCCGCCGAGCCCGTGGGTCGGGCGGCGAAGCTGGTCCGTGGGTACGGCGAGCGGGCGGACGCCCTGGCCCGGGAGCTCTTCACCCAGCAGGCGATGGCGCTGGGGCGACTGTTCACGATTGCCGCGAACTTCACCGACCCGCACGCGTACTTCGTCGGTGGTGGGGTGGTGGAGGCGGCGCCGGAGTTCCGGGACTGGTTCCTGGCGACGGTCCGCGAGCACACAGTGCTCCGCGAGGAGCAGGCGGAGGTGGCCACCTTCGCGTTGGTACCGGACCGGGACATGGCCGGCGCCCGGGGCGTCGCCATCGCCGCGCTGGAGGCGTTACGCGCCGTTCCGGAGCCCCGACCGCTGGTTGCCTGAGCCGGGCCGCCCGCCGTGCGCCGTGGTCTGCGGTGCGCGGCGGGCCGGGGTCAGTGGGTGCTGGGCCTGGTCGGCTCGGCGGTGCGGACGGCCTGTTTCAGCGGCGCGGTGGCGCCTGGGCGAAGGCGGCCCAGGCGGCGGTTGCGAACAGCAGAGCCGGCCCGGCCGGGTCCTTGGAGTCGCGGACGGCCACCAGCCGCGGGATGGCGGCCACCTCCACGCAGGCGCCCTCGTCGCCGCTGCGACTGCTCTTGCGCCAGGACGCCGCGGCCAAGGCCGCTGTGATCGTCGGTTTCATCGGTCCTACCGTCCTTTCAGGACTGACAGGAGCATCTCGCGGCTGTCCGCCGGGCTGAGCGCCACGCTTCGGAGATGCTCCATGATCTTGGTGCAGGTACGCGTCTCGCCGGCCCGGTCGAGGATCATCTGACCGGCCACGGTCTCCACCGAAGCGATGATCGGGTCCTCCGGGTCGGCGAACTCGAGGATGTGCAGCGAACCCCGGGTGCCCCGGTGGTAGCCGGCGGAGAGCGGGATCACCTGGACGCTGATGTTCGGCAACTCGGCCATCTTGACCAGGTGACGCAGTTGCCCGTCCATCACCGACTGGTCACCGACCGGGCGGAGCAGCGCGCCCTCGTCGATGATCGCGTCGAAGATGGGCGGCCGGTCGCCGGTGAGTCGCAGTTGCCGGTCGAGCCGGACCTTGACCCGCTGCTCCACCAGCTCGTCGCCGAGGGTGTGCGGCCCGCCGCGCATCACACCCCGGATGTAGTCGGCGGTCTGCAGCAGACCGGGCACCACCGAGGGCTCGAAGTTGGCGATGGCGGTCGCCTCGGCCTCCAGCGCGATGAAGTCGATGGTGCGCGGATCCAGCACGTAGGAGTACGACACCCACCAGCCCGGCTTGCGGGCGTCCTTGGCCAGCTGCACCGCGGCCGCCACCTCCTCGGCGCTCACCCCGTACGACGTGAGCAGGGCGCGCACTGTGGCCGGAGTGATCAGGGTCTGCGCGTTCTCGTAGCGGGAGAGCGTGCTGCGGGTGCTGTTGATTTCATCCGCCGCGGTCTCCAGCGTCAGCCCGGCGGCCTCCCGGTGGTGGCGTAGGGCGATGCCGAGCCGGCGGGCACGGGCGGTCTTCGGAGCCATGCATCGATGGTCGCACACATTTACGGGAACGTCTGCATGAGAGAACGCCGATGAGAGTTGCATTCACGGCTGTACACGTGTCAATCTGTTATCGCGTCCTCACCGCCGGTTGTCGTGGCGACGGTGGTGGTGAGCGACCGGAGGGGATGGGGCGCGCGGCGATCGGGTTTCTCCCCCGTACCCGATCGTCGCGTGCCGCCCCGCCATCCCGGCCCGCCGGAAGGAGACGACGTGCGAACCGGCCCGGAGCCCCCCGCCGTACCCCCGGACGGCCTGCGATGACCCGCTTCCTCGTGGTGCTCACCGACGTGCGTCCGGTCGAGGGCGTCGACCGCAACGAGCGGATCGCGCCGGAGCGGCGCCGGCAGGTGGTCGGCGCCAGCAGCCGAGAGGCCGCCGACCGGATCGCCGGGGCGTTCATGGCGCTGGGCATGGTGCGGGCGGGCCGGCAGCGGGTGAAGGTCATCGCCGTCGGTCGCCGGCACGCCCGAGACTGAATAGGCCCAGGTCAACGGCTTGCGACGGGCTCGATCGCCCGGTCACGCACCGTATATCCTCCGCTGACCGGTTGCGTGTCGTGCGGCGGCTCGCCGGGTATCGCCGCGCCCTATCGCCACGCACAGTAAGGTCAACCGGGTGAGCGCCACCGGCGAGCACGACCAGCCGCAGTCGCGTACGAAGAGGTGACCGGAGTGACCACCCCAGGCAAGACCCGCGTGGCGATCGTCTTCGGCGGCCGCAGCCCGGAGCACGGCATCTCCTGTGTCAGTGCCGGCAGCGTGTTCGGCGCGCTCGACCCGGACGAGTTCGAGGTGGTGCCGGTCGGCATCACCCGGGCCGGCCAGTGGGTGCTGACCGACGGCGATCCCGCCCAGCTGGCGATCAACGCCCGTCAACTGCCCGAGATCACCGCCGACTCCGGCGACGACATCGTGCTGCGGGCCGACCCCACCGGCAACGGGCTGATGCTGCTCGACCCGACCGAGGGGCCGCGGGTGCTGGCCGACGTGGACGTGGTCTTCCCGGTGCTGCACGGCGCGTACGGCGAGGACGGCACGATCCAGGGCATGCTGGAGATGGCCGGCATCCCCTACGTCGGAGCCAACGTGTTCGCCTCCGCGGCCGCCATGGACAAGGAGTTCACCAAGAAGCTCTGCGCCGTCGAGGGCATCCCCGTCGGCGCGTACGCCGTGCTGCGTAACGGGATGACCCTCAGCGAGCAGGACAAGGAACGGCTCGGCCTGCCGGTCTTCGTCAAGCCGTCCCGGGCCGGCTCGTCGTTCGGGGTCAGCAAGGTCACCGACTGGGCGCAGCTGGACGACGCGGTCGCCGCCGCCCGGCAGTTCGACCCGAAGGTCATCATCGAGGCCGGGATCATCGGCCGCGAGGTCGAGTGCGGCGTGCTGGAGGGCGAGGCCGGTGGCGCGCCCGAGGCGTCCGTGCTGGCCGAGGTGCGGGTCGTCGCCGACCACGACTTCTACGACTTCGAGGCGAAGTACCTCGACGACTCCTGCGAGTACGACGTCCCGGCGCAGCTACCGGAGCGGGTGACCCGTCAGGTGCAGGAGTACGCCGTCCGCGCGTTCACCGCGCTGGACTGCGCCGGTCTGGCGCGGGCCGACTTCTTCGTCACCCCCGAGCTGGACGTCTACCTCAACGAGCTGAACACGATGCCGGGCTTCACCCCGACGTCGATGTTCCCGCGGATGTGGGCGGCCTCCGGGCTCGAATACCCGAAGCTGGTGAACCGGCTGATCCGTACCGCCCAGCGGCGCGGCGTCGGCCTGCACTGAGCCGCACCGGTCCGGCCCGCGCGCCTCGGACGGCGCGGGCGGGACCGGTTCAGCGCTGGCAGCCGGACGGGATGGCCCCGCCGGAGGGCACCGTCGCCACGATCGTGCTGGAGATCGTCGGCACCCACTGCAACGGCTGCTCGTACGCGCGTGGGACGCGCACGGTGATCGACGTCTCCCGGTCGACAGTGGTGAGCACGGCCGCGTCGGCCTGCTCAGCCAGGTGCCAGCAGACCCGGTTGACCGTCCAGACCTCGTCGGTGCTGGGGAAGTTCGGTTCGGTGCCGCCGCAGGCCACGGTGAGCGCGGGGTCGCCGTACGCGGCGTTCTGCTCCGGGCCGGCGGTGACCGGCCGCTGGGCCCGGTCGCGGATGCTCTCCGGCAGCTGGGAGAGCAGGGCCCGGCAGACCGTGGCCGGGCGGGCGGCCAGCGCCGGCGCGGCCATCTCCACCGGGGTGGTGGACTGCGCCCCGACGGTCGTCGCGGAGGGGGTCGGCGTCGCGGCCGGCGCGTCCGGGCTGATCTTGTTGAACGCCAGCACGGCCACCAGCAGCGTGATCGGCAACGCGACCAACGTGGCCAGCAGGGCGGCGCCGCGCATGGTCCGGTCCCGGCCGGCCGGCGCGTCGCGGCCGGATCGGCCGACGCGCGGTTACCGTCAGCCGGCTCGGCCGTCCCGTCCGCCGCGTCGCGCGCCCCGTCGTCGTCCAGGGCGGCGGGGGAGTTTGTCATCTCGTCCACTTACAGCCGCACCACCGAACACGTGAGGGTGCGGGTGATGCCGGGCACCATCTGCACCTTGCTGACAATGAGTTTGCCGAGCTCGTCGACGGTGTTCGCCTCGGTGAGGACGACCACGTCGTACGGGCCGGTGACGGCGTCGACGCGTACCACGCCGGAGATGTCCGCGATGAGACCCGCCACGTCACGTGCGCGGCCGACCTCGGTCTGGATGAGGATGTACGCCTGTACCACGACTAGACCTCCGTCCGTCGCCGCTCAGGAGCGGCCCGAAGGGTGAAACTACCTTACGGACCAGGTCTGATCCCTATCGGTGGTCAAGGAGCAGCGGTGAGCGAGCACGGCCGAGCCGGGCAGAACCAACGGAACGCCGGCGGTGGCGGCACTGTGTCCGGAATCGGGGAGTTCGGGCTGATCGAGCGGATCACCGCCCGACTCTCGTCCGGGCCGACGACAGTGCTCGGACCGGGTGACGACGCGGCGGTGGTGGCCGCGCCGGACGGTCGGGTGGCGGCCTCCACTGACGTGCTGGTCGACGGCCGACACTTCCGGCGCGACTGGTGCTCGGCCCGCGATGTCGGGCACAAGGCGGCGGCGGCCAACCTGGCGGACATCGCCGCGATGGGCGCCACGCCGACCGCGCTGCTGGTCGCCCTCTGCATGCCGGCGGATCTGGACACCGCCTGGGCGGAGGAGTTGGCCGACGGGCTCGCCACGGAGGCGGCCACGGTCGGTGCCAGCGTCGTCGGCGGGGACATGTCCTCCAGTCCCACGCTCACCGTCGCGGTCACCGCGCTGGGCGACCTGGCGGGCCGTCCGCCCGTGCTGCGCTCCGGTGCCCGTCCGGGGGACGTGCTCGCCCTGTCCGGGCGCATCGGGTACGCGGCAGCCGGGCTGACCGTGCTCACCCGGGGCTTCCGGACCCCCCGGCTGTTGGTCGAGGCGTACCGTCGGCCGCTGGTGCCCTACCAGTCCGGCCCGCAGGCCGCCCGGCTCGGCGCCACCGCCATGATCGACGTCTCCGACGGGCTGCTCGCCGACCTCGGACACGTGTCGAGGGCGAGCCAGGTGGCGATCGACGTGCGCCGGAGCGCGTTCGAGGTGCCCCGGCAGATGGCCGACGCCGCGCAGGCGCTCGGGGTCGACCCGTACACCTGGATCCTCGCCGGTGGCGAGGACCACGCGCTGGCCGCGACCTTCCCTCCGGCGGTGGCGTTGCCGCCGGACTGGCGGGCGATCGGTGTCGTCACGGAAGGTGACGGGGTGACGGTCGACGGCGCGCCCTACGGCGGCCCGACCGGCTGGGACCACTTCCGGTGAGGCCGGACGCCCTCCGTATCCTGGGTACCGTGAGTGAGATCGAGATCCGGACGGTGGCGTTCGACGCGCCGGTGGCGCAGCAGCTGATCCGGGCCGCCCTGGCCGACCTGGGGGCCCGCTACGACAGCTCCGGCGACGACACCCCGGTGGACGCCGCCGAGTTCGAACCGCCCGACGGTGTGTTCCTCGTCGCCTACCTGGCCGGTGAGCCGGTCGGTTGCGGTGGTTGGCGCAGCCACGGTGCGGGCGTCGCCGAGGTGAAGCGGATGTACACCACCCCGGCGGCGCGGGGCCGGGGCGTCGCCCGCGCGGTCCTGGCGGCCGTCGAGCGCTCGGCCCGCGAGCAGGGCCGCAAGCGGGTGGTCCTGGAGTGCGGCGACAAGCAGCCCGAGGCGATTGCCATGTACCAGTCCGCCGGGTACGAGCGGATTCCGAACTTCGGCTACTACAAGGACGCGGAGGGCTGCGTCTCCTTCGGCCGTACCCTCTGACCGGCGTCGCCGGGCCCGCGCCGGCCCGGCCGACGGGCTGGACCTGGACACGACAGAGCCGGCGGACCCTGGGTCCGCCGGCTGAGCCGTACGAGAAGGTGGGTGCTACCGCGTCAGGCGCGGGTGACCTTGCCGGCCTTGATGCACGAGGTGCAGACCTGCAGCTTCTTGGTGTTGCCACCACCGGCCGGGGTACGCACCGACTGGATGTTCGGGTTCCAGCGGCGGTTGGTCTTCTTCTTGGACCAGGGCACGTTGTGGCCGAAGCCCGGCCCCTTGCCACAGACGTCGCACACGCTAGCCACGGGATACTCCTGGGATTGATACGTTCATGAGGTCGCCGGCAGGTGCTGCCCGGGCAACCTGGTCAGGTTACCCGATGACTCGCCGACCCGGCCAACCGGCCTGGCGGCAAGGGTACCGGAGGGCCTGCTCCGCGACGCGGTCCGTGCCGGAGCGGGGCCCCGGCGGACACGCCGGACGAGTCCGACGCGTGTCGGTGCCCGCCAGTAGGCTTCTGGCCGTGCTGGACACCCTCGACGCCGCCGCGGTCCGCCGCTGGTGTGCGGGCGGGTTGGCCGCACTGAAGCGCCACCAGGGCGAGATCGACCAGCTCAACGTCTACCCGGTGCCCGACGGCGACACCGGCACCAACCTGGTGCTCACCCTCACCTCGGCCCAGCAGGCCCTGGCGATGGACCTGGACACCCTGCCCGAAAGCGGGTCGACGGCGCACGGGCACGCGCTGCGGCTGATGGCCCAGGGCGCGCTGCTCGGCGCGCGGGGCAACTCCGGGGTGATCCTCTCGCAGATCCTGCGCGGGTTCGCCGACGAGATCGCCGGGCTGCCGGCGGTGCGCGGCCGGGGGTTGGCCGCCGCGCTGGAATCCGGCGCCGCCGCCGCGTACACCGCTGTCGCCCGGCCGGTCGAGGGCACCGTGCTCGAGCGTGGTCGCGGCGGC
>NZ_JAEVHL010000210.1 GCF_016803395.1 Micromonospora tarensis | reverse complement strand
ACCGATTCGGCAGCGGCGGCCGCCGGCGTTCCGGCACCGGCGGCGGCGGTCTCGGCGGCGGCCCCGCTGACCACCGCGAGCAGGGTACGGGCCGCCTCGCGGGCCGGCGGCCGGTCGGCGGGGTCACGAGCCAGACACCAGCGGTAGAGCCGGTTCACCTCGGGCGGTACGCCGTCGATCGGGGGCAGCGGCGCCGGCTCCACGGGCGTGTGCGCGCGGAGCATCCCGCTCTGCGCCTCGGCGGGCCAGGGCAGCCGGCCGGTGAGCACCCGGTACAGCAGCAGACCGAGGGCATACACGTCGCTGGCCGGTAGCACCTCGCCCGCCAGCAACCGCTCCGGTGCCAGGTACGCGGGCGTACCCAACAGCCGCCCCTCGAAGTCGATCTCCGGCTCACCGGCACCCGCCGCGATGCCGAAGTCGAGCACCTTGGCCCCGGTCGGCGTGAGCATCACGTTGCCCGGCTTGATGTCGCGGTGCACCAGACCCTGATCGTGCGCGGCGGCGAGCGCGGCGGCCACCTCGGCGCACACCCGCAGCGCGGCGCGGGGCGGCAACGGCCCCGCCACCAGGCGTTGTTCGAGGGTGCGACCGCCGAGCAACTCCATCACCACGAACGGGACCTCGACACCGTCCAGCGACGACTCGCCGTAGTCGTAGACGCTTGTGACGTGCGGGTGCGACAGCCGGGCCGCCGCCTTGGCCTCGCCCCTGATCCGTTGGCGGGCGTTGGCATCCGAGGCGATCAGCACCTTCACCGCCACGTCCCGTTCGAGCACCTCGTCGTACGCCCGGTGCACCACCGCCATGCCGCCACTGCCGAGGCGCTCCAGGAGCCGATAGCGGCCCGCAAGCAACTGATCACGCTGCACGACTGACAGCCTGCCGTACGGACCTGAGGGCGGGGCAGCCGGGATCGAGGTATCGCAATGGGTGCCGCGCCGGATCGCAGCTCGGGCCCAGCCCGGAGGCGCAGGCGGAAACGCCGGCGGTCAGTCGCCCGTCGGTGCCTGCCAGGCAAAACGAGGCTTGCGGCGCTCGGCTGTCGCCGCCACCCCTTCCCGCGCCTCGCCGCTGCTCGTCACCTTCCGGTGCCACCAGGCGACCCGGGCCGGTCCGGCCCGGTCGTCGACGATCTCCTTGGCGGCGGCGACGCTCAGCGGCGACCGCTGGGCGATCGTCGCCGTCAGGTCGTCCAACCGCTGGGCGAGTCGGTCGGCCGGCAACACCTCGTCGACCAGGCCGATCCGCAGGGCCCGCTCGGCGTCGATCAGCTCGGCGGTGAACAACAGATGCTTGGCGGCGGACGGGCCGACCAGCCGGGCCAGCCGCCGGGTCGTCGGCGCCGGGTAGACCAGGCCGAGCCGGGCCGGGGGTACGCCGAAACGGGCGTCGTCCGTGGAGATCCGCAGGTCACAGGCGACGGCGAGCTGAGCGCCACCGCCGACACAGGCGCCCCGGATGGCCGCGATGGTCGGCTTGGCGAACCGCGCCAGCCGCTCCTCGGCGGCCACCGCGATGCTCGCGTCGCCGGCGTCCAACAGCTCGGCCAGGTCGCCCAGGTCGGCGCCCGCGCAGAAGGCGTCGCCCGCGCCGGTCAGCACCAATGCCCGTACGTCGGGGTCGGGCTCCAGCCGGTCGAGCAGTTCGGGGAGTTGACGCCACATGGTGGCGGTCATCGCGTTGCGCCGGGCCGGATTGTGGATCACCACTGTCGCGACCGGTCCGGTCACCTCGACGGTCAACTCCGCATCCGACATGTCCGCTCCTCCCCACGCCACCGATGCGACGCCGCGCTGGCATCGGCGCACCGCCGAAGCAATCTTGACAGTTCTCGTCAGCTGCTGACGGGAACTGTCCAAGATTGCCAGAAGGCTCGGGTGCCGACGTCGACGGGAACCAACGCCCGGGGCCGCGCGTCCGACGGACATGAGACCCGCATCGACGGCCGCCGTCACGATCGCGCTCCTGGCCACGTTTCTGGCCGGCTGCACCAGCGACGACCGAGCGTCCACCACCTCGGCCACGCCCCCGGGCACCGCCTCGGCCACAGCCCCGGCCACCACCGCTACCGGCACTGCCACGGGCGCTCCCCTGCCGACGACCATCGCCACCGTCAGTCCCCGGGCGGGCGGCGCGGCTCCCCGGGTGGCGCTGAAGATCACCGGCGGCTTCACCGGGCGTGGTGACGCCATCACCGTCGAACCGGACGGCCGGTGGACCGTGGTGGACCGGGCCGGCGGTCGGCGCAGCGGCAAGCTCAGCCCCGCCGACCACGGCAGCCTGACCGGGCTGGCCGCCGACCCGAGGCTGGCCGTCGAGGCCGGCGCACCCAGCAAACCGACCACCTGCTCGGACGTGATGCACTACCGGCTCACCGTCGGCAACAGCGAGAGCGGGTACGCCGACTGCCCGGCCGACGCGAGCGCTCCGCCGACCACCCAGGCGGTGGTCAAGCTGCTGCTGCGGGCCACCGGCACCTACCAGAGGTAGTCCGGGGGCAGGCCGGTGCCCCGCAGTTCCGGCGGCAGGTGGCCCACGTCGTTGACGGCGAGCAGGTTCGGCGGCCCGGCCGGGGTGTACCTGATGACGGTGAGCCCCGCGTTGTGCGCGTTCAGGCCCAGCCACCGCCGCTCCGGCGCGTCCAGCGCGTGCCGCACCAGCCAGCCGATCAGGAAGGTGTGCGTCACGACCAACTCGCGGAATGGCTCGCCGCCGGCAGACCCCCCGCTGACCGGGCCGGCGAACCTCCGCGCCGCCGCCGCCGTCACCCGCGGCCCGTCGGCCCGCTCAGCCGCCGAGAAACTCGCGAGGAATGTCGCGTACGCGGGCGGCAGGCCGGCCGGATCCGTGTCGTGTGGGAGGTGGTCGCCGGCCAGCTCCGTCTCGTACACCGGAACCTCGGGCAGCGACCTCGCGATCAGCTCGGCGGTCTGCGCGGCCCGGCGCAGCGGCCCGTGGTGGATGGCGGCGAACCGATGGCCGCGCAGCCGTTCGCCGAGCAGGGTGGCCTGCCGCCGGCCCCGCTCCGACAGGCCGGAGTCGGGCTCCTCGACAGCGGAGTCGGGCAGATCCTGTTCGGCATGTCGGGTCAGGTACAGCAACCGGGTCGGCATGGCGCACACCCAAACACACCGGGAGGTGCGGTTGGACCCGCACCTCCCGGCTCGTCGTCGACCTCGCTATGCCCGGGGGAACATCTGGCCGATGCGGATCTTGTTGCCGAACGGGTCCCGGATGCCGAAGTCGATCCCGTACGGGCGCTCGGTCGGCTCGTCGGTGATCTCGACGCCCTTCGCCACCAGATCCTCGTGCGTCTTGTGGGCGTCATCAGTGGTCATGAAGAGGTAGCCACCCAGGGCGCCCTTGGTGAGCAGCTCGCGGACCTGCCCGGCGGTGGCCGGGTCCAACGCCGGTGGGCCCGGCTTCTCCAGCAGGATCTCCCGCTCCGGGTCGCCGGGCAGGTTGACCGTCAGCCACCGCATGAAGCCGAGATCCTGGTCGGTGTTGACCTCCATGCCGAGCTTGTTCACGTAGAAATCGAGCGCCTCGTCCTGGTCGAGGACGTAGATCTGGGAGCGGCTGATCGCGTTCATCGTCATGCCCATGACGCTAGACGCCGGCCCTGACCTGCCGCTTATCCAAAACTGCTGGGTCGGGTCCAGGCCTTGGTGAAGCACGACGGCACGTTGGCCGAAGCGACGCGATGCCGCCGGAAATCCGAGGGCGACTCACCGACGATCTGCCGGAAGGTCCGGCTGAACGTGCCCAGGCTGGCGAAGCCGACCGCGTAGCAGATGTCCGTCACGTCCCGGTCGGTCTCGACCAGCATCGTCATCGCCCGCTCCACCCGGCGGCGTTGCAGGTAGCGGTGCGGAGTCTCGCCGAACGTGGCCCGGAAGGTCCTGATGAAGTGCGCCTCGGAGACGTGCGCGACCCGGGCCAGCGCGGGGATGTCCAGCGGCTCGGCGTACGCCCGGTCCATGGCGTCCCGGGCTCGCAACATCGCCCGGTTCGACTCCTCCACCGCCCGACTCATCCGCTCCCGCCCCCGGTCAGTGCCCGGCCCCAGGCTACCGCCGGCACTCGTCGTCCGGTCGGTGAGCGCGCCGGGCAGCCAGGGACGACGCCCACCCGGTGTCGCGGTTGCTGCCGGCAGCCGCTCCGCTGCTCGCCTCGACGCCTGGACCCCACACGCAGAAGGAGCCCGGTGCCTGACCGACGGCGGTGACCCGCCGGCGCGGCAGCCGGACTCCTCCCTCTCTACACAGATGTGACCAATGGTTGTACTACCTTGGCCCCCAGATCACATCACCCAGGATCACGATAACCCGAACCGCAGTCGCATGATCCTCACGACCCCTCAGGGTCGCGACCAGCGAATACGCTTCGGCTATCGACCGCACCCCGGCCCAAACTTCAGCCGACTCGCGGCCTCGCTGCTGAAGAGAGCCAGCACCGCCAGGGTCACCATCTTCCGAGGAGTCACCGCCCCCGGCTTCAGAGTGTCCCTCACGTTCCCGCCTCTCCCCGCGCGGGTTCTGTTCGTCTTCCGCCATCAACTTCTCGCGATCCTCGTCCTGGCGTTCCGCCGGCGGCCCGCCGCCAACAACACCGAGAACCCGAGAAGCTTTCAGCCTTAACGTCCAGGCCCCGCGACTTGCGTCGAGGAGTGATCCCGGAGAAATGTTCCCGGAAACCCGAGCCGGGGGCAAGTTCCGAAAAACCTTCCCACCTTATGGGAAAGATCTCGACCGATTCTTCCAGTACGCGGCTAGTGGGAAGTTAAGCCCAGTAAGGCATTTAGCGCACTAGGCCCATTTTGCCCGTTTCACTTGAAATAGCCGTTCTGATAGGCCAGGGCGACCGCGTGCGCCCGATCCCTCGCGCCCAGCTTCTTGAAGATTCGTCGCACGTGGGTCTTGATAGTCTCGTCAGAGATCCACAGGTCACGAGCAATCTCGGCATTGCCCTTCCCCTGGGACAGACCTATCAGGACTCTGACTTCGCGTTCGGACAGGCTCGCGTGACCGGGATTGAGGACAGAGGATCTGCCCGGAGGAGCAGGCACGCCGACCGTGAGCATCGGCCGCTCAGCAGAGGATTTATCGTTCATCAAACTTACGAGAAGGCGCGCCGAAAGCTCGAGTTCGCTGTACCAGCCATGTCGAATGACACCCTTCGCTCCGCTCTGCACCGCCGCTCTTGCGTCCCCCGTGGACTTGACCCCCAGAACAATGACCACACATTCTTGGTCCACGTCCTTTATCCCGCGGACCAACTCCCCGACGTTAAGGTCACCGCTCGCGTCTATCAGCACGGTGGCTCGCGGGAGCGCCCGGACCGCCTCCAGCGCACCAGCCTCGTTGAATACCGCCCGCACATTGTTCAGTACACCGAATCGACGAGCCAACGACACCAAAGAGCGACTGGCGACCGGCGTGTCGGCATAGAGCACGAGAGAACTGGGCGCACCCAGCGCGGTCCGCACCCGCCTCATTACCTCAACAACGACCCGACCTTCGAACTCTGCCTCCATTCGCTCCTGCATCTCGGATTCTTGACGATTCCGAATATCACGCGCGATTTCACTCTCGATGCTCTTGCGTAGCCGATCATTCTCGGCATCAATCGTGGCGTGTCGCCGCTCGAGCAGGCTCATCCGCTGATCTCGTGCCACCAGCCTCCGCATCAGGTCATCTATTGTGGACCTGAGACGGGCATTTTCCTGAACGAGAGAAGCCACGCTTCCGCGCTCCGCCGGGCCGGCTACGCTGGAGGATGACCGGCGCTCCCGCTCGCGACGGCCGGCCGATCGGCAGGTGGCGGAGCAGTAGACACGGGGCCGGCCGGTGGTCTCGGCAGGCGGCAGGGGGTCACCGCAGACAAGGCACAGCCCAGGGCGCCTGGGGGAGTAGTCGGGGGACACGCAGCCCTCCTAGTATCGTGCTAGCCAGGCAGCACGATACGCTAGTTTCGTGCGACCTCGCCAGGTGGATCCTTGAGCTGCTTTCTTGCTCGAACAGGCGAAACGTGGCTGACTTACGTGCCGAGGGTTTGTGTTTGGGCCGCCATGTCATGCATCGTTGCCGCCGTGAGCAAGTGAGCTGACTCGACCCCAGGGTTGCGCCAGCAAGGCTCTGCACAGATGTGACTAATGGTTGGCCCCAAGGTCGCATCACCCGTTGGTCATGATGCCTCCGTGTCTTTCGACGCGGAGGCATCGTGCGTCTGACCTACCGCACGCCGGTCGGACCTACCGCACACAGTCGTATCGCGGCTGATGCAGCCGGGAATCCGCGGCACGTCGTCCAGGCCACCGCCCGGCATGCCGCCGTGAAGATCACGCTCAAGGTCTACGCGTCACGCCATCCTCGACGCCATGCGCCAGGCGCTCGGCAAGCTCTGGTGGTGTGCCGTTGCGGTCAACCGGTCGAACTCGTGGCGGCACCCCTCCGGGGAAAGCCTGATGGAATTGGAGCCCCCGGCCGGGATCGAACCGGCGACATCTCGCTTACAAGGCGAGTGCTCTGGCCAGCTGAGCTACAGGGGCGCGTGTGTCGACGTCAGCATAGCGACTGACATCCGGATATCCCGCTGGCGAGGCCTCCCGAGCACGGGAAACGTCAACAACCCGACGCCCGCTCGGCCGCGCGACGCTCAAGCGTGTGTCGATTGATGTCCGACCGTGCCGGAGTGACCGGAATGCGTAGGCCGCCGTCGTCTTCGGCGCGACCCTGACCTTGGCAGCACGGAGAAACGCGTTTACGGTTCACTGACACGGACGACGACCGGGCGCCTCCGCGACCGAGCGCCGTCCGATGACCGGCACGGACACGTGCCGGTCGCTCCTTCACTCGGATCGTCCGGCACGTTCCTGCCGGTGAAAGGAAGCGCTTCACCATGGCTACGGTCACCTATTCCAAGGCGTCCCGGGTCTACCCGGGCCAAGAGCGTCCCGCCGTCAACGAGCTGGACCTCGAGATCGGCGACGGCGAGTTCCTCGTCCTGGTCGGCCCCTCCGGTTGCGGCAAGTCCACCAGCCTGCGGATGCTCGCCGGCCTGGAGGACGTGGACGCCGGCTCGATCTACATCGACCAGCGGGACGTCACCCACCTTCCCCCGAAGGCCCGCGACATCGCGATGGTCTTCCAGAACTACGCCCTCTACCCGCACATGACGGTGTACGAGAACATGGCGTTCGCCCTGAAGCTGCGCAAGACCTCGAAGTCGGAGATCGACCGGCGGGTCAAGGAGGCGGCCGGGCTGCTCCAGCTGGAGGAATACCTCAGCCGTAAGCCGAAGGCGCTCTCCGGTGGTCAGCGTCAGCGGGTCGCGATGGGCCGGGCGATCGTCCGCGAGCCGCAGGTCTTCCTCATGGACGAGCCGCTGTCGAACCTCGACGCCAAGCTTCGGGTGCAGACCCGTACCCAGATCGCGTCGCTCCAGGCCAAGCTGGGCGTCACCACGGTCTACGTCACGCACGACCAGGTCGAGGCCATGACCATGGGTCACCGGGTCGCGGTGCTGCTCGACGGTGTCCTCCAGCAGGTGGACACCCCGCGGGCGCTCTACGACACCCCGGCCAACGTGTTCGTCGCCGGCTTCATGGGCTCGCCCGCCATGAACATCAAGACCGTTCCGCTGAACGAGCGGGGCGCCGAGTTCGCCGAGCTGAACATCCCGCTGACCCGGGAGCAGGTCGAGGCGGCCCGCGCCGAGGGTGGCGACGGCAAGGTCACCGTGGGCTTCCGCCCGGAGGACTGCGAGCTGGTCAGCCCGACCGAGGGCGGCATGCCGGTCGTGGTCGAGCTGGTCGAGGACCTCGGCTCGGACGCCAACGTCTACGGGCACGCGGCGCTGGGTGGCAACTCGGAGCGCTTCGTCGTCCGCACCGACCGGCGCCACATGCCGAACATGGGTGACACCGTGTTCGTCAAGCCGGTCGCCGGCCGCAGCCACGTCTTCCACGCCTCCACCGGTAGCCGGATCTGACGTAACGCCGTACCGGAAGGGGCGGTCCGCTTCGGCGGGCCGCCCCTTCTGTCGTACCGGCGGGGGTTGTCACCCGGTGGAGCCAGCGCGGGAATGGCCCTGTGGGGTGATCCGGCACGGCCGGCCGCGTTCGTACCGTCACGGCATTCCGAACCCGAGGAGACGCCGTGCCCGCCATCGCCACCACTCAACCGCACATCCGTACCCGGCCGTACCGGACCGCCCGTCTCGCCGGCCGCAGCCTCGCCTACTGCGCGACGCTCGTCCCGGTCGCCGTGTTCGCGCTGGTGACCGTCCCGCTGGGCGGCGCTGGCTCCGCCGTCGCCCGCTGGCGGGCCCTGCGTACCGGACTGCTCGGGATGCCACCCACGGCCGCGCCCGGCCGGCGGCCCGGCCCGGACGCGGTGCTCGGCCACGCGCTGCTCAGCCTGCTCGTCGGCGCGGTGGCCCTGCTGCCGCTCGGCGTCGAGGTGCTGATGGTGCTACGCGGCGTGCTGTACGGCGTGGTGGACCAGGGCCCCTACGACAATTCCTGGGGTGGTCCGAGCCGGGGCGGCGCGTGGCTGGCGCACTTCCTCGTCGGCCTGGCGCTGGCCGCCGCCGGGCTGGCCGCGCTGATCGGCATCGCCGCCGTGCACCAGCGGCTGACCCGGAGCCTGGACGGGGAGCCCAGCCCGCGCTGGTTGCTGCCGACCGTGCTGCTGATGGCGCTCGCCGGGGCGGTGCTCTTCGTCGCGTGGACCCACCAGATCTGACGACGAAGCCCCCTCCCGCGCACGGGGGCGGGAGGGGGCTTCGACCTGTTCTACAGCTCGACGGAGCGCCGGCGGGCGACCTCGGCCAGCGCGACCGCCGCGGCCACGCTGGCGTTCAGCGACTCGACCTCGGAGATCATCGGGATGCTGACGGTCAGGTCGCAGGTCTCCCCGACCAGCCGGGAGAGACCGCGCCCCTCGGAACCGACCACCACCACCAGCGGCCCGACCGCGGCCTCCAGGTCGTACAGGTCGGTGTCGCCGTCGGCGTCCAGGCCGACGACCATGAAGCCGGCGTCGCGGCACGCCTTCAGCGACCGGGTCAGGTTGGTCACCTGCGCCACCGGCACCCGCGCCGCCGCGCCGGCACTGGTCCGCCAGGCGGTCGCGGTGATCCCGGCGGCACGCCGCTCGGGTACGAACACACCCTGCGCGCCGAAGGCGGCGGCCGACCGGATCACGGCGCCCAAATTGCGCGGGTCGGTGACGCCGTCCAGCGCGACCAGCAGCGGGGCCTGCTGCTCCAGGGCGGCGGCGACCATGTCCTCGAACGGCTGGTACGCGAACGGCGGCACCTGCAACCCGACACCCTGGTGCAGCACCCCGCCGGTCATCCGGTCCAGCTCGGCCCGGCTGATCTCCAGGTTGGCGATGCCCCGGTCGGCGGCGGTCCGGATGATCTCCTTGGTCCGGTCGTCCATGTCGATGCCCTGGGCGGTGTAGAGCGCCGTCGCCGGCACCAGGGCGCGCAGCGCCTCCAGCACCGGGTTACGCCCGACCAGCAGCTCGGGAGTGTCCTTCGACGGGTTGGACTTGCGCCCCGGCGTGACCCGGGGGCCGGACCGCCCGGTGGGCTTGCCGCCCCGACCGCCGGTGGCACCCCGACCGACCGGTACGCCCCGACCGCCGCCCCTGCCCCAGGTGGTGTCCTTGCTGCCCGGCTGGCCGATCTTCGGGGCGCGCCCCTCCTCGGCCGCCGCGCGGCGCTCCTTGTCCTGCTTCCAGGCGGTGCGCTGGGGCAGCTTCTCGGTGCCCGAGTAGCCCTTGTGCCACGGCCGCTCGTCGGCGGGCAGGGTCCGGCCCCGCCCGGCCAGCGAGTCCTTGTTCTTGCCGCCGGAGCCCTTGGGGGCGCTTGCCTTCGACGTCAGTCGCCGGCCACGGCGCTGCGAGTTGCCGGCCATCAGTCCTGCTCTCCAATAGTCCAACGGGGGCCCTGGGGGGTGTCCTCGACCACCACGCCGGCCAGCTTGAGCTGGTCACGTACCGCGTCGGCGGCGGTCCAGTCCTTGCGGCCCCGGGCCTGCGCACGCTGCTCCAGGGCCAGCGCGATCAGGGAGTCCACCACGGCACGTAGATCGTCGGATCGTCCGCCACCGGTCCAGGCCGGGCTGAGGGGGTCGATCCCGAGGATATCCAGCATTGCCCGCACCACGGCCAGGGTGGTGCGGACGGTCACATCGTCACCGGTGCTCAACGCGGTGTTGCCGTCCCGAAGGTGCTGTTGCAGCACGGCCAGCGCGGCGGACGTGTTGAGGTCGTCGTTCATCGCCGCGACGAAGCCCGCCGGCAGCTCACCAGGCTGCCCGGCACCGACCCGCTCGGCCGCCCGCTGCACGAAACCCTCGATCCGCCGGTACGCGGTGGCCGCCTCACGGAGCGAATCCTCCGAGTAGTCGATCACCGAGCGGTAGTGCGCGGCGGCGTAGTAGTAGCGCAGCTCCACCGGCCGCACCCCGAGCGAGTCGACGTACGCCAGATCGAGGGCGTTGCCGGCGGATTTGCCCATCTTGGCCCCGCCGATGCTCAGCAGCCCGTGGTGCACCCAGTAGCGGGCGAACGGCAGCCCGGCCGCCTTGGACTGGGCGACCTCGTTCTCGTGGTGCGGGAAGGTCAGGTCCAGGCCGCCGCCGTGGATGTCGAACTCCGGGCCGAGATAACGCCAGCACATCGCCGAGCACTCGATGTGCCAGCCGGGTCGGCCAAGCCCCCACGGTGACGGCCAGTACGCGTCGGCCGGCTCGTCCGGTTTGGCGCCCTTCCAGAGCGCGAAGTCGCGCGGGTCCCGCTTACCCCGGTCCGGGGCGTCACCGGCGGACTGCATGGCGTCCGGCGACTGACCCGACAGCGACCCGTACGCCGGCCAGGACGCCACGTCGAAGTAGACGTCGCCGGAGCCGTCGGTGGCCGGGTATGCGTGCCCGTCCGCGATCAACTTCACGATCAGCTCGTGCATCTCGGGGATGTGCCCGGTGGCGCGGGGCTCGTAGGTCGGCGGCAGCACGTTCAACGCCCGGTACGACTCCGCGAGCAGCAACTCGTTGGCGTACGCGATCGACCAGAACGGCCGGCCCTGCTCCCCCGACTTGACCAGGAGCTTGTCGTCGATGTCGGTCAGGTTGCGAATGAAGGTGACCTGGTAACCGGCGGCCAGCAGCCAACGTCGCAGCACGTCATAGTTGACGCCGGAGCGAAGATGACCGATGTGCGGCGGTGCCTGAAGGGTGAGACCACACAGGTAGACCCCCACCTTGCCGGCTTCCCGCGGAACAAAGTCCCGCACCGATCGGGTGGCGGTGTCATACAGGCGTAGCGTCACCGCACAAGGGTAGCTGTCCGTGCCTGTCCGGGTCTGCCGGTGCCGGGTCGTACGCTGCCAGACGTGGATGCGACCGCACGCTCCGGTGATACTCCGTCCAGCCCCGCCCGCACCCCCCGCGACGCCGCCAAAACGGTCGCAGGCCAGGCTGTCGCGGGGCGGGCCGACGCCGCACGGGCCGACGCGGGGCTTGCTGGCGCGGGCGGCAGGCGCCGCACGGTCCGACGCAGG
>NZ_JAEVHL010000209.1 GCF_016803395.1 Micromonospora tarensis | reverse complement strand
ACGGTCGACCGCGGCGCCGTCGGTGTCGTCCGGGTGCTGGCGGCGGCCGGGCCGGTGCCCGGCGAGTCAGCGCCCACAACGCGGCCTCCTGCTCGCCGGCCAGCCGGGCCAGCTCGCCGGCCTCGCCGGGCAGGTCGGCACCGCGCCGCTGCACCAGCGCCAGTACCTGGAGCACCGAGTCGTGAATGCCCCGGGCCAGCCGTTCCCGCTCCCGGGTGGCGGCCTCCAGCTCCACCGCGCGTTGCAGCCGCTCCTCGGCGGTCGCCGCGAGCCGGGCCACGTGCCCGACCACCACTCCGGCGAGCAACATCAGGATCACCCCGGTGAAGGACGACTGGCCGATCCGCTCCCGGGTGGCCAGGTCCGCGCCGGCGACCAGCAGCGCGGCGACCGTCCCGCGCCGACGCCCGCCGGCGACGGCCCAGGCCAGCACCGGGCCGGCCATCCAGGCGACCCCCATGGTGGGTACGCCGGTGGCGAGCGCCGACCGACCGACCACCCACGGGGTGGCCAGCACGACGGCCAGTACCACCCCGAGGTCGGCCAGCAGCAGGGGCCAGCGTCGCCAGGCCGGGCGGGCGTACCCGATCGCGGTCAACCCGGTCCAGGCGATCATCACCAGGATCAGGGCACCGACGGCGTACGGGTGGGCGTACCGGTCGGCGTCGCGCACCGCGAGCGCGCACACGTACGCCAGGGAGGCCAGCCGGAAGACGGCGAGCGCACGCCACAGCGGCACCTCGAATCCACCTGGCGGCGACGGCATGGCGGTCAGGATGCCACAACCGGGCCAGCCGCACGGCGAGCAGCGAGTGCGGTACGAGAAACCCTGACGTACGGTGGAAAAGCCGCGAAATACTCCGAGATCCGCCGCCGGGACGGGCCCATGTCGAACGCAGATCCGCACGCACCGCGTACGGTTGTGCCCATCGAACCTGCCCTCCTGATCGCTGACGCCTTTGACCAGGCCCAGGTGACCGAGATCCGACACTCGGTCACCTCCTGCGCGCATGCCTCCGGCCTGAACGGTCAACGGCTGGACGACTTCGTGCTCGCGATCAACGAACTGATCACCAATGCGGTTCGGCACGGCGGTGGGCGGGGCTGGCTACGACTCTGGCAGGAGCCGGGTGTGCTGGTCTGCGAGATCGCCGACCACGGGCGCGGCATCAGCCCGCAGCGGCTGGGCGACCGCAGCCGTCCGGCCACCAACACCGCCGGCGGCTGGGGCCTCTGGCTGGCCCGCGAGCTGACCGACGCGATGGAGGTCGCCACCGGGACGGCCGGCACCACCGTCCGGGTCAGCACCACCCTCACCAGCCGCGACCGCACCCCGGGTTGACCCCGGCCCGCCGGAAGCGGGGGTGGATCAGGCGAAGAGCGCGGAGACGGACTCCCCGTTGTGAATCCGGCGCATGGCCTCGGCCAGCGCGGGAGCCACCGACAGGACCTGCAACTTCGGCACCCGCTTGGCCGGCGGGATGGGCACCGTGTTGGTGCAGACGATCTCCAGGACGCCGTCCTGGTCGCTGAGCCTGTTCAGGGCGTCGCCGGAGAAGAGACCGTGCGTGCAGGCGAGCCGGATCGACCGGACCCGCAGACCGCGCAGGTGCTCCATCAGTTCGACCACCGTGCTGCCCTTGGCGATCTCGTCGTCGAGCACGATGACGTCCCGGTCGGCCACCTCACCGATCACCGCGCTGATCTTGACCAGGTCGTCGCTGAACCGCTGCTTCGCGCCGGCCGCGACAGGTGTGCCCAACAGCCGGGCGAAGGCGGCGGCCTCCTTGGCGTTGCCCAGGTCGGGCGAGACCACCACCGTGTTGCTGAGGTCGTAGCGCCGGAAGTGGCTGGCCAGCTCGCGCAGCGCGTGCAGGTGGTCCACCGGCACGCTGAAGAAGCCGTGCACCTGCGGCGAGTGCAGGGTCAACGCGAGGACCCGGTCGGCCCCGGCCGAGGTGAGCAGATCGGCGACGAGCCGGGCGCCGATCGAGATCCGTGGCGCGTCCTTCTTGTCGGAACGGGCGTACGCGTAGTGCGGCAGCACGACCGTGATCCGGCCGGCGGACGCCCCCCGGGCGGCGTCGATCATCAGCAGCAGCTCGACCAGATTCTCCTGCACCGGTGGCACCAGCGGCTGGATCAGGAAGACGTCCCGCTCCCGGCAGTTGGCCTGCAACTGCACTTCCAGGCAGTCGTTGGCGAACCGGGAGACCCGCACCGGGTGCAGCGGCACCCCCAGGTGGGCGCAGATCTCGGCGGCCAGGTCGGGATGGGCGGTTCCACTGAAAACGGCGATGTCGCGCACGTTCGCACATGGTAGGCGACGCGCAGGTCGACGTGACGCCGGTCGCACCTCGCCGCCGCTGCGGGTACGGTGCTGCGGTGACCCCCCAGTACGTCGCCGCCATCGACCAGGGCACCACCTCCTCGCGGTGCATCGTCTTCGACTCCGCCGGGGACATCGTCGCCGTGGCGCAGCGCGAACACCGGCAGATCTTCCCCCGGCCCGGGTGGGTGGAGCACGACGCCGAGGAGATCTGGGAGAACGTCCAGCAGGTGGTCGCCGAGGCGCTGCGGGCCGCCGGCACCGACGCGGCGGGGTTGGCCGCGGTCGGCATCACCAACCAGCGGGAGACCACAGTCGTCTGGGACCGGGCCACCGGACGCCCGATGGCCAACGCCATCGTCTGGCAGGACACCCGCACCGGGCCGCTGCTACGCGAGCTGGCCTCGGGGTACGGCGAGGAGCGGTTCCGGACCCGCACCGGCCTGCCGCTGGCCACCTACTTCGCCGGGCCGAAGCTGCGCTGGCTGCTCGACGAGGTCGACGGCCTGCGCGAGCGCGCCGAACGCGGCGAGGTGCTCTTCGGCACCGTGGACAGCTGGTTGATCTGGAAGTTGACCGGTGAGCACGTCACCGACGTGACAAACGCCAGCCGGACCATGCTGATGGACCTCACCACCCTGGACTGGGCGCCGGAACTGCTGCACGCGATGGGCGTGCCGGCCGCGATGCTGCCGGAGATCCGCTGCTCCGCCGAGGTGTACGGAACGGCCACCGGCGTGCTCGCCGGAGTGCCGGTGGCCAGCGCCCTCGGCGATCAACAGGCCGCCCTGTTCGGGCAGACCTGCTTCCAGCCGGGCGAGGCGAAGTGCACCTACGGCACCGGCAGCTTCCTGCTGCTCAACACCGGGGCCAGCCCGGTCCCGTCCACGCACGGCCTGCTCACCACCGTCGCCTACCGGATCAAGGACCAACCCCCGGCGTACGCCCTGGAGGGGGCGATCGCGGTCACCGGCTCGCTGGTGCAGTGGCTCCGGGACAACCTCGGGTTGATCTCCACCGCCGCCGAGGTGGAGGAGCTGGCCCGCACCGTCGACGACAACGGCGGCTGCTACGTGGTGCCGGCGTTCTCCGGGCTGTTCGCCCCGCACTGGCGCAGCGACGCGCGGGGCGTCATCGCCGGCCTGACCGGCTACATCACCAAGGGGCACCTGGCGCGCGCCGTGCTGGAGGCGTCCGCGTGGCAGACCCGCGAAGTGGTCGACGCGATGAACGCCGACTCCGACGTGGCGTTGCGCCGGCTCCGGGTGGACGGTGGAATGACCGCGAACGCCCTGCTCATGCAGTTCCTCGCCGACGTGCTCGACGTGCCGGTCATCCGTTCCCGGATCACCGAGACCACCTGCCTGGGCGCGGCGTACGCGGCGGGTCTGGCGGTCGGCTTCTGGCCGGACCTGGCCACCCTGCGCGCGCAGTGGCGCTCCGACGCGCAGTGGGAGCCGGCGATGGCCCCGGAGCTGCGCGAGCGGGAGCTGGGTCAGTGGCGCAAGGCCGTGCGGCGCACCCTCGACTGGGTGGAGTGACCGCCCGCCCCGGCGGTCACTCCCAGCGGTTGCCGGTCAGCTTCTCGTAGACCTCGACGTAGCGGGCGCGGGTCGCCTCGACCACCTCGGCCGGCACGTCCGGCGCCGGGCTCTGCTTGTCCCAGCCGCCGCCGGTGGCCCAGTCCCGCACGTACTGCTTGTCGTAGGAGAACTGCACCCGCCCCGGCTGGTACGACTCGGCCGGCCAGAACCGCGACGAGTCGGAGGTGAGCAGCTCGTCGGCGAGGACCAGGGTGCCGTCCGGCGCCCAGCCCAGCTCGATCTTGGTGTCGGCGATCAGGATGCCCCGGTCGGCGGCCAACTCGGCGCCGCGCCGGTAGATGTCGAGGGTGAGCTGCCGCAGCCGTTCGGCGGTGTCCGGACCCACCTTCGCCACCACGTCGTCGAACGTGATCGGCTCGTCGTGCTCGCCCGCCGGTGCCTTGCTCGACGGCGTGAAGATCGGCTGGGGCAGGATCGACGCCTCGCCGAGCCCCCGGGGCAGCGCCACGCCGGAGACCGCGCCGGTCCGCTCGTACTCCCGCAGGCCGCCGCCGGTCAGGTAACCACGGGCGACACACTCGACCGGGATGATGTCCAGCCGCTGGCAGCGGATCGCCCGTCCGGCGACCTCCGCGGGCACGTCGGTGGCCGAGATGACGTGGTTCGGCACCAGGTCGGCGAGCTGCTCGAACCACCAGAGCGAGAGCGCGGTGAGCAGGCGACCCTTGTCCGGAATCGGCGTCGGCAGCGGCACGTCGTAGATCGAGATGCGGTCCGAGGCCACCAGGATCAGGTCGTCGCCGTCGGCGTAGACGTCCCGGACCTTGCCCGAGTGCAGAAGTTTCACGCGCCCTAGTACACCACGCGAGATCGGAACGGCCTGATTCGACCACCAGGCGCAGGGGTGACCGGACGGACGTTGACACCCCCGTGCGCCGCCTGCGTGAATGGTCCGACCGCCACCCTCGCAGGTCCAGGAGACCCCCGTGCCCGTTGTCCGACCCCCGATCGACCGCCTCGGCGCCGAGCCGGGCCGGCGTCGACTGCTCACCGCGCTGCTCGGCGCACCGCTGCTCGCCTCCGGTGGGCTGGCGGGATGCAGCGACCGCGCCGCCACCTCGGCCCCGGACGGGCCGGTGGAGCTGTCGGTCTTCTGGTGGGGCGGGGCCAAGCGGGCGGAACTCACCGAGAAGGTGCTGCGGCTCTACTCGGCGCGTAACCCCCGGGTCACCTTCCGGGTCACCTGGCAGGGCGCCGACGGCTACTACGACCGGCTGGCCACCCAGGCCGCCGGCGGCAACGTACCGGACCTGATCCAGCTCGACGACGCCGTACTGACCGAATACACCCAGCGCGAGATCATCCTCGACCTCACCGATCCGGTCGCCGACCACCGCCTGGATCTGCGCGGACTGCCGGAGGGGCTGATCCGCTACGGCACGGTCGAGGGACGGACGATGGCGGTCGCTGCCGGGCAGACCCACGCGAGCCTGGTCTTCAACCGGGACCTGCTCCGGGATCTGCGGGTGCCGGAGCCGCGCTCCGGGATGACCTGGGCCGAGTACATCTCCTGGGCCGAACAGGTCACCGAGGCCAGCGACGGTCAGGTGGCCGGCACCGTGGACCCGTCCGGTGACTACCGGGCGCTCTGGCTGTGGCTCCGGTCACAGGGCGGCGAGCTGTACCGGGGCAAGCAGCTCGGCTTCGGCGTGGAGCAGCTGATCGCGTGGTTCGAGATCTGGCAGCAGGCCCGCCGTGGCCGGGCCACCCCGGGCGCGGCGCTGGCCGAGCCGGCCGACAGCGGCGAGCCGGCCCGGCAACTGGTGGTCACCGGACTGACCGCCGCGTCCTTCGCCTGGTCCCACCAACTGCCCGAGTTGCAGCGGCTCACCAAGGCCGAATTGGGCGTGGTGGGCCTTCCCGGGCCGCCCGGCGTGCAGTGGCCACGGGCGTCGATGTACTGGGCGGCGTTCCGCGGCACCCGGCACCCGGACGCCGTCATCGACGTGATCAATTTCCTGACCACGAACGGGGAGGCCGGCACCATCCTCGGCCACGAACGCGGCCTGAACGCCAGTCTCGCCGTCCGCCGCTACGCCGAGGGCAGCATCACCGACCCCGCCCAGCAGCGCGCCGCCGCGCTCGGCACCGTGCTGACCGACCAGCTCGGGCCGCTCCGGCGCCTCCGCCGAAGGGCCACGCCCGGGTGCGTACCCTGCTGGTCGACGCGGCGGAGAGCATCCGCGTCCGACGGGCCGGCACCCGGGCGGTGGCCACGCGTTTCCTGGCCGAGGCGAACGCCACCCTGGCGGAGTGACAGGCCGGTCAGCGAGGTGGACCGCCCCGGCGGTTGCGCATCAGGCGCAGCACCAGGAAGACGATGATCGCGACCACCACGAGGCAGCAGAGCAGCGGAAGGATCCCGAAGCCACCGCGGCCTCGCCGCCGGGCGGCCTCCACCACCAGTTCGCCGGTACCCGTGGACGCCCAGGCCGCGACGGGCACGAAGACCGCCAGCACGACCGCACCGAAGACCGCGCTGAGGCGGCCCCACCACTTACCGAATGAAGACATGGGCCCATCCTCGCCGAAGGACGCAACCTCGGCACGTTGGTCCGCGCGAATCATGGGATCGAGATCGTCCCGGTAGGACGCCGGTGCGCGCAACAGAGCGGCAACGTCCCGGCAAAGACGATGATCTTTACATGAATCTCCGAAGGTGATCGGATTCGCTCCATGGTCATCCCTGGAGGCGATGTGCGGCTCTCTCTCACCCGAAGATCTGCGGCAGTAGCGGTAGGCGTCACCCTCGTCGCCGCAGTTCTGACCCCGACCGCGGCGCACGGCGCGCCATCCGCCCCGCCGCCGCCGACGACACCCACCGGCGCCGGGACCGGCAACGCGCAACGCACGCCCGTCACGGTCACGCTGATCACCGGCGACCGGGTGACGGTGACCCCGGGCGTCCGTGGCGCGACCCCGTCGGTGGACATCAGACGCGCGCCCGGCGGCACCGGCTCCGTCCGCATCTCCACCGAGGGCGGCGACACCTATGTGTACCCCGACGAGGCGCTGCCCTACCTCGCGACCGGTCGACTCGACAAGCAACTCCTGAACGTCACCCAGCTCATCGCCCAGGGGTACGACGACGCGCGAACCGCCGAACTTCCCCTGATCGTCACCCGGACGACCGGCTCGGCGAAGCTCAGGACCGGCGGCACCCTGCCGGGGGCGCAGACGACCCGGGAACTTCCCTCCGTTCGTGGTGAGGCGATCCGCACCCGCCGGTCGCAGGCCGCGGACTTCTGGTCGGCCCTCACCGGCGGTGGAGAGCACGGCGGTCGGTCGCCGTCCGCCCGCGGCAGTGGCACGTCGACACCCTCCTACACCGCCGGTGTCGACCGGGTGTGGCTCGACGGCAAGGCGAAGGCCGCCCTCGCCGACACCACCGCGCAGATCGGCGCGCCCGCCGCCTGGTCCGCGGGTGGCACCGGCAGCGGTGTCCGGGTCGCCGTCCTGGACAGCGGAGTGGACACCACCCACCCCGACCTCGCGCCGCGGGTGGTGGCGTCCCGCAGCTTCATTCCCGGTCAGGACGTGATCGACCGGAACGGGCACGGCACCCACACCGCCTCCACCGTCGCCGGGACGGGCGCGGCCTCCGGCGGCAAGGAACGGGGTGTGGCTCCGGACGCCGACCTGGTGATCGGCAAGGTCCTCGACCAGAACGGCAGCGGGTCGATCTCCGGAATCATCGCCGGCATGGAGTGGGCGGCACGGGCCGAGCACGCCAAGGTGATCAACATGAGCCTGGGGGTGAGCGCCTGGCACACCCAGGACGACCCGCTGAGTCAGGCCGTCAACCAGCTGACCGCCGAGACGGGCGCGCTCTTCGTCGTCGCCGCCGGCAACAGCGGGCCCGACCCGTACACCCTTGGCGCGCCGGGCACCGCGGACGCCGCGCTGACCATCGGCGCGGTGGACACCTCCGACCACCTGGCGGACTTCTCCAGCGTCGGCCCCCGGCTGAACGACGAGGCGCTCAAGCCCGACCTGACCGCCCCCGGTGTGGACGTGTTGGCGGCGCGCTCGCAGCACATCCCCTGGGGCGAGGGCTACTACCGGGTGGACAGCGGCACCTCGATGGCCGCGCCGCACGTCGCCGGGGCAGCCGCCCTGCTGGTGCAGAAGCACCCGGGCTGGAGTGCGCAGCAGATCAAGGACGCGTTGATGAGCACCAGCGCCCGCACCCCCGACTACAGCGCCTACCAGGCCGGCAGCGGCCGGCTGAACGTGGCCGCCGCCTACCACCAGGACCAGGTCATCGCGACCGGCTCGGTGGACGCCGGGCTCGTCGGCTGGTCACCGGGCAGCACGCCACAGCCGATCACGCGGACGATCACCTACACCAACACCACGGCCGACCCGATCACGTTGGACCTCTCCGTCGACGCCGGCAGCACCGCGCCGACGTTCACGGCATCCGCCGAGCGCGTCACGGTGCCGGCACGCGGAACCTCGACCGTCGATGTCGTGGTGGACCCGGAGGGCGTCCCCGCCGGCCGGTACTCCGCCCAGGTCACCGCCCGCTTTCCGGCCGGTGCGGTGCACACGGCCGTCGGGGTCGCCGTCGAGTCCGAGAAGCACGACCTCACCATCCACCTGCGGGACCGCGCCGGCCGGCCGATGAGCGGCGAGGTCGAGGTGGTCAACGCCGAGACGGGCTCCGCCTTCATGTGGGTACCGGACGGAAAGCTCACCAGCCGGCTGGCGCCCGGCTCGTACACGGTCGTCGCGGCGGCGGACGTGGAGGGTCTGCACGGGCCCCGTTCCCTCGGGCTCGCGATGCTGACCGCCCCCGAGGTCGACCTGACGACCAACCGGGTTGTCGAACTCGACGCCGCCCGGGCCCGCCAGGTGCGGGTCGCGACACCCCAGCCGACGACCGTCGCGCAGAGCAGGATCGACGTCTACCGCTCCTTCACCTCAAGCGAGCCGACCCCCACCGACTGGAGTGCCCTGCGCGAGACCTTCTGGCCCGGCGCCGGCTACGACAGCCTGTGGGCCTCCCGACGAGGGACCGGGTACGCCAGGGCAGTTTCGTCTTCACCACCAGGATTCGCGCCGAGCAGACGCCACTGGCGATCAGCTACGCCGGTCGTCGCCTCAGCGACCCACTCGGGCAGCCCGGCTCAGCTCCACTGCCGGACGGCACCTCGCGCCTGGACGCCGTCTTCGCCGGCGCCGGCGCGCAGGCCGACTACGCCGGCGTGCCGGCCCGCGGCAGGGCGGTGGTCGTCCGCGCCACCGAATCGGTCAGCCCCACCGACCAGGCCGCCGCGGCGCACACCGCCGGCGCGGCGATGCTCGTCGTGGTCAACGACCGTGCCGGCCGCAGGAGCGACTGGTACGGCAACCCCGACGCGGTGACGACCGGGCCGCTCCCGGTCGCCTCGGTGACGATGGACGAGGGCGAGGCGTTGATCCAGCGGATCACCGCTGCCAGCCGTCCCACCGTCCGGCTGGTGATCGTGGCGCACCCCTCGGCGAAGTACCTGTACGACCTGGTGGACTACCACCAGGGCGGGGTGCCGGAGGACCCGTCAGCCCGGACCGGCCCCGGCGACCTGGCCCGGATCGACCTCACCTTCTCCCCGCCGCCGGGGAAGCAGGCCAGCGAGACCCGGATGGACTTCCCGCCGTACGAGTACGCCGCGGCACGTCCGTTCCCGTTCGAGCCGGTCGCGCCGGGGCCGCGTACCGACTGGGTGTCGGCGGGCGGCGGCGTCAAGTGGAGCCAGTACGCCGACGTCGCCGACTGGGCCCGGTCCAACACGGAGGCCATCGCCTACCGGCCGGGCAGCGTCCAGCAGGACCGCTGGTTCGGACCCATCACCCGGCCGCGGCTGCTCAGCACCGAGATCCCGTTCCGCGGCGAGACCGCCATGAGCGCCTACATCCAGGGCTTCGGCGACGCGGGTTCCGCGCACAGCGGTGGCGCCAGCATGCCGCAGGTCGTGACGTTCTACCAGGGCGACAAGCAACTGACCCGGTTCGACGGCTGGCCGGAGGTCGGCGCGGGTGACCTGTCGCCGGAGAAGCTGCCGTACCGGCTGGAGGTGGAGACGACGGGCAAGCCCGAGTTCAGTCCGTACTCGACCGCCACGCACACCGAGTGGAGGTTCGTCTCCGGTGGCGGCCCTGACGTGCAGGCGATCCCGCTTGTGCAACTTGACTACCGGACGGACGTGGACCAGGCGGGCCGGGCGCAGCGCCGGAACGACTTCTCGATCACGCCGGTGGTGGTCGGCAGCAGCGCGGCCCGGGACGCGGTGTCCGCACTCCGGTTGGAGGTCTCCTACGACGACGGGACGACCTGGCAGCGGCAGGACCTGAGGGAGCAGAAGGGCAGCTGGCAGGCGTCGCTGAACGCGCCGCACCGGGCCGAGTTCGTGTCGATCCGGGTCACCGCCGAGCAGCGCAACGGTGGCGGTGTCACCCAGACCGTCACCCGGGCGTTCGGCCTGCGGTGACACAGGCGACGGGGCCGGCGCCGACGACGCGCCGGCCCCGTCGCCCCTCGTTCGAGAAGGGCAGTGAAACAAGTCCGGCCCCCACCTGGGTGGGGGCCGGACTCGTAGCACCTTCAGTTGTAGCGGGGACAGGATTTGAACCTGCGACCTCTGGGTTATGAGCCCAGCGAGCTACCGAGCTGCTCCACCCCGCGTCGGTTGTTAAACCATAACCCATCCGCCCCGACGATGATCAGCGGGGGTCACCAACCGCTGCGACCATTCGCGCCCGGAACGTCGAAAGCCCGCCCCGGCGCTCCCGGGACGGGCTTCGAACTGGTGTTTCTCTCGTAGCGGGGACAGGATTTGAACCTGCGACCTCTGGGTTATGAGCCCAGCGAGCTACCGAGCTGCTCCACCCCGCGTCGGCTCGATAACCGTAGCGCACCGACCCGGGGCACCGCAAAACGACTCCGATACCGCTATCCGTCGAGCCACCGCCCGATCGCCGCCACCGCCCGCCTGCTGTCGGCGTCGACCTGGGATCGTTCGGCCGTGGTGTGCTCCCAGCCCTGCTCCCAGAGCACTGTCACCACGTCGTGTACCCGGACCGCCCGAACCAGCCGAACCTCCTCGGTGCCCGGCTCGCCCAGCCCGTCCGGGATCGGAGCCCGCATCTCGAACAGCACCGACTCGTCCCCGTACTCCCCCGAGACCAGGAGCCGCTGCCGCCACATCCGGCTGTCGTCGGGCAACCTCTGGATGGGGCAGTCACGAACGGCCTGCCGCAACTCCCGCAGCGCGTCGTCGGCCCGACCCGTCCGGTAGATGGTGATGGTCTGCCGGTAGCTGCCGTCCGGCACGTTCCCCACCGGTGTCTCCGGCAGCTTGTAGGCCAGGTACCGGCCACGGCGCTGCAGCACAGCGGCGTCGCCGGGGTGATCCGCCGCACAGAGCGTCGGCAGCGCGGGGCCGTCCGCCTCCGACTCCATTCCGGTCCGGTTGGCGGTCGCCAGCACGAAGAAGGCGCGGTCCGGGATCGAGGTGGGCGGCCGGAGTGTCCCCGGTCCGGTGGCCGACCGGGACGGCGTACCGCTCGGGGTGGTGCGCGACGGCGTCGGTGGCGGTGGTGTCGACGCCGGGGACGGCGTCGGCGACGGTCGGGGAGTCGACCCGGTCGGCATCGGGCCCGGCAGGTCGGCGGGCGGCGGCGGCGCGGAG
>NZ_JAEVHL010000208.1 GCF_016803395.1 Micromonospora tarensis | reverse complement strand
ATTCATCGCCGGATGACGGTAGCGAGCGCTATACCTGTGAGTCATAAATATGCCTCACAGGTATAGCGCTCGGGAGTGACACCGCTCCCTCGACCGAAGGGGCCGCCGGGACAGCGGCCCCTTCCGAGGCTCACTGGGTCAGGGCAGGGTCCACTTCTGGTTGGCCGCGTTGAGGCAGGTCCAGAGGTGCACGATCGTGCTGTCGGCGGAGTTGTTGCCGGAGACGTCCAGGCACTTGCCCGACGACGGGTTGCGCAGGGTGCCGTCGGACTGGGCCGCCCAGTTCTGCGCCCCGCTGCCGTTGCAGGTCCAGAGCTGGATCTTGGTGCCGTCGGCGGTGCCGCTGCCGTTGACGTCCAGGCACTTGCCGAGCGCCTTGATCGTCGAGTTCGGGGTCACCGTCCAGGTCTGCGGGGTGCTGCCGTTGCAGGTGTAGATCTGGATCTGGGTGCCGTCCGCGGTGCCGCCGTTGCGCACGTCCAGGCACTTGCCGGCCAGCCCCTTGATCGGGCCCACCCCGTTCGTGCCACCACCCCCCTTGACCAGGGTGAAGTCGTCCACGTCGAAGAGCCCCGTGCCGCTACCGGTGAAGGTGAGGTAGAGGTTCTGGGTGCTGGACGGGACGTTTGACAGCGCGGTGCTCACGTTGGCGTAGGTGCTCCAGCCGCCGGTGTTGGGCACCGTGACCGAACCGAGCACCGGGCCGGTGGCCGAGCCGGTACGCACCTGGATGGTGCCGCCCGCGCCACCGGAGACGACCCGGGACGTGAACGAGGTGACGCCGGTCAGGTTGACGCCGTTGTACGCGGCCCAGTCGCCCGGGTCGACGTAGCCGAGGGTCTGCCCACCGTTGGCGCCCGCCTTGGTGAACGCGCTGACCCCGTTGGCCGAGCTGAACGCCTCGGCCTGGACCGTGGTGTTCCCGGTCGGCGGCGGCGTGGTGCCCAACTCCTTGATCCGGATGTTGCGGAACGAGGCGTCGTCGCCGGTGCCGTGGTTCTGGATGCCGATGTGGCCGGCCAACGACCGGACCGGGTTGGTGTTGGTGAAGTCGTTGATCTTCACGCCGTTGAGGAAGATCTGTAGCCGCTCACCCTCGACCAGCAGCTCGTAGGTGTTCCACTCGCCCGGCGCGTTCAACGCCGCGTCGCGGGCCGCGATGTCGGCGGACTTGAACGTGTAGACAGCGCCGGTGGTGCGGTCGGTCGCGTCGGTCGCGTCGATCTGGATCTCGTAACCGTTGTCCACCGCCGACCACGGATCACTCGACGGCGGGAACCCGATGAAGATGCCGGAGTTGTCGTCCCCGGCCAGCTTCCAGTCCAGCTTCAACGAGTAGTTGGTGAACTGCTTGGCGTTGTACCAGAACAGCCCCATGCCGCCGACCGAGGTCAGGGTGGCGTCGGAGTTGGTGAAGCTGCCCGGACCGGCCTGCGACCAGCCGGTCGTCGAGCCGTTGAACAGCGGGGTGTAGCCGGTCTCCGGCCGGCAGTCGGCCTTGCTCCGGCCGGCGGCGTACCGGATGCCGCCGAGCAGGTGGTTGCGGAACCCCGACTCGGCGTACGACGCCTGGGTGTGCCCCGCGCCGGTGTAGAAGGACCGGCCATCGTTGTAGCTCTTGCACCAGCTCAACGGGTGGTCCGCGCCCATCCCGCCACCGGAGTACGACGACTCGTCGAGGGTGGCGAGCACGTGCGCGGTGGACCGGGCGTTGGTCCGGTAGTTGTACCACTCGTCGGTGCGGGTCCAGGTCTGCGGCAGGTGTGCGGTCGCCGCGTGCCCCCGGTCCTCCACCTTCATGTTGGCCTGCTGAATGGCCGGGTGCGAGGCGAACCACGCGCCCACCAGGTTGCCGTAGAACGGCCAGTCGTACTCGGTGTCGGCGGCGGCGTGCACACCGACGTAGCCGCGCCCGGAGGCGATGTACGACTCGAAGGCGGTCTGCTGGCTGGCGTTGAGCACGTCCCCGGTGGTGTTGAGGAAGACGACCGCCTCGTACTGGTTGAGGTTGCTGGTGGTGAACGCGGCGGCGTCCTCGGTGGCGGTGACGGTGAAGTTGTTCGCCGCACCCAGGTCGCGGATGGTCTGGATGCCGACCGGGATCGCGTCGTGCCGGAACCCGGCGGTCTTGGAGAAGACCAGCACGTCGTAGGGGGCGTCGGCGGCGCTGGCCGGGGTGGCCGGGGTGGTGCAGGCGATGACGGCGAGGGCGGCCATCGCCGCACCAAGGACGGGTCGCAGGCGTCTGCGCATATCGCTCTCCTAATCGCGGGTTAGGAGGGGCCCCTCGGCAACCACACTAGGCGCTGCCGAGGGGACCTCTCCTCAGCTCAGGGCAGGGTCCACTTTTGGTTGGCGGCACCGCTGACGCAGGTCCACAGGTGGACCACGGTGCTGTCGGCGGAGTTGTTACCGGAGACGTCCAGGCACTTGCCGGACGCCGCGCTGCGCAGCGTGCCGTCGGCCTGGGCCGCCCAGTTCTGCGCGGCGGTCCCGTTGCAGGTCCAGAGCTGGATCTTGGTGCCGTCCGCGGTGGCTCCACCCGACACGTCGAGGCACTTGCCCAACGACTTGATCGTGGAGTTGGGGGTGACCGCCCAGGTCTGCGCCGCGCTGCCGTTGCAGGTGTAGATCTGGATCTGCGTGCCGTCGGCGGTGGCCGCGTTGCGGACGTCCAGGCACTTGCCGCCCAGACCCTTGATCGGGCCGCTCCCGCCGCCACCGCTTGAGGTGCCGGTGACGAAGGTGAAGGCGTCCAGGTCGAAGAGCGCCCCGGTGCCCGACCCGGCGAAGGTCAGGTAGAGGGTGGTGGTGCCGGTCGGCGGGTTGCTGATCGTCCCGGTGACAGTGGTGAAGGTCTCCCAGCCGCCGGTCACCGGGACCGTGGCCGAGCCGAGCACCGTGCCGGTGGCCGAGCCGGCCCGGACCTGGAGGGTGCCGCCGGCACCCGCCGAGGAGACCCGGGCGTTGAACGAGGTCACGTTGCCCAGCCGGTACGGCTGGAACGCGATCCAGTCGCCGTTGTTGATGTCGCCGACGGTCTTGCCGCCCTCGGCCGGGGTCTTGCTGAACACGTTGACGCCGGACGAGGTGCCGTAGAACTCGGCCTGCCGGTGGCGCGGCGGCAGGGTGTGCTGGGTGTGCGTGGTCAGCCCACCGTCGTCGGTGTACTCCGCGTCGAAGATCGCGAAGATGTTCGCCGCGTCGTCGTGCTCACCGTCGACCGGGATGGTGATCGAGCCCGAGCAGCCGGTCTTCGAGGTGATCTGGTGTCCGTGCTGGTCGTGGCCGAGCACGTAGGTCATCTTGACCTTCGTGCAGTCGATCGTGCCGTCCTCCGGGTCGGTCACCGTGATGCTGTACGGCACGGTGTCGCCGAAGCTGAACAGCTGGCCGTTGCCCGGGTTGTTGATGGTCACCGTGGGCGCGGTGTTGCCGACGTTGATCTGCACGCTGCTGCTGCCGGTGGCGCCCTGCGGGTCGCGCACCGTCAGGGTGGCCGTGTAGGTGCCGTTCGAGCTGTACGTCTTGGTCGGGTTGGCCGCCGTCGAGGTGGTCCCGTCACCGAAGGCCCACGAGTAGGTCAGCGCGCCGCCCTCGGGGTCGGACGAGCCGGCCGAGGAGAAGGTCACCGCGAGCGGGGCCGCGCCGGAGGTGCGGTTCGCGCTGGCCACCGCGGTCGGTGCCCGGTTGCCGCCACCGACGTAGTCGAAGCGGTAGAGCGCCGAGTTGGCGTCACCGTTGAAGTAGCCGGTGCCGTAGTCGAGCACGTAGTACGCGCCGTCCGGGCCGAACGCCGAGTCCATCACCTGCTTGCCGACCCAGGGGAAGGTGTCGATGGCGCCCCGGGAGCCGTCGGAGTTGACGTGGATCGGCTTGATCCAGCCCCGGCCGAACTCGGTGGCGAAGAACTGCCCGTCGAAGGACTGCGGGAACTTCGTGGTGGAGGTCGACGAGGCGTTGTACCGGTAGACCGGGCCGCCCATCGGCGACTCGGAGCCACCGCCGAACTCGGTCGGGGTGCCGGCGTCGCCGGCGTACCGGATCCAGGCCGGCTGGGCCGGCGGCAGGGTGGCCCGGCCGGTGTTGCGGAACGAGTTGTTGGTCGGCCCGCCGGTGCAGTTGTACTTCGCGCCGCCGGTGTTGCTGGCGAAGTCCCACTCGTTGTACGTCTCGGTGGTGGTGTTGGTGCCGGTGCAGTACGGCCAGCCGTAGTTGCCCGGCGCGGCCACCCGGTTGAACTCCACCTGGCCGGACGGCCGCGGGTGGAGCTGGTGGAGCCGGCGTCCGGCCCGTAGTCACCGACGTAGACGACACCGGTGGCCTTGTCCACGCTGATCCGGAACGGGTTGCGGAAGCCCATCGCGTAGATCTCCGGCCGGGTGCTGGCAGTGCCGGGTGCGAACAGGTTGCCCGACGGGATGGAGTACGTCCCGTTCGAGTTCACCTTGATCCGCAGGATCTTGCCGCGCAGGTCGTTGGTGTTGCCGGCGCTGCGCTGGGCGTCGTACGCCGGGTTGCGGTTGGTTCGCTCGTCCAGCGGCGAGTAGCCGGCGGACTCGAACGGGTTGGTGTCGTCGCCGGTGGACAGGTAGAGGTTGCCGGCGGCGTCGAAGTCGATGTCCCCACCGACGTGGCAGCAGATGCCCCGGTTGGCCGGGACGTCGAGCACATCGACCTTGCTGGACTGGTTGAGCGTGAAGTCGGAGTTGAGGGTGAACCGGGAGAGGCGGTTCACCCCGTTCCAGGCGGAGAAGTCGGTGCCGGTGGCCGGCGCGTCGCCACTGGGGGTGGAGAGCGGCGGGGCGTAGTAGAGGTAGATCTGCCGGTTGCTGGCGAAGCCCGGGTCGACCCCGACGCCCTGCAACCCCTCCTCGTCGTGGTTGTAGACCGAGAGGGTGCCGATCACCGAGGTGGTGCCGTTGGCGTCGGTGCGACGCAGGGTGCCGTTGCGGGCGGTGTGCAGGACCGAGCGGTCCGGAAGCACCGCCAGCGACATCGGCTCACCCATGTCGGTCACGCCGCGGGCCAGTTCGACCTGCTGGAAATCGCTGGCGACGATCGTGTGCGCCTGCGCGGGGGCCGAGCTGGCGGCGAGTGCGACAGTGCCGGCGGCGACCGCCAGCAGCAGCGCCGATCCGGCGGAGGACCACCTTCGGGATCGACGCGTGAGAGCGTCCTTCATGGACATCTTTGCTGCCCTTTCCTGACGAGTGACTGCCAGGCCGGGCGCGCGCCGTCGCGCCGGATGCCGTAGCGGTGAGTGGTGGGGGTCGATGGGTTACCGCGCCGCCGGTTCACCTCGACGAAACATTGTCGTGTTGGTCACGACACTAAATTGCACGTGTCGATGTGTCCATACCTTCCGGCGGTTCAGCATCAACTTTCGTCAATCTGATCGAAAGTTGCCGGTCAGGCGCGCCGGTCGATGGCTTGCCCGGCCAGCGCGACCAGGGCCGAGCGCGCCTCGTCGGCCAGCACCGCGCTCTCCAGCGCGGCGAGCGCGGCCTCGGTCCGAACCCTGATCATCTGCTCGATCCGCTCCCGCGCCCCGGTCGCCTCGATGATCTCGCGCAGCTCCGCCGCGCCCTCGGCGTCCAACGCCGGGTTGCCGAACAGCTCCCGCAGTCGGAGCGTCTGCGGTCGGTCGGCGGCGCTACGGGCCAGCGCCATCATCACCGTGGGCTTGCCCTCACGCAGGTCGTCCAGGACCGACTTACCGGTGACCGCCGGGTCACCGAAGACACCCAGCACGTCGTCGCGGAGCTGGAACGCGTCGCCCAACGGGTCACCGAACTCGCCCAGCGCGGCGATCAGCTCGGGCTCCGCGCCGGCCAGGGCCGCGCCGATCTGCAACGGCCTGGTGACCGTGTACCGGGCCGCCTTCATCCGGATCACGGTGAGCGCGCTCGCCACCGAACCGTCGCCCACGCCCGAGACCAGGTCCAGGTACTCCCCCGCGATCACCTCGGTACGCATCAGCGCGAACACGCTGTACCCCCGGTGCACCTCCTCGGTGCTCAGCCCGCACTCGTGGAACATCTGGTCGGACCAGGCGGCGCAGAGGTCCCCGCAGAGCAGCGCGGTGTTGCGGCCGTACGCCTCCGGGTCGCCACGCCAGGACGAGCGGGCGTGCAGGTCGGCGAAGAGTCGGTGCACCGAGGGCTCACCCCGGCGGCGGTCGCTGCCGTCCAGGATGTCGTCGTGGATCAGCGCGAACGCGTGGAACAGCTCCAGGGCCGCCGCGGCCACCACGATCGGGGTACCGTCGGCCGCCCCCGCGCCCCGCCAGCCCCAGTAGCAGAAGAGCGGCCGGATCCGTTTGCCACCGGCCAGCACGAACCGCTGTAGCGCGGTGAACACGCCGCGCGGCGCACCGTCCGGCCAGTCCGGGCCCTGCCGGTCGAGGAACCCGGCCAGCTCGGCGTCGAAGCGCGCCCGCAGCTCGCTCGCGTCGGTGGGCGCGACGGTGACCGTCATGCCCGCTCCCCTGACCCGTCGGCGCTCAGCCCGGCCAACGTCAGCAGCAGCGCCTTGACCTCGGTCGCCGCGATCCGGTCCCGGGCGACCGCCGGGTCGGAGCAGAGCAGCACCGGAGCGTCCGCCGGGTCGTCCGGCAGCCGGCCGTGCGAGCCCCGCACCGCCCGCGCGCCGGCGTCCAGGCCGACCGCGCTCATCAGGTACCGCATGCCGAGCTTCTTGCGGGCCAGCGCCACCCCGGCACGGGCCTTCGCGGCACCGGGGTTGGCCGGATCGAAGAACAACTCCGCCGGGTCGTAACCCGGCTTCCGATGGATCTCCACGAGCCGGGCGAAGTCCGGTGCCCGGTCGTCGTCCAGCCAGTAGTAGTAGGTGAACCAGGCGTCCGGCTCGGCCACCAGCACCAGCTCACCGGCGCGGGCGTGGTCCAGCCCGTGTGCGGCCTTGCCCTCGGCGTCGAGCACCTCGGCCACCCCGGGCAGGCCGGCGCAGAGCTTCGCCACGGCCGGCACGTCGGCCGGGTCCTTGACGTAGACGTGCGCGACCTGGTGGTCGGCGACCGCGAACGCCTTCGACGTCCACGGGTCGAGGTATTCCATGCCCGCCTGGGTGTGCACCCGCAGCAGCCCCTCGGAGCGCAGCAACCGGTTGACGTCCACCGGGCGGGACACGTCGGTGATGCCGTACTCCGAGAGCACCACCACCGTGGCGTCCCGGGCCCGGGCGGCGTCCAGCAGCGGGCCGAGCACCACGTCCAGCTCGGCCGCCGCGGTGGCGGCCTGGGCCGACGACGGGCCGAACCGTTGCAGGTCGTAGTCGAGGTGCGGGACGTAGACCAGGGTCAGATCCGGCGACACGTCGGCCAGCAGCTGCTCGGCCGCCTGGCAGATCCACTTCGACGACGGCAGCCCGGCCGTCGGCCCCCAGTAGGTGAAGAGCGGGAACGTGCCGAGCCGCCCGGTGAGCGCGTCGTGCAGCTCCGGCGGGTCGGTGTAGCAGTCCGGTTCCTTGCGCCCGTCGGCGTAGTAGACCGGCCGTGGGGTGACCGTCCAGTTGACGTCCGCGCCCATCGCGTACCACCAGCAGACGTTCGCCACCGTGTAGTTGGGGTCGGCCCGACGGGCGGCCTGCCAGAGCTTCTCGCCACCGACCAGCGCGTTGTGCTGCCGCCACAGCAGCACCTCGCCCAGCTCCCGGAAATACCACCCGTTGCCGACGATGCCGTGCCCGCTGGGCGGCTCCCCGGTGAGGAAGGTGGACTGCACCGAGCAGGTCACCGCGGGCAGCACGGTGCCCAGCTCGGCCTGGAAGCCGCCGTCGGCGACACCCCGCAGCCGGGGCATGTGCTTCAGCAGCCGCGGGGTCAACCCCACCACGTCGAGCACCACCAGTCGCCGGCTCATCGCGTCACTCCCATGCTCACGGTTCGTTCCGGGGTCAGGCCGAGGCCGACCAGTTCGTCTCGGGCGAAAGCCAGCTCGGCGGCGATGCCGGCGGCCAGCTCCGCGTCGGTGCCGGGCCGTCGTGCGGCCGGCAGCACCCCCCAGGTGTACGTCTCGACGTCGAGGTGGTCGCAGCCGGCGGCCGGGCCGTCGAAGAGCGCTCTCAGCGCTGCGCGCAGCACCGGCAGTGTCGAGCCGAGCGGTTCCTCGGGTGGGGCGTGCAGGGGCACGTGGTAATGCACCCGCCACGGTCCGGGCAGCGCCCGGTCCAGCGCCTCGTCCAGGTCGTCGGCGGCGTACGCCGGGTCGGCCGGGTCGGCCAGACCGGCGCAGCCGGCACCCCGGGTCTGGTGCAGGAAGCGCGGTTCCACCCAGCGGCGTAACGCCTGGGCCCCGCCCGCCGGGTCGGCCGCCTGCACAGCGGCGGAGACCTGCACCTTCACCACCGGCAGCCCGGCCGCGCGCAGTCGGTCCAGCGCCTCGACCGGCTCCTCCCAGGCGCAGGCCAGGTGGGCCAGGTCGAGGCAGACGCCCAGGTGCTCGGTGTCCATGCCGGACAGCAGCGTGGCCGCCTGCGTGCTGCTCTCCACCACGCAGCCGGGCTCCGGCTCGAAGGCCACCCGCACCTCGCGGCCGGTGTCCCGCCGCACCTCGGCCAGGCCTGCGGCCAACTGGTCCAGCCGGCGTCGGGCCGCGTCGGCCCGCTCCGCGTCCCACGGCTGCCGCCAGGCCAGCGGCAGGGTGGAGATGGAGCCCCGGGCGGCGTCGTCGGGCAGCAGGTCGGCGAGGACCCGGGCCAGATCCATGGTGTACGTCAACCGCTGCTCGGTGGTCCAGTCGGGGTGGTACACGTCCTGCTTGACCACCGGCGCCTGGAAGGCCGCGTACGGGAAGCCGTTGAGGGTGACCACCTCCAGGCCGCGCGCGTCCAGCTCGGTGCGCAGCCGGCGGCGCAGCGCCGGGTCGGCGGCCAGCTCGGCGGCGACCGGGGCGGCCAGCCACAGGCCGAGCCCGAGCAGGTCGCTGCCGAGCGCCTCGCGCACCGGCACGGCGTAGGTGTCCAGTTGACCCAGGATGCCGGCGAGATCCTCGGCGGGGTGCACGTTGGTGCAGTAGCCGAGGTGAACGGTCTCTCCGCCGGCATGTCGCAGCCGCATCAGCTGCCGCCGCGCAGGATCGAGTTGCCGGTCTGCGGGTCCACCGCGGTGGGGTCCTCCAGGTCGCTGAGGTCGAGTCGCCCTGACTGCCCGTAGAACTCCACCGGGTTACGCCACAGCACCTTGTCGACGTCGTCGTCGCTGAACCCGGCCAGCAGCATCGCCTCGCCGGTGGCCCGGGTCAGCAGCGGGTCGGAGCGGCCCCAGTCGGCGGCCGAGTTGACCAGCATCCGGTCGGTGCCGTACTCGCGCAGCAGCTCCACCATCCGCTGCGGGGTCATCTTGGTGTCCGGGTAGATGGAGAAGCCCAGCCAGCAGCCGCTGTCGCGGACCAGCTTGACGGTCACCTCGTTGAGGTGGTCGACCACCACCCGACCCGCGTCGATGCCGGACTCGGCGACCACGGCGAGGGTCCGCTCGCAGCCGCGCGCCTTGTCCCGGTGCGGGGTGTGCACCAGCGCCGGCAGCTCGTACGCCACCGCGAGGGCGAGCTGCGCCGCGAACGCCTCGTCCTCCTCCGGCGTCATCGAGTCGTAGCCGATCTCGCCGACCGCGACCACCGCGTCCTTGTCCAGGTAGCGGGGCAGCAGGTCGAGGACGGGACGGCAGCGCGGGTCGTTGGCCTCCTTGGGGTTCAGCGCGATGGTCGCGAAGTGGCGCACCCCGAACTGCCCGGCCCGGAACGGCTCCCAGCCGATCAGCGAGTCGAAGTAGTCGGTGAACGACGCGGGGCTGGTGCGTGGCTGACCCAACCAGAAGGCCGGCTCCACCACCACGCGGACGCCGGCGCCGGCCATCCGTTCGTAGTCGTCGGTGGTGCGCGAGGTCATGTGGATGTGGGGGTCGAAGATGCGCATTCACGCCTCCCGGGGCAGTGCGGCGGTGAGCCGGTGGAGCAGGTCGGTGGCGTCGGCGGGCAGGTCACGGCCGGCGGCGTGCCGTTCTTCGGCCAGTGCGGCGAGCATGGTGGCCAGCTCACCGTCGGCCCGGGCGTCCAGGTCGGCCACCGCGGCCAGCGGGACACCGCTGAACACGCACTTGAGCACCGCCTGCCGCCAGGCGGCCGGGTCGAGGTGCCGGGCGTACGGCCCGAGCGCCGCGGCGACCAGCCGGGTGTCGTTGGTCCGGATCGCCGTCGTGCAGCAGCGGCACCCCGGCGGCGCCGATCGGCAGCAGCGGCAGGGCGCGCAGCACGGCCCGCCGCTCGGCCGCGTCGCCGTGCCGGTAGAGGGTGTCGGCGTAGCCGGCGTGGTCGCCGGCAGCGCGGTGAGCAGCAGCACGCGGGCCGCGTCGTCGGCGGTCCAGCCGGGAGCGTCGGGCAGCGCGCCGCGTCCGCAGCGCCGGCCGGCGGCCGGGAAGAGCCGGGTGATCTCGGTGGGCTCGGCCGTGACCCGGCGCAGCGCCGTGTCCAGCCAGTCGGGATCGGGTACGCCTCGCAGTGCGGCCCGTAGTGAATCCGGTGTCATCCCGTCTCCTCCCCTTGCTGCTACGCCGGTACCCCAGGTGTGCCTGTGGGCACCTCGTCTTCCGTGCGGCCGGCCTGTGCGGCGGCGGCACGCAGGAACTCGATCGACCGGGCCGCCACGGCGGGTGCGGCGTGCGAGTCGCGGGGCAGCTCCACCGCGACCAGGCCCTGGTAGCCGGCCTGCGCCAGGGCGGCCAGCACGGGCGGGAAGTCGATCTCGCCGACGCCGAACTCGAGGTGCTCGTGCACACCCCGGCGCATGTCGTCGATCTGCACGTTGACCAGGTGGTCGGCCACCTCGGCGACACACTGTGGCACCGGCCACGGCTCCAGGCACCGGCAGTGGCCGATGTCGAGGGTGATACCGAAGCGGGCCGGGCGGTCCAGGGCGGCGTGCAGCCGACGCCAGTCCGCGATGTCCTGCACCAGCATGCCCGGCTCCGGTTCGAAGCCGAGGGTGACGCCGGCGGTGTGGGCCGCGTCGACAACTGTGGCGCAGCCGGCCACCAGCCGGTCCCAGGCGCACTGCGGGGACACCGTCTCCGGGCGAACACCGGCCCAGAAGGAGACCGCCTCCGCGCCCAGGTCCGCGCCGATCCGTACGGCCCGGCGCAGGAACTCGAGCCGCCGGGTCGGGTCGTCGTGCAGCAGCGTCGGCGCGTGCTTCTGCCACGGGTCGAGCAGGTACCGGGCCCCGGTCTCGATCACCACGGCGAGGCCCAGCTCGCTCAGTCGTTTGCCGACCGCCGCGACCCGGCGGGTCAGCCCGGGCGCGAACGGGTCCAGGTGGTCGTGGTCCAGGGTGAGCGCCACCCCGTCGTAGCCGAGGTCGGCGAGGACGGCGAGCGCGTCGTTGAGACGGTGGTTGGCGAAGCCGTTGGTGCCGTACCCGAGGCGCGGCGTCGGGGCGTCGGCCGCCCGGGGCGCGGGGACACTCATGTCGGCGAGACCTTCCGGGCCAGCCGTCGGCCCAGCGGCGCGGCCGCCGCGACGGCCAACCCGAGCAGACCGGCACCGCCGCGCGCGGTGAGCGCCCCCTGTAGGGCCGGCAGCCCGGTGATGCCGGCGCCGACG
>NZ_JAEVHL010000207.1 GCF_016803395.1 Micromonospora tarensis | reverse complement strand
CGTCCCCGCCGCGCCGCCGTCGCCGCGCGACGCCGGCGGTGCCGCGGTGTGGCTGCTCGCGCCCGGCGGCCTGCTCACCCTGACCGTCATCGTCGTGCCGTTCGTCGTCGCGCTGGTGATGTCGCTGCTCGACCTCGACCAGTACACCTTCCGGCAGTGGCTGTCGGCGCCGTTCGTCGGCGTCGGCAACTACGTCGAGGCGGTGGGCCGCACCAGCCTGCCGCACGCCATCTGGGTCAGCGGGTCCGCGGCGGTGATCGCGACGCTGCTCGCGTTGCCGCTGGGGGTCGCCGCCGCGCTGACCACCCACCTGCCGTTCCGCGGGCGGTCGCTGATCCGGTCCCTCTACCTCATCCCGTACGTGCTGCCCGCCTTCGTCGTCGGCACCATCTGGCGGATCATCCTGCAACCCGACGGGGTCGCCAACCAGGGCCTGGCGACAGTGGGCATCGCCGGCGGCCTGTGGCTGAACGGGCCGAAGAGCTACTTTGCCCTGATCGTCGTGCAGGCCTGGTCGGGCTGGCCGCTGGTCTACCTGCTCGCCCTGGCCGGCCTGCAGGGCATCGACGACAGCCTGCACGAGGCCGCCGCGCTCGACGGCGCGCAGTGGCGGGCGAAGTTGCGCCACGTCATCCTCCCGCTGCTGCGCCCCCCGGTCGCGCTCGCCGCGATCATCTCGCTGCTGCACATGGTGAACAGCTTCACCCTGCCGTTCGTGCTGTTCGGCGTCCCGAGCCCGCACGACGTGGAGGTGCTGCCGGTGCTGACGTACGTGGAGAGCTTTCAGAACCTGCGCTTCGGGCTGAGCGCGGCGATGGCCGTGATCTCGCTGGTGCTGATCCTGGTCCCGCTGCTGGTCTATCTGCGCACCGTCAGACTCGACGCGCCGGAGGCCGCCGCATGAACTCCGTGCTTCGCCTGCTGCCGCGACCACTGCAGATCGGCCTGACGGTGTTCCTGCTGACCATCGTCGGCGCGCCGGTCGGCTACGTCTTCCTCGCCTCGGTCAACACCGACCTGGCCGTGGCCGCCGGTGAGTTCTGGCCGGAGCGGGTCAGCGTCGGCAACTACGTCCGGATCTGGTCGACCGTTCCGCTCGGTCGGGGGCTCGCGAACAGCCTGCTCGTCGCCGGCACGGTGGCGGTGACCTGCGCGGCGATCGCGGTCTTCTCGGCGTACGTCCTGGTCCGGCACCGGTTCCGGGGCCGGCGCACCGTGCTGCGCGCGCTGCTGGGCATGCAGTCGATCCCCGGCACGCTGCTGCTCCTGCCGGTCTTCGTGCTCTTCGCGACGATCGGCAGCAGCCTCGGCGTGCCGACGATCGGCACCCGGTGGTCGCTGGTCGTCACCTACCTCACGTTCGGGCTGCCGTTCTCCACCTGGATCATGGTGACCTACCTGCGTGAGCTGCCCGGCGAGCTGATCGAGGCCGCCCGCGTGGACGGTGCCGGGAGCTGGCAGATCCTGCTGCGTGTCGTCATCCCGCTGAGCTGGCCGGGCCTGGTCGTCGCGGCGATCTTCGCGTTCCTGCTCGGCTGGAACGACGTGCTGTTCGCCTCGGTCATGACGACGTGGACACCCGCACCGCAGCTGTCGTGCTGCAGGTCTTCGGCGCGGCGCAGGAGGGCGGGGCGATCCCGCCGTACGGGCAGATGATGGCCGCCGCCCTCGTCTGCGCGGCCCCGGTGGTCGCCCTGTACCTCGCCTTTCAGCGGTACATCGTCGGTGGGCTGACCGCGGGAGGTGTGAAGTGACGGCGTGGACGCTGTCCGGCTTCGGCGACGAGATCGATCCCGACCCGGCGGTGCAGCTCGCGGTGCTCAATGCCCTCGGTGCCCGGCACATCGAGGTGCGCAGCGCGTGGGGCACCAACGTGGTGGAGCTCGGCGACGCCCAACTGGACGCCCTGGCGGAGGCGGTCGACGCGCGCGGCATGGCGGTTTCGGCGGTCGCGTCGCCCGTCGGGAAGGTCGACGTGACCACCGAGGACGGCGGTGAACTCCACCGGCTGCGCGCCGCCGTGGCGGCCGCGCACCGGCTGGGCAGCCGGTACGTCCGGATCTTCTCGTTCTACCGCCCGGCCGGGGTCGCCCCGGCCGAGATCCGCGCGGCGGTGCTGGCGCGGATGCGGGTCTTCGCGGCCCTCGCCGAGGACTCCGGCGTCGTGCTGCTGCACGAGAACGAGAAGGACATCTACGGCGATGTGCCGCGGCGGGTCGCCGACCTCGTCGAGTCGGTCGACTCGCCCGCGCTGCGCGTCGCCTGGGACAACGCGAACTTCGTGCAGGTCGGGGTGCGGCCCTACGACGACGGGTACGCGCTGCTGCGCCCGCACCTGGAGTACCTGCAGGTCAAGGACGCGATCGCGGCCACCGCCGAGGTCGTGCCCGCCGGCCACGGCGACGGCCAGCTGCTGCGGACGCTCACCGCGCTGCGCGACGACGGCTATGCCGGCTTCGCCTCCCTCGAACCGCACCTCGCCAGCCAGCACGAACTCGGCGGATTCTCCGGCCCCGCCGAGTTCGGCCGGGCGGCGCGCGCGTTCGTGAACCTCACCGCCTCGATAGGAGTGCATCTTCGATGACCGTCCTCAACGTCGTGATCACGGGCAGCGGGGTCATCGCCCGCACCCACGCCGGGGCGATCCTGCGGCACCCCGGACTGCGCCTCACCGCGCTCGCCGACCCGGACCCGCAGGCCAACGACCGGCTCGCCGGGTGGATCGGCGAGCAGGGCGGCCCGCCGCCGGCCCGGTACGCCTCGCTGGGCGAGGCCCTCGCGGCCGAGGCGGCGGACCTGGTAGTGGTATGCACGCCCAGCGGTACCCACGCCGACCTCGCCGAGGAGGCCCTCGCGGCCGGCGTGCACGTGCTCGTCGAGAAGCCCCTCGATGCCTCCCTGCCGGCGGCCCGCCGCATCGCCCGGGTCGCCACGGACGCCGAGGCGGCCGGTCAGGTCTGCGCGGTGGTCTGCCAGCACCGGTTCGACCCGGCGAGCGTCGCGGTCGCGCCCGGGTGCGCGCCGGCGACCTGGGGCGGCTCACCTCGGCGGTGGCCACCGTGCCGTGGTGGCGGGGCCAGCGGTACTACGACTCGGCGGGCTGGCGCGGCACCTGGGAACAGGACGGCGGCGGCGCCACCATAAACCAGGGCGTGCACACCGTGGACCTGCTGCTGTGGCTGTTCGGCCGGCCCGAGGAGGTGTTCGCCTACACCGACGTCCTCGCCCACGAGCGGGTCGAGGTCGAGGACGTCGCCGTGGCGGCGATCCGGTTCGCCGACGGGGCGCTCGCCGTGCTGCACGCCACCACCGCGGCGTACCCGGGCCTCGGCGTGCGGTTGCAGGTGCACGGCTCGCAGGGGTCCGCGGTGATCCACGACGACCAGCTGGAATACCTGCACACCGCCGACGGCCCGGACCCGTCCGCGTACGCCGACGGGCCCGACCGGTCCGGCGACGCCGTGCCACCGTCGCAGCTGCGGGGGGCGACCAAGCCCGACGACGCCTTCGTGACCGGGCACCTGCGGCAGTACCACGACACGGTCGAGGCGATCCTCGGCGGCCGGCGACCGGGGGTCACGGCGGTCGAGGCGCTGCTCGACGTCGCCGTGGTCAAGGCGGTCTACCTCTCGGCGCACCTGCGTCGGCCGGTGTCGGTGCCGGCGGTGCTGGCCGGTGACTTCGACGACGTGCTCGCCGCCGTCGAGGGCTCCGCGACCACGGTGTCGTCCGTCCTGCGGGCGGGGGTGGCGCGATGAGGTGGTCGGTGTTCACGGCGTCCACGCCGGACTGGACGCCGGAGGAGACGGTCGGGCAGTTGGCCGCGCAGGGCTGGGACGGTGTCGAGTGGCGGGTCACCGACCAGGAACCGGCCCGACCGCCCGGGTTCTGGGCCGGCAACCGGGCGACCGTCCCGCTGACCGGGCTGGAGGGTGAGCTGACCCGGATCGCCACGATCACCCGCGAGGCCGGGCTGGCGCTGTCCGGGCTCGGGGCGTACGTGCCGGCGGCCGACCACGGCAACGTCGAGCGGGTGTTGGCCGCGGCCGCCGCGCTGGGCGCGGAGCGGGTCCGGGTGACCATGCCGCAACTGGGCAGCGGCGACTATCGGGAGCTGATGGCCGGTACCCGCCGGGACCTGGCCTGGATCGCCGGGCGGGCGGCGGAGCACGGGGTGACCGCGCTGGTCGAGCTGCACCACGGCACCATCGTCGCCTCGGCGTCGGCGGCGATGCGGCTGCTCGACGGCCTGCCGCCGGAGCATGCCGGGGTCATCCACGACATCGGCAACCTGACCATCGAGGGGTTCGAGGATCCGCTGGCCGGTTTCCAGCTGCTCGGCCCGTACCTGGCGCACGTGCACGTGAAGAACGTCGCGTGGCGGGTGAGCGGCACCCGGGACGACGGGGGACCGCGCTGGTCGGCCGAGTGGGCGCCGTTGCGGGAGGGGCAGGCCGACCTGGCGGCCTATCTCGGCGCGCTGCGCCGGGTCGGCTACGACGGGTGGGTGACGGTCGAGGACTTCTCCACCGCCGTGCCGCTGGCTCAGCGGACCCGGGACAACCTGGCCTACCTGCGGGAGTTGGACCTTCGGGTACGCGCGGAGAAGGCGGGACGCTGATTCCGTGAATTGACGGGCATTCATGCACTGCGGTTCCGATATAGATCGATTGTGGCAAATGTTGGCAACCGATTGTCGGGCCCTGGTGGCGCCCATAGTGTCCAGACAACCGCCACTGGTGCGCGATCCGTGGGCCATCGTCCAGGGCCCCTCGGTACCCGTCCCCACGGAGCCACCGCCGCCTGGCCGTCGGCGGTGGCTTCCATCCTGACCCCATCAGGGAGATGTCATGCAACGCTCCGTCAGCAGGGCGAGCCGGACCGGCAGACGCCGGTCCGCGCTCGCCGCGGCCGTGTCCGGGCTGGCCGTGATCGTCACCTACGCCCTCGCCGTGACCACCCCGTCCGCCACCGCCACCGCCGCCGCAGCCGGCTGCGGCACCGCCAACGTCGCACTGAACCGGCCGGCCACCGCGTCGTCGGTGGAGAACAGCCGGCTGTCGGCGGCCAACGCCGTGGACGGCAGTGCCACGACCCGCTGGTCCAGCGCGTTCAGCGACCCGCAGTGGCTCCAGGTGGACCTCGGTGCCAGCACCGATGTCTGCGAGGTCGTCCTCACCTGGCAGACGTCGTACGCGAAGGCGTTCCAGATCCAGGTCTCACCCGACGGGGCCGGAAACTGGTCGTCGCTCTACTCCACCGCCACCGGCAGCGGCGGCACGCAGACCATCCCGGTCAGCGGCACCGGCCGCTTCCTGCGGGTGTACGGCACCACCCGGGCTACCGGCTACGGATACTCGATCTTCGAGCTGGTGGTGCACGGCGGGTCGACGCCCACGACCCCACCGCCCACGACCGGCCCGCCCATTCCCGGTGGGGGCGACCTCGGCTCCAACGTCATCGTGTTCGACCCGTCGATGTCGTCGTCCAGCATCCAGTCGAAGCTGGACCAGGTGTTCGCCACGCAGGAGACGAACCAGTTCGGCACGCAGCGGTACGCGCTGCTGTTCAAGCCCGGCTCGTACACCGGCCTCAACGCCCAGTTGGGCTTCTACACCTCGATCGCCGGCCTCGGGCAGAATCCGGCCGACGTGCGGATCAACGGTGATGTCACCGTCGACGCGGGCTGGATGGCCGGCAACGCGACGCAGAACTTCTGGCGCTCGGCGGAGAACATGTCGATCACTCCGGTGTCGGGCCGTGACCGGTGGGCGGTGGCCCAGGCGGCGCCGTTCCGGCGGATGGACGTGCACGGCGGAATGACCCTCGCCTCGCCCAACTGCGGGTGGGCCAGCGGCGGGTACATCGCCGACAGTCGGATCAGCGGCACGGTCAGCCCGTGCTCTCAGCAGCAGTGGTACACCCGGGACAGCCAGGTCGGCGGCTGGAACGGCGGCGTCTGGAACGTGGTCTTCTCCGGTGTGGCCGGGGCGCCCGCCAACACGTTCCCGACGCCGCCCTACACCGTCGTGCCGAAGACCCCGGTCAGCCGCGAGAAGCCCTACCTGTACACGGACTCGTCGGGCGCCTACCGGGTGTTCGTCCCGTCCCTGCGTACCAACAGCTCCGGCGTCACCTGGGCGGCCGGCAACACCGCCGGCACGTCGCTGCCGCTGACCCAGTTCTACGTCGCGCACCCGGGCGACTCGGCGGCCACCATCAACAGCGCGCTCGCGCAGGGCCTGAACCTGCTCTTCACCCCGGGGGTCTACCACGTCGGCCAGACCATCAACGTGACCCGGCCGGACACCGTCGTCCTCGGCCTGGGCTTCGCCACCCTCATCGCCGACAACGGTGTCACCGCGATGAACGTGGCCGACGTCAACGGGGTCAAGGTGGCCGGGCTGCTCTTCGACGCCGGCACCACCCGGTCGCCGTCGCTGCTCCAGGTCGGCCAGAGCGGCGCGAACGCGAACCACGCCGCCAGCCCGATCTCGCTCCACGACGTGTTCCTGCGCGTCGGCGGCGCCGGCCCGGCCGCCGTCACCAACGCCCTGGTGGTAAACAGCAACAACACGATCATCGACCACATCTGGGCCTGGCGTGCCGACCACGGCGCCGGGGCCGGGTGGACCACGAACCCGTCCGACACCGGCCTGGTCGTCAACGGCGCCGACGTCACCGCGCTCGGCCTGTTCGTCGAGCACTTCCAGAAGTACAACGTGATCTGGAACGGCAACGGCGGCCGGACCATCTTCTTCCAGAACGAACTGCCCTACGACCCTCCGAGCGCGGCAGCCTGGTCGCACGACGGCATCACCGGCTACGCCGCCTACAAGGTGGCCAACGCGGTGACCAGCCACGAGGCCTGGGGGCTCGGTAGCTACTGCGTGTTCACCGCCGATCCGTCCATTGCGGCCTATCACTCCTTCGAGGTTCCGGTCAATCCCAACGTCAGGTTCCACGACGTGCTGACGGTGTCCCTGGGCAAGGGTTCGATCACCCACGTCATCAACGACACCGGTGACGCGGCAGTGCCGTCCTCCGTGACCCCGCACAACGTGATCAGCTACCCGTGAATCATCGAGTGTCCGGCCGACCCGGGTCGGCCGGACACTCTGTGCGGGTTATTACGCGGCACCGTCGGCCAGCCCCTTTGGCAAACTGATGGCAACCAATTGTTTCAATCTCGGGCCATTGTTAGCTTTTGGAAATAGATCCTCGTTTCTACATCCAAAGGAGATCAGATGAGCCTCAGGTCGCTCTTGTCCAGAGCCGTTCCGGGAGGGCGTCGGAGAGTTGTCGCCAGGCCACTCACCGCGGTTTTCCTGAGTGTCGTGGTAATCGCCGCGGTCGGTGGAAACGGCACGGCGTTCGCGGCGGACGACCCGCCCTTCGCGCAGTATCAGGAGGCGCACGCCAACTGCGACGTCAACCACCGGCTCAGCGACGACCCGATCGTCTTCCCCGGTCTGCCCGGTGCGTCGCACAACCACACGTTCATCGGCAACCCCACCACCAACGCCAACTCCACCCCGCAGTCCCTGGTCGGTGGTGCCACGTCCTGTCAGGACACCCTCGACGCGTCCGGTTACTGGTTCCCGACGCTGTCGCAGAACGGCGCGCCGGTGCCGAACAGCATCGTCACCGTGTACTACAAGGCCGGGGTGAAGGACTACCGCACGGTCAAGCCGTTCCCGGCCGGGTTCAAGCTGCTCGTGGGGGACGTGAAGACGCCGGACGCGGCGCACTTCGGGGGCAGCTGGTCGTGCACCGGCTACAAGGGCAACGACTGGCCGGCCTCCTGCCCCTCCGGGTCGTCCCTGGTCGTGCGCCTCAAGGCGCCGAGTTGCTGGGACGGCGTGCACCTGGACGTGCCCGACCACAAGTCGCACATGGCCTGGCCGGTGAGCGGGGTCTGCCCGGCCGACCACCCCGTCCCGCTGCCGATGCTGGAGATCAAGCTCCCGTACAAGCTGGCGGGCACCAGCACCGCCGGCCTGGCGTATTCCTCGGGCGCCAGCTACTCATTCCACTACGACTTCATGAACGGGTGGAATGCGGCCCGCCAGGCCTATGTCGTGGCCTACTGCATCAATGGGGGTCGGCAGTGCAACGGTTACGGTGAGGACCCCAAGAAGCCGTAGCCCTCAGGTGGCGTCGAACGTGGCCGGTGCTCGGTGTCGAGCGGGAGTCGCCCGGCCACGATCGGCCGCGCCCGGTAGCGGGCCGGCCCGGGCGCCCCGACCATCCGCCGCCGTCATTATATTCATGCTGATCAATTGAACTCCATTGACATCCGTGGTCGGCAGGGTTGAGAGTGACTTACGTCGGAGAGCGCTCTCTTGCGAGTTGGGCCCGAAGCAGTGAGCTGTCGGTCCCGCCGCCGCCACCCTGAAGGAGTACCGATGAATCGGACTCTCCCCCCGTCCCTCACCCCGTTGTCCCGAGCCGGGCGCGGCAGCCGCCTCGCGGCCCTCGGCAGCGCACTGCTCCTGCTGTTCGGCGCGTACCTGGCGATCCTGGCGCCGCCCGCCGACGCCGCCGACGCGCTGCTGTCCCAGGGGCGGCCGGTCACCGCCTCGTCGACCGAGTCCGTGGCGTTCCCCGCCTCGGCGGCCGTCGACGGCAACGCCGGCACCCGCTGGTCCAGCGCGTTCAGCGACCCGCAGTGGCTACGGGTCGACCTGGGTGTCTCCGCCACCGTCAGCCGGGTGGTGCTGCGCTGGGAGGCCGCCTACGCCCGCGCGTTCACCATCGAGACATCGCCCACCGGCACCGACACCTGGACGACGATCCACACCACCACGGCCGGCACGGGCGGCGTCCAGGACCTCGCGGTCACCGGCACCGGCCGTTTCGTCCGGGTCAACACCACCCAGCGCACCACCCAGTACGGCGTGTCGCTGTGGGAGTTCGAGGTCTACGGCAGCACCGGCCCGCCGCCCACGACCCCGCCGCCCACGACCCCGCCGCCCGGCGGCGCGACGCTGCTGTCGTACGCCAAGCCGGCGGTCGCGTCGACCAGCCAGAACGACGGCGCGTGCTTCGGCTGCACGCCGGACAAGGCGTTCGACCACGACCCGGCGAGCCGCTGGGCGACGAGTCCCACCAACGGCTGGGTCGACCCGGGTTGGATCTACGTCGACCTCGGCGCCACCGCCACCGTGACCCAGGTCGTGCTGCAGTGGGATCCCGCGTATGCCAGGTCGTACCAGATTCAGGTCTCGCCGAACGCGTCCACCTGGACCACCGTCTACTCGACCAGCACCGGGAAGGGCTTCAAGGAGACCATCGACGTGACCGGCACCGGCCGGTACGTGCGGATGTACGGCACCGCCCGCAGCAGCCAGTACGGGTACTCGCTGTGGGAGTTCAAGGTGTACGGCACCGGCGGCAACCCCACCCAGCCGCCGACGATGCCTCCCGACCCGACGTTCCCGGGCACCCGGCTCGTGTTCGCCGACGAGTTCAACGGCGCCGTCGGCGGCAAGCCCGACCCGGCCAAGTGGACAATCGATCCGGGCACCGGCCAGAACAACGAACTCCAGTACTACACGAACAACGACAACGCCAGCCTGGACGGCGCCGGCTCACTCGTCATCGAGGCCCGCCGGGAGACCGTCAACGGCCGCTCGTACACCTCGCACCGGATGAACACCGGCAACAAGTTCCACGTGCAGTACGGCCGGATCGAGGCCCGCATCCGGGTGCCGAAGGGCAACGGGCTCTGGCCGGCGTTCTGGATGATGGGCGCCGACTTCCTCACCGGGCGGCCGTGGCCGTACAACGGGGAGATCGACATCATGGAGGTCCTCGGCCGCAACACGCTGGAGGCCTACTCGACCCTGCACGCACCGGCCTACAACGGCGGCAACGGGTACGGCCAGAAGTACCCGTCACCGGGCGGGGTGGACCTCTCCGGCGGCTTCCACGTCTGGTCCGCCGAGTGGGACAGTCGCGGCATCACCTTCAAGATCGACGGGCAGACGGTCTTCGTCGCCAGCAAGGCCACGGTCGAGTCGACCCGTGGGCCGTGGGTCTTCGACCACCCGTTCTACCTCATCCTCAACCTCGCCGTCGGCGGCGACTTCCCGGGCCCGGTGGACGGCACCACGCCGTTCCCGTCGCGGATGCTCGTCGACTACGTCCGCGTCTACCAGTAGCCCGGCCCGGAAGGAGTCCTTATGTCCCTGCCGGCATCTCCGACACCGGCTCGCGGGCGGCTGCGTACCGCCGTGCTCGCCGTGGCGCTCGTCGCCATGCTCGGCGGCTACCTGGTCGCCACCGGCATCCGGGCCGACGCCGCCGACCCCCTACTGTCCCAGGGCAGACCGGCGACGGCGTCCTCCACCGAGAACGGCGGCACGCCGGCCGCCAACGCCGTCGACGGCGACAACGGCACCCGCTGGGGCAGCGCGTTCAGCGATCCGCAGTGGCTGCGGGTCGACCTCGGCGCCACCGCGACCGTCAGCCGGGTGGGTGCCCGTGCCGAACTGCGCCAGGTGATCCGGCACCCGGCGTACGGTGACAGTGCCCGCTTCCGGCTCGCGTCCGGTGCCGGCTACACGATGCACGGCGACTTCTTCAACGCCTGGCCGGTGGCGGAGATGGAGCGCCGGGTACGGGACTGCATCCGCCCGATCATCAAGCGCGGCGTCAGCGGGACGCCGTGACGGTCGTACCTCCTCGCCGGCCCGGCACCGGGCCGGCGAGGCTGTCCGCCCTGCTTGCCGGGCTGCTGCTCGCCCTCGTGCCGGCGGCCGGCTGCGCCCCCGGGCCGGCCACGGAAAGCCCCGCGCCGGCCCTCGTCGTGTCGACCCCGGCCACGGCGACGCTCGGCGGCACCGACGCGGCCTGGATCCAGTTGATGATCCCGATGAACGAACAGGTGCTCAAGGCGCTTGACCTCGTACCCGGGCAGACCACCGACGAGCGGATCCGGGACCTGGCCGGGCGGATCGCGGCGGGCCGGCGCGCGGAACTCGACGACCTGAGGCGGCTGCGGGGCAGCGCGGGGCTCCCGGCGGTCAACCAGCACGAGGGGCACGAACTGCCCGGCATGGTGATCCCGGCCGACCTCGTCGTGCTGCGCTCACTGCGCGCCGCGGCGTTCGACCGCGCCGTGCGGGATACCCTGCGTGAGCACGTGGAGCAGGGTGCGCGGCTCGCAGACGCCGAACAGACCAACGGGGCCGATCCGGAGACCCGGCGGCTCGCGGAGCGGATGCGGCAGACCCGGGTCACCGAACTCGGCTGGCTCAGGCGGACGACGGCCACGCCGTGACCCTGTCCGCCACGTCGGACGCCGGTGGCACCGAGCGGTCGCCGCCGGGGAGTGCCTTAGGTGATACCGCACGCTGCGACGAGCGGGCGTCAGCCGTTGCCGTGCTGCCGTTCGTGCTCCGCCAGAGCAGCCGCTGCCCTGTCCAGGTCGTAGTGAGGAAACACAGGGATGCCCCGGCGGCGCAACGCCTCGGCCGCGACGCCACGCCCAGCGATGGTGACGCCGGTGAAAGCTCCGTCGTGGACGTAGGTGCTACCGCAGGTAGGGCTGCCCTCGACCAGGATGGCGAGCCCGACGCCGGCCTGCAGTGCCTTGTCGACCGCCCGCTGCGC
>NZ_JAEVHL010000206.1 GCF_016803395.1 Micromonospora tarensis | reverse complement strand
GGTGTCGCCGCGGGAGGCGGTGTGGCTGGATCCGCAGGTGCGGTTGTTGTTGGAGGTGGTGTACGAGGCGTTCGAGGATGCGGGGTGTGCGGGGCGGATCCGGGGCACCCGCACCGGCGTCTACCTCGGGGTGTCGTTCCACGAGTACTGGGACGAGATCGTCCGTGCCCGGGTACCGATCCAGGACTACCAGGCGGTCACCGCCGTGCCGTCGGCGCTGGCCGGGCGACTCTCCTATGTCTTCGACCTCCAGGGCCCCAGTGTGCCGGTGGACAACGCCTGCGCGTCCTCGCTGACCGCGTTGCACCTGGCGGTGCGGGCGCTGCGCTCCGGTGAGTGCGACCGCGCCGTGGTCGCCGGGGCGAACCTGCTGCTCAGCCCCCTGCACTACGTCTACACCGCCAAGGCGCAGGCGCTGTCGCCCACCGGGCGCTGCCGGCCGTTCGACGCGGGCGCGGACGGCTACGTGCCGGGTGAGGGGGTCGCCGTGCTGGTGCTGCGCCCGCTGGAGCAGGCGTTGGCCGACGGCGACCGGGTGCTGGCGGTGGTCAGTGGCTCGGCGACCAACCACGTCGGCCGGTCGAACAGCCCGACCGCGCCGCGACCGGAGTTGCAGGCGCAGGTGTTGCGGCAGGCGTGGGCGGACGCCGGGGTGTCACCGGGCGACCTCGGCCTGGTGGAGGCCCACGGAACCGGCACGCTGCTGGGCGACCCGATTGAGGTGCGCGCGCTGCGCACGGCGTTCGGCGACGAGGGCCGGCCGGGCGGCTGCGTGCTGGGGTCGGTGAAGGCGAACCTCGGGCACCTGGAGGCGGCGGCCGGCATCGCCGGGGTGCTGCGGGCCATCCTGTCGCTGCGGCACGAGGCGATCCCGGCGATGGCCGGCTGGAACGAGCTGAACCCCTTCCTCGACCTGGACGGTTCGCCGTTCGTCATCAACAGCGAAACCGTGCCGTGGCCGGCCACCGACGGGGCGGTACGCCGCGCGGGCATCAGCTCGTTCGGCATGTCCGGCAGCAACACCCACGTGGTGATCGAGGAGCCGCCGCGGTTGCCCGTCCCGCAGCGGCCGGACGGCGGGCAACTGCTCGTCGTGTCGGCGCGTACCGCCGAGCGGTTGATCGCGCACTGCGGCCGGCTCGCCGAGGCGCTGCGCGCGAACCGGCCGCACCTGGCCGACGTGGCGTGGACGTTGCAGACCGGTCGGGAGGCGTTCGAGCACCGGGCCGCGATCTGGGCCGAGGACCTCGACGAGGCCATCGAGGCGCTCACCGCGCCGCACTGGACCGGCCGGGTTCCCACCGGGTCGCGACCGGCGCGGGTGGCGACGCGTCCGGGTGCCGACCGGCAGACGTGGGAGCGGTGGGCGCGGGAGTGGACGGCCGGCGCCGACGCCGACTGGACCGCGGCGTGGCCGGCCGCGCACCCGCCGCTGGCCGAGCTGCCGGCCTACCCGTTCAGCCCGGACCGCTACTGGATCCCGGAGCGGTACACGCACACCCCACCCTCCGGTGACAGCCCTTCACAGTGCGGCTGGGGCCGGACGACGCGGTCCTGGCCGACCATGTGGTGCGGGACGTGCCGGTGCTGCCCGGCGCGGCGCAGCTGGAGTTCGCCCGCGCGGCCGGTGCCGGTTCCGGACCGGTCACCGGGCTCGCCGACGTGGTGTGGCTCCGCCCGGCCGCCGGCGCCCAGCAGCGGATCACCGTGGAGCTGACCGCCGGTCCGGACGACGCCGGGTTCGTGGTCGGCGACGGCGACGGCACCCGGTTCAGCCAGGGCCGGGTCCTCTTCGGAGACCTGCCGGAGGCCATCCCGGTGGACCTGGCGGCCGTGCTCGCCCGCTGCGACCGGCAGCGGGACGGCGCGTCCGCGTACCGCGCGTTCGAGGAGGCCGGCCTGCGCTACGGGCCGCTGTACCGGGCCGTCGAGCGGCTGCACAGTGGCGCCACCGAGGCCGTCGCCGAACTGCGTCTCCCGCCGGACGCGGACGCCGACCGCTGGGTGCTGCACCCCGGTCTGCTCGACGCCGCGTTCCAGTCCATCGTCGGCCTGCTCCCCGAGGCCGGGCCGGACGGCGACGCGCCCCTCTACGTACCCTTCGCGGTCCGGCGGTCGAGGTGTTCGCCCCGCTGCCGACGCACTGCTTCGCGGTGGCCGGCTGGGCCGGCGGACGCCGCCCGGACGACGGCACGGCCGCCTTCGACATCACCGTCGTCGACCCGGCGGGCCGTCCCCTCGTCGTGGTGCGCGGCCTGACGCTTCGCGGGCTGAAGCCGTCCGATGACGCGCGACCGTCGGCGGTGCCGGACACCGACGTCCCGCCGACAGTTCGTTTCGTGCCGGAGTGGACGCCCGCGCCGCCGGCCGGGCACCGTCCGGTCGGGCCCGTGGTGGTCATCTCCGACCAGCGCCTCCCGGCCGACCTGCCCGGCTGGCACGCGGCCCGGGTCACCCGGGTGACGACCGGCGCCGCCTTCGCCGAGCTGCCCGACGGCGACTTCCGAATCGGTGACGACCCGGCCGACCTGGCGCGGCTCTGGGAGCGGCTGTGCGCCCGGGGCACGCCCGACACCGTCGTCTGCGCCGGCGACTGGACCGTGGGCCCAGCCGAGGAGCGGGTCCACACCGTGTTCGCGCTGGCCCAGGCCGTGGCACGGACCCGGCTGGACACCGTGGTGCGTGTCGTGGTGGCGCACCCGGGAACGGTCGAGGGTGTCGCCCTCGGCGGCTTCGCCCGGTCGGTCGGGATGGAGTGCGGCTGGCTGCGGCTGCGGGTCGTGGACGTCGGGGACCTGCGCGGACCGGCGCTCGCCGCGGCGTTGTGGCCGGAGGTCAGCGGCGACGATCCGGCCGTCGAGGTCCGCACCGACGGCGCGGTACGGCAGCTGCTGAGCTTCCGACCGGCCCCGGCGCTCGGCGACAGCGGGTCGATCTCGCCGGGCGACGTGTACCTGGTCTCCGGCGGCCTGGGCGGACTGGGCCGGCTGGTGGTGGAGTTCCTGGTCGGACGGCACGGCGCGCGGGTGGGCGTGCTGAGCCGGTCCACCCCGGACGCGGCGACCCGGCAGTGGCTGGCCGGCCTCGGCGACGCGGTCACTGTGCTGCGGGCAGACGTGTCGGTGCGCTCGGAGGTGTTCGCCGCGGTGGCCGAGGTGCGGCAGCGCTTCGGCCGGGTGGACGGTGTCGTGCACGCCGCCGGGGTGCTCCGGGACGGCTGGGTACGCGAGAAGTCCTGGGCGGACTTCCAGACCGTGCTGGCCCCGAAGGTGTCGGGCACGGTGTGGCTGGACGAGGCGACCGCCACCGACGACCTGAAGGTCTTCGTCGGCTTCTCGTCGGTGGCAGGGCTGGTGGGCAACGCCGGTCAGGGCGACTACGCGTACGCCAACCGGTTCCTCGACGAGTTCCTACGGCGACGGTCCGGGCGCAGCGTGTCGGCGGTCTGGCCGTACTGGGCGGACGGCGGCATGCGCGCCGACGGGGACGCCCTGCGCGCCATGGAACGCGCCACCGGCCTGGTCCCGCTGCCCACGGTGACCGGCCTGGACATCCTGCGCCGGGCGATGACCGGCGACGAGCCGCGGGTGATCGAGCTGTGCGGCGACCCGGACCGGTTGGGTGACTGGCTGAACGACGCCCCGCAGCCGGTGGTGGCGTCGCCCGCCGCCGGCGACGTCGCGGCCGACGTGCTCGCCTCGGTCCGCCGGGACGTGGCCCGCGCCGCCGCCACGGTGCTCGGCATGCGGGCCGGCGACCTGGAGATCGGGGCGGACCTCAGCGACTTCGGCTTCGACTCGGTCACCTTCACCGAGTTGGCCACCGCCCTGAACGACACGCTCGGTCTGCGCCTGCTGCCGTCGGTGTTCTTCGAGCACCCAACCTTGGCCGCGCTCGCCGAGACGATCGTGGCCGGCGACACCGACCGGCTCGCCGCCCACTACGGGCACGAGTCGCCGCCGGCCCGCCAGCTGCCCAGGGCCGAGCACGTGGCCGTGCCGGCGAGGACAACTCCGCACGTCACGGTGGCCAAGGGCAGACCGCCGGCGCCGCTCGCCGCACCCCCGCCCATCGCCCCGGACGCCGTCGCGATCGTCGGCCTGGCCGGGGCGTTCCCCGGCGGGAACGAGGCGGAGGGCTTCTTCGCCGACCTGGCCGCCGGCCGCGACCTGGTCGGCGAGGTCCCCGGCGACCGCTGGGACTGGCGACGCTGGGAGACCGACCCGGCCGGCGGTGGCCTGCGCTGGGGCGCGTTCCTGTCCGACGTGGACCGGTTCGACCCGCGCTTCTTCGGCATCTCGGCGGCCGAGGCCAACCTGATGGACCCGCAGCAGCGGGTGTTCCTGGAAACCGTCTGGCGCGCCATCGAGGACGCCGGCTACCGCGCCTCGGACCTGGCCGGCACCGACACCGGACTCTTCGTCGGCGTCAGCGGGATGGACTACGCCGACCTGCTCCGCAACGCGCCCGGCGACATCCAGGCGCACAGCTCCACCGGGATGGCACACGCCATGCTCGCCAACCGGGTGTCGTTCCTGTTGGACCTGCACGGGCCGAGTGAGCCGGTGGACACCGCCTGTTCGGCGTCGCTGGTGGCGGTGCACCGGGCGGTGGCCAGCATCCAGCGCGGCGAGTGCGACGCGGCCATCGCCGGTGGCGTCAATGTGATCCTCAGTCCGCTGACCACGCTGTCGTTCGGCCGGGCCGGGATGTTGGCGCCGGACGGTCGGTGCAAGGTGTTCGATGCCGGCGCGGATGGTTACGTGCGGGGTGAGGGTTGCGGCGCGGTGCTGCTGAAGCCGTTGTCGCGGGCCCTCGCTGATGGTGATCACGTGTATGCGGTGATCCGGGGTAGTGCGGTGAATCATGGTGGTCGGGCGGCGTCGTTGACGGCGCCGAACACGGCCGCGCAGGCGCGGTTGATCGTGAAGGCCTGGGAGCAGGCGGGTCTGGATCCGGCGACCTGCACGTTTGTGGAGACGCATGGCACGGGCACCGCGTTGGGTGATCCGATCGAGACGACAGCCTTGTCGCAGGCGTTCGCGAGACTGTATGAGCGGTGGGGTCATTCCGCGCCGACGAGTGCGCACTGTGCGCTGGGGTCGGTGAAGAGCAATGTGGGGCATCTGGAAACGGCCGCCGGGATGGCTGGGCTGACGAAAATTCTGTTGGGAATGCGCCATGGGCGGTTGCCGGGCAATCTGCATCTGAACTCGTTGAATCCGTATATCCGGTTGGACGGGACGCCGTTCGAGGTGCTGGACCGTACCCGGGAGTGGGAGACGAACGGGGGTCCGCGTCGGGCGGGGATCTCCGGGTTCGGCTACGGCGGGGTCAACGCCCACCTCGTCCTGGAGGAGCACCACGCGCCGCCGGTGACGACGTCGACTGACGGTCCGCAGGTGATCACCCTGTCCGCCAGGACCCCCGACCGCCTCACCGCGCAGGCGCAGCGGTTGTTGGCCTTCATCGGCGGCGAGCCCGGACGCGACGACCGCCCGCCCGCGACGCCTGTCGTCGAGGAGGTACGCGCGCTCACCGCCGAGGTCACCGGCGTCTCCGCCGACGACCTGAGCCCCGACGAGAACCTCTCCGAGTACGGCGTCGACCTGGTCACCCTCGCCCGCCTGACCGGACGGCTCAACCAGCGGTACGGCACCACACTGACCCCGGCCGACAGCAGCATCACCGCCCTCGCGAACCGTGTGCTCGACGCCACCACCGGGCAGTCCCCGGCACCCGCCCCGGTCGACGTGGACCTGGGTCGGCTCGCGCACACGCTCCAGGTGGGCCGCGAGCCGATGGCCGACCGTCTCGCCGTGATCGCCTCCAGCGTGTCCGAGCTGCGCGCGAAGCTCGCCGGGTACCTGGCCGGCGAGGACACCGACGGGGTACGCGTCGGCGGCGCCCAGCACACCGGCCGGGTCCTCGCCTCGATGCTGGACGGTCCCGAGGGGGAGCGGTTCCTCCGGGACCTCGCCACCGCCGGCCGGCTGCCGAAGCTGGCCGAGATGTGGGTGGCCGGCGCCGGCATCGACTGGCGGCACCTGCACCCGTCCCCGCCGACCCGGATGTCGCTGCCCAGCTATCCGTTCGAGCGCCGTCGCTGCTGGGTCGACGTCCGCCCCGAGCCGGCCGATCCGGCCGGGCGGCAGGCGGACCCGGTCGAGGACACCGCCGGGTACCTGGTGCGGGTCTTCGCCGCCGCCCTCGGCTGGCGGCCGGAGGAGATCGACCTCGACACCGGCTTCGACGAGTACGGCCTCGACTCGTTGCTGGCCCGCGAACTCACCGCCCGGCTGCGGGAACGGTTCCCCCAACTGTCGGCCACCGCGATGTTCGCCGAGCGCAACCTGCGCGGCCTCGCCCGGCACCTCGCCGCACAGCACGCCGCCCCCATCCCGGTCGCCGCGCCACCGGTCGCGGCTCCGCCGGTCGCCGCCTCGCCGACCCCGGCGGGGCCGGGCGCGGCGGAGCCGATCGCGATCGTCGGGGTCAGCGGTCGCTATCCCGGCTCGCCCGATCTGGACACCTACTGGCGAAACCTGGCCGAGGGCCGGGACTGCGTCACCGAGATCCCCGCCGACCGCTGGGACCACAGTCGCTTCGCCAACCTCGCCGACGGCAGGCCGTACTGTCGGTGGGGCGGCTTCCTGGACGACGTGGACGCCTTCGACCCGCAACTGTTCGCGATCTCCCCACTGGAGGCGCGCTACCTGGACCCGCAGGAGCGGCTCTTCATCCAGGCGGTGTGGGAGTGCTTCGAGGACGCCGGCTACCCCCGTCGCCGCCGTGGCGGAGGAGCCGGCACGGGTGCGCCGATCGGTGTCTTCGCGGGCGTGACCTACAACAACTACCAGCTGTACGCGGCCGAGTCGGGCCAGGAGTGGGCGCCTGTCAACTCGCAGTCGTTCGGCATCGCCAACCGGGTGTCGTACCTGTTCGACCTGGGCGGCCCCAGCATGGTGCTGGACACCGCCTGCTCCTCCTCGCTGTACGCGGTGCACCTGGCCGTGGAGAGCATCCGCCGGGGCGAGTGCACAGCCGCGATCGCCGGTGGGGTCAATCTGTCGCTGCACCCGAGCAAGTACGTGACCCTTGCCGAGGGGCAGTTCACCGCCGCTGACGGCCGCTGCCACTCGTTCGGCGCCGGCGGCGACGGCTACGTACCGGCCGAGGGGGTGGGCGCGGTGCTGCTCAAGCCGCTGTCGGCGGCGCTGGCCGACGGCGACCGGATCGAGGGCGTGATCCTCGGCTCGGCGGTCAACCACGACGGACGCACCTTTGGCTTCAGCGTGCCGAACCCGAGAGCGCAGGCCGCCCTCGTCCGATCCGCCCTGGACCGGGCCGGGGTGTCGGCGGAGACGATCAGCTACGTCGAGGCGCACGGCACCGGCACCAGCCTCGGCGACCCGATCGAGGTGCGGGGGTTGACCGAGGCGTTCGGGACCGACCGCACCGGGTACTGTGCGATCGGCTCGGCCAAGTCCGTGATCGGGCACGCCGAGGCCGCCGCCGGTATCGCCGCGCTGACCAAGGTGATCCTCCAGTTGCGGCACGGCCGACTGGCGCCCGCGCCGACCCGCTCGGACCGGGTCAACCCCGAGATCGATTTCGCCGCCACGCCGTTCGTCCTGCAACAGGGGCTGGCCCCGTGGGACCGCCCGCTGGTGAACGGCCGCCCGGTGCCGCGCCGGGCCGGGGTCAGCTCGTTCGGCGTGGGCGGGGTGAACGTGCACCTCGTCGTCGAGGAGCCGCCCGCGCCGCCGGAACGGCCCGCCGACGAACCGCGGCCCGAGCTGGTGTGCCTGTCCGCGCGGACCGAGGCGAGCCTGCGCGAGTACGCCGCCGTGCTCGCCGCGCACCTGCGCGCGGCCACGCCCCGGCTCTCCGACGTCGCGTACACCCTGCGGACCGGCCGGGAGGAACTGACCCATCGGGCCGCGTTCGTGGCGGCGGACCTGGACAGCGCCGCGCGGATGCTGGACGCGCTGAGCGCCGGCACCTCCACTCCCGGCCTCGCCCGGGGCCAGGTGGGTGGCGGCGGGCCCGGCGCCGGGGCGTCCGAGGCGGAGGCGTGGGTGGCCGGCGTCGAGGTGAGCGCAGAGCGGCCCGCCGCGCGCCGGATCCCACTGCCCACCTACCGGTTCGCCCGGGAGCGGTACTGGATCGTGGACCGCCAACCCGCCGCGCCAAGCGCGCCGTCCGCGCCGGTCGCGCCGTCCGCGCCGGTCGCGGGGCGGCTGGAGGATCGTCTGCGGGGCATGGTGGGCGCGCTGCTCGGATTCGACCCCGACACACCGCCTGACGTGCGAACCGGCTTCTTCGACCTCGGCCTGGACTCGGTGCTGGCCACCCGGCTGACCAATCGGCTGGAGGAGGAGCTGGGCGTCGAGCTGTATCCGAGCGTCCTGTTCGACCACCCCACGGTGACCGACCTGGCCGCGTACCTGTCCGGCGTGCTGCCGGACCAGGCGAGCGAGACGGCGGAGGAGGGCGTCGAGACGGTGCGCTACCGCGTCGGGTGGGAGCCTGTCGAACTGCTGCCCGCGACCGCCGCCACCGATCGACTGCTGCTGTTCGACGTCGACGCCACGATCCACGCCGCCGCGCCGGCCGGATCGGTGCTGGTCCTGCCCGGCGACGGCTTCGCCCGGCTGGCCGACGACCGGTACGAGGTACGCCCGGACTCCGCCGCCGACCACGAGCGACTGATCACCGAGCTGCGCGGGTCGACGGCCGGCCTGCCAAACCGGGTGGTCCACCTCTGGTCCCGTGGCGCGCGGACGGACACCGCGCTGCGCGACGGCCCACTGGCGATGCTGACCGTGGTCCGCGCGGTGCTGCGCGCCGCGCCGGACGCCGAGCTGCGGCTGCTGCACGTCTACCCGTACGACAGGGACCGGCCCGACCCGGCGGCCGAGTCCACCGGCGGCCTGGCCCGCAGCGTCGGGCACGAGAGCCCGCGCCTGCGGTGTGCCTCGGTCGGCATGCCGGTGGACCCGCCCGGTGAACTGCTCGCCCGCTGCGCCGCGGAGTTCACCGTCACCGATCACGACGAGCGGGAGGCCCGGTACTCCACCGGCCGGCGCTGGATCCGCCGGCTGCGCGAGCTGCCTCCCGCGCCCACGGACCCGCCACCGGTACGCCCCGACGGCGTCTACCTGATCAGCGGCGGCGCGGGTGGCCTGGGTCTGATCTTCGCCCGGCACCTCTGCACCGCGTACCGGGGCACTGTCGTGCTGATGTCCCGGTCGCCGCTCGACGCGCCCCGCCGCGCCGAGCTGGCCGACCTGGGCGACCGGGTGTGCCACCTGCGGGGCGACGTGACCGATGCCGGTGACGTCGAGCGGGTGGTGACCGAGGTACGCCGCCGCTTCGGTCGCCTGGACGGCGTCCTGCACGCGGCCGGCGCGCTGCGCGACAGCCTGCTGGTCAACAAGACCGACGAGGAGGTCCGCGAGGTGCTTGCCCCGAAGGTGTCCGGCGCGCTGCACCTGGACCGGGCCACCGCCGACGACGACCTCGACTTCTTCGTGGTGTTCTCGTCGCTGGCCGCGCTGGCGGGCAACGCCGGGCAGGCCGACTACGCCATCGCCAACCGCTTCCTCAACGCCTTCGCCGACGCCCGGGAGCACGAGCGCCGGGCCGGCCGGCGCCGCGGGCGTTCGGTGGCGGTGGTGTGGCCGTTCTGGCGGGCCGGCGGCATGGGCGTGGACGAGGAGACCGCCCGGCTCGTCCGTCGCCGCCTCGGCCTCGCCCAGCTCGACACCGCCACCGGCCTCGCCGCCTTCGACGCGGCGCTGGCCGGTGGGCACACCGAGGCCGGGGTGGTGCAGGCCGAACGGAGCAGGTTCGAGCGGCTGTTGCCCGTGCTGCCGGCCGGCGTGGGTGACGACGAGGTGGCCGCCGACATCGCGGCGATGCCGCTTACCGACGTGGCCGACGCGTTGGAGCGGTTGCTCGGCGAGCTGACCGGAGGGGACCCCATCGATGTCTCATGAGCTGCTGCTACGGCGCTCCCTGCACGCGATCCGGGAGCTGCGCCGCGAACTGGACCGGCGCGGGTCAGCCGACGACCAGGCCGGCGGGCCGATCGCGGTCACCGGGATGGGCTGCCGTTTCCCGGGCGGCGCGGACAGCCCGGCGGCGTTCTGGCGGCTGCTGGCCGACGGGCGCGACGCGGTCGTGCCGGTGCCGACCGGCCGCTGGGCCGGCAGCCACGTCGACCCGGATCCCGACGCGCCCGGCGCCACCTACACCGACCGGGGCGGCTTCCTGCGCGAGGACATCCTGGAGTTCGACGCCGAGCTGTTCGGCGTCCCGGCCGGTGAGGCGGCCGAGATGGACCCGCAGCAACGCCTGCTGCTGGAGGTGAGCTGGGCGGCGCTGGAGTCGGCCGGGATCGTGCCGGGCGGCCCGGGTGGTGAGCGCACCGGTGTGTTCGTCGGGATCTCCGGATCCGAGTACGCCATGCTGCCCCGCCCGGCCGCCGGGATCGGCCCGTACACGGCCACCGGCGCCACGGTCAGCATCGCCGCCGGGCGCATCGCGCACGCGCTGAGCCTGCGCGGTCCCGCCCTGGCGGTGGACACCGCGTGCTCGTCGTCGCTGGTGGCCGTGCACCTGGCGGTGCAGAGCCTGCGCCGTGGCGAGTGCGACAGCGCTCTGGCCGGTGGGGTCAACGCGCTGATGTCGCCGGGCAACTTCATCGTGCTGAGCAAGATGCGCGCACTCGCCCGCGACGGCCGGTGCAAGACCTTCGACGCGGCGGCCGACGGTTACGTGCGCGGCGAGGGCTGCGGGATGGTGGTGCTGCGACGGCTGGCCGACGCGCGCCGCGACGGCGATCCGGTGCTGGCGGTCATCCACGGCAGCGCGGTCAACCAGGACGGGCGCAGCAGCGGGCTCACCGTGCCCAACGGCTCGGCCCAGCAGGCGGTGGTGCGGCAGGCGGTGCGGCAGGCCGGGGTGGCCCCGGGCGAGGTCGGCTACCTGGAGGCGCACGGCACCGGCACACCGCTCGGCGACCCGATCGAGATGCACGCGCTCACCGAGGCGCTCGGCGCCGGCCGTACGCCGGACAAGCCGCTGTGGATCGGCGCGGTGAAGCCGGCCATCGGGCACCTGGAGGCGGCGGCCGGAATCGCCGGCCTGATCAAGACCGTGCTGGTGCTCCAGCACGGCGAGATACCGCCCAACCTGCACTTCAGCCGACTCAATCCGCGCCTGGCACCGGAGCGGATCCCGGCGCGGTTCCCGACCGCGCTGACCCCCTGGGACACCACCGGCGACCGCCGGGTGGCCGGGGTCAGCTCCTTCGGGTTCAGCGGCACCAACGCCCACGTCGTGCTCGCCGAGGCGCCGCCGGCAGCGGCGTCGGAGCGCCGTGCGGGCCCGCACACCGCCGTGGTGTCCGCGCGTACCCCGGAGCTGCTGCGCCGGCACGCGGCGGACCTGGCCGGGTACCTGGCGAGCCATCCCGGCCTCGACCTGGCCGACGTGTGCCACACCCTGGCCACCCGGCGGACGGTCTTCGGGCACCGCGCCACAGCGGTGGTGACCAGCCACCACGACCTGGTGGCGTGGCTGCGCGCCGTGGCGGACGGCGCGCCAGGCCAGGCCGACGGCGACCCACCGCGCGACACCGTGGCCGCGCCGTACCCCTCCCGG
>NZ_JAEVHL010000205.1 GCF_016803395.1 Micromonospora tarensis | reverse complement strand
CGGTCGCGCTGATCGGCTCCGGCGACGCCGGGGTGTACGCGATGGCCAGCCCCGGCCCTGGAGTACGCCGACGAGCGGATCGACGTGGTGGGGGTGCCCGGGGTGACCGCCGCCCTCGCGGCCGGCGCGCTGCTCGGCGCGCCCCTCGGCCACGACCACGCCTACGTCAGCCTCTCCGACCTGCACACCCCGTGGGAGGTGATCGAGCGGCGGGTGACCGCCGCCGCCGAGGGGGACTTCGTAACGGTCTTCTACAACCCGCGCAGCCGGGCCCGGGACTGGCAGCTCGGCAAGGCGCTCGGCATCCTCGGCGCGCACCGGCCACCGGACACCCCGGTCGGGGTGGTGCGCAACGCCAGCCGTCCCGGCGAACGGGTGCACCTGGCGACACTGGCCACCCTCGACCCGGCCGTGGTCGACATGTACAGCGTCGTGGTGGTCGGCAACAGCGACACCAGGCTGGTGGCCGGCCGGATGGTGACACCCCGGGGGTACCGGTGGCGCTCGTGACGATCGACGCCTGCCAGGGCTGCGGCGCCTGCCTGCGTACCTGCCCCACGCACGCGATCCGGCCGGTCCCCGGCGGCCTGAGCGTCCGCGCCGACCGCTGCACCGGCTGCCTGGAGTGCCTGGAGATCTGCCCGGTCGACGCGATCCGCGTGCTCGACCCCGACCCCGTGACCGAACCTGGAGGAACCCGATGAGCCGGGTGGTGCACCCGATCGAGGTCGAGTCGTACCGGATCCTGCGCGAGCGGGTCGACCTGTCCCAGCTGCCACCACTGAGCCGGGCGGTGACCGAGCGGGTGGTGCACGCCAGCGCCGACCTCTGCTACGTCGACGACCTGGTCTGCGACGAGGCCGCCCTGGAGTCCGGGCTGGCCGCGCTGCGCGCCGGGGCGCCGGTGGTCACCGACGTGGCGATGGTCGCCGCCGGCATCACCCGGGCCGGCCTGGAGCTGGTCTGCCCGGTCGCCGAGCCGGCCGCCGCCGAGCTGGGCCGCTCCGCCGGCATCACCCGCTCAGCGGCGGCGGTGCGGATCGCCAGGGACCGGGTCGGCCCCGGCGCGGTCTGGGTGGTCGGCTGCGCGCCCACCGCCCTTGTCGAACTGCTCACTGTGGACGCCGCGCCGGCCCTGGTCGTGGGCCTGCCGGTCGGTTTCGTGGGTGCGGCCGAGTCGAAGGCGGCGCTGCGGGCCAGCGGCCTGCCCGCCGTGTCCAACGTGGGGGAGAAGGGCGGCTCGGCGGTCGCCGCCGCCGCCCTCAACGCCCTGCTCTACGTCGAGGAGAAGTCATGACCGGATTGGTCATCGTCGGGCACGGCACGCGCAGCGCGGCCGGGGTCGACCAGTTCGCCGCCCTCGTCGACCGGGTTCGCCGCCGCGGTGACACCGGCGACGTGGAGGGCGGCTTCATCGAGCTGTCCCGTCCGCCGCTCACCGACGCGGTCGGTGCGCTCGTCGGGCGCGGGCACCGGGCGTTGGTGGCGTTGCCGTTGGTGCTCACCGGCGCCGGGCACGGCAAGGGCGACATCCCCGCCGCGATGGCCCGCGAGCAGCGGCGCCACCCCGGGCTGAGCTACCGCTACGGCCGCCCGCTCGGCCCGCACCCGCTGCTGCACACCGCCCTCGAAGAGCGCGTCGACGCCGCCCTCGCCGGTGCCGACCGGGCCGGCACGTTCGTCGCGTTGATCGGTCGGGGGTCCACCGACCCGGACGCCAACGCCGAGGTCGCCAAGGTCGCCCGGCTGCTCTGGGAGGGACGCGGCTACGCCGGCGTCGAACCGGGGTTCATCTCCCTCGCCGAACCGTCGGTCCCGGCGGTGCTGGAGCGGCTGCGCCGGCTCGGCGCGCGGCGGATCGTGGTGGCGCCGTACTTCCTGTTCGCCGGGGTGCTGCCGGACCGGATCGTGGCCCAGTCGGCGGAGTTCGCCGCCGCCCACCCCGACCTGGACGTGCGCGTGGCCGAGGTGATCGGCGACTGCGACGCCCTGGCCGACCTGGTCCGGGAGCGCTACGCCGAGGCGCTGGGCGGGGACATCCGGATGAACTGCGACACCTGCGCGTACCGGGTGTTGATGCCCGGCTTCGCCGACAAGGTCGGTCGCCCGCAACGCCCGCACGACCACCCCGACGACCCGGTCGGGCACCACCATCACCACGGACACGACCACGACCACCACCACCAGGACCAGGGCTCGGTCGCGGTGGTCGGTGGCGGGCCGGGGCCCGACGACCTGATCACGGTACGCGCGAAGGCCCTTCTCGACGCCGCGGACGTCGTGGTGGTCGACCGGCTCGCCCCGCAGGGTCTGCTCGCCGGGCTGCGGCCCGACGTGCTGGTGGTGGACGCCGCGAAGGTGCCCCGCGGCCCGTCGATGGCCCAGGAGGCGATCAACGCGGCCCTGGTGTCGCACGCCAAGGCCGGCCGCCGGGTGGTCCGGCTCAAGGGCGGCGACCCGTACGTCTTCGGCCGCGGCCACGAGGAGGTGCAGGCCTGCGTGGCGGCCGGGGTACCGGTGACGGTGGTGCCCGGGGTGAGCAGCGCGATCGCCGCGCCGGCCCTGGCCGGCGTGCCGGTGACCCACCGGGGCGTGGCGCACGACGTCACGGTGGTCTCCGGGCACCTGCCACCCGGGCATCCCGACTCGCTGGTCGACTGGGCGGCGCTGGCCCGCGCCCGGGGCACCGTCGTCCTGCTGATGGCCGTCGACACCATCGCCAAGATCGCGGCGGCGCTGATCGAGCACGGCCGTGCCCCGGAGACCCCGGTGCTCGCCGTGCAGGACGCCGGGCAGCCGCACCAGCGGTCGGTGCCCGCCCGGCTGGACGAGATCGGCGCGGTCGCCGCCCGCGCGGACATCGGCCCACCCGCGGTCTTCGTCCTCGGCCCGTGGTCGCTCTTGCGACCACCGGGCCCACTGACTGACTACTCGCTGCGGGCGGTCTCCGGCCCGGTGACGCGTTCCAGCAGCGGCAGCGTCGAGGCGATGACACCCAGGCAGGCGGCCAACCCGACGACGACGATCACGTAGAAGCGCGGCTCCGGCGCGATCAGCCGGTAGTCCATCTGCGCGCGCAGGAAGAGGTGGGCGGCGAGCAGGCCCATCCCGATGGCCACCGCGGCGACGGCGAGCATCGGCACGGCGCTCTCCAGCGCGACCACCCGGCGCAGCACCCGTACCGGTGCGCCGCTGAGGCGGAGCAGGCTGAACGGGCGTCGGCGTTCGGTGAGGCCGCCGATCACGCTCACCGCCAGGCTGCATCCGCCGAGCGCCAGGCTGGCGATGATGATGACGTTTGCCAGTTGTTCCCAGCCGCGCAGCGTGTTGGCGAAGTCCGACTCGAAGTCGCCGGGCACGTTCGGCCCGACCCAGAAGGTCGGGTAGGCGATCTCCAGCACGGTGCGGGTGCGCTCGATCGCGGCGGCGGAGCCGTCCGTGCCGACCACGATCGACACCGCCGGCAGCCGCCGCAACTCGTCGAGGGTGAGCGACGCGGCGGGCCAGACCGTCGCGGGCGATGCCGATTCCCGCCAGCGGCTGAGGCCCAACGGCACCTCGATGACGCTCGCGCCGTCGGCGCACCGGCCGTACGCGCTCGGCAGGTCGGTGCAGGCGATCATCCCGCCCTCGCCACCGTTCATCAGGTCCGGGTCCTCCCGGATGGCGGTCGTGGAGCGCACGCCGTCGATCGCGCGCAGCTCGGCGAAGAGCGCGTCGGGCACCGACGCCGCCTTCTCGTCGAAGACGGTGCTCACGGTGCCCGCGTCGGTCGAGCCGACCGGCGCCGGGCCGCGGTTGGCCACGATCGTGGTGATCACGCCGACGGCCACGCTGGTCACGAAGAGCGCGAGCATGATGCCGCTGATCGCCCGGAAGCCGGCCTTCGGGTTGTCGGCGAGGCGTCGGGCGGCGATGAGCGTGGCGGGGCGGCTGGCGTACCGGGCCATGATCCGGGCGCGACCATGGTCAGCCAGGGACCGGCCAGGACCAGGCCGGCCATGATGAGCAGCAGCCCGGGCAGGAACACCGCCGCCTGGCCGTCGGAGGTCTCGGGCCGGAAACCGATGGCGAAGAAGAGCACGGCGACACCGAGAGCCGCTGGGATCAACCGGTACGCGCGCGGGGGGGGGGGGGTGACCCGGCGGGTGACGCCCAGCGGTGAGATCCGGACCCGGCGCAGCGAGACCCGCGCCGCCAGCGCCGCGCCGGCCGGCACGCCGAGCGCCACGAGCAGGATGTCCAGCACACCCAGCGACATGTCGGTGGGGAAGAACGGCATACCGGTGAACGGGATGCGGCGAGCGGACTGCGGAACGCGTAGAACAGGCCGAAGCCGACGGCGGTGCCGGCGACGGCGGCGGCGGCCGCCTCCACCGCGGCGACCGTCGCGATCTGTCGCGGCGTCGCGCCGACCAGCCGCATCGCGGCGAAGCGCTGCTCCCGGCGGGCGGCGCTGAGCCGGGTGGCGGTGCCGATGAAGATCAGCACCGGGAAGAGCAGCCCACCGGCGATTACCCCCAGGATCAGGTCCACAGTGGCCTCGGGGAGCGCCGGCGTGTCACCGACGTTGCTGACCTGCCGGGCGTGGGGCAGCGCGCGGACGGCGTCCGGGGTGCCGCCGACGATGGCGAGCAGGGTGTCCGGTGAGGGCAACCCGGCCGGGCCGACGGTGCCGAGGTCACGCCCCGGGTAGCGGTCGGCCAGCTGGTCGGCCGGGTGGGCGGCGAGCAGCTCCCGCAACGCGGGTGAGGCGTAGAACTCGCCGGGGCCCGGAGTGGACGGGACGCCGGCCGGGGTGGGCGCGTCCGGTCCGGTGCCGGCGACGTCGATCCGGACGATCTGCTGGCCGTGGAAGTAGTCGTCCCGGGTCGACCACCACAGCGGGTCGGCGGAGCCCGCCGTCGAGGCGTTGGGGTACACCGCCGCGTACCGGGTGAGCTGGGCGTTGACCGCGTTGACGCCGGCCAGGGTGGTCAGTAGCAGCCCGCTGCCGACCGCCACGGCGGCGGCGATGACGACCAGGCGGGTGAGCGCCTCGCGGCCGCCGGCCACGGCGAGGCGGAGCCCGAAGGCGATCATGAAACGATCCGGTCCGGCGCGTTGACGCGCCCGTCGCGGACCATCACCTCACGGTCGGCGTACGCGGCGATCCGGGCCTCGTGGGTGACCAGGATGACAGTGGTGCCCTGCTCCCGGGCGGCGCTGACCAGCAGGTCCATCACCTGCTCGCCGGTGAGTGAGTCGAGCGCGCCGGTCGGCTCGTCGGCGAAGAGCAGCTGCGGCTCGGCGACCAGGCCACGGGCCAGGGCGACGCGTTGCGCCTGCCCGCCGGAGAGCTCGCCCGAGCGGCGCTCTTCCAGGCCGTCCAGGCCGAGGCGCGCGAACCAGGCTTTCGCCCGCTCCAGCGCCGACGTGCGGCGAACCCCGCTGAGCAGCAGCGGCAGCGCCACGTTCTCCACCGCGGTCAGCTCGGGAACGAGCTGGCCGAACTGGAACACGAAGCCGAACCGGTCCCGGCGCAGGCTGCTGCGCTGGGTCTCGGCCAGGGTGTCCAGCCGGGCGCCGGCGAAGCTGATCTCGCCGGAGTCGGGCACCAGGATGCCGGCGAGGCAGTGCAGCAGGGTGGACTTGCCGGAGCCGCTGGGGCCCATGATGGCGAGGATCTCGCCCGCCTCGACGGCGACGCTGGCGCCGCGCAGGGCGGGGGTCTGGCCGAAGGCGAACGTCACGTCGCGGGCCTCGATGACGACGCTCATTGCCGCACCTCCTTGCGGAGGGCGTCCAGCCGGGCGCCGGTCATCTCGATCCACCGCAGGTCCGCCTCCAGGTGGTACAGGCCGTGGTCGGCGAGCAGCGCGTCGACCAGGCTGCCGGCGCGCTTGATCTCGGTGAGCTCGCGCATCCGGTGCAGGTGCGCGCTGCGCTGGGTGTCGAGGTAGTCGGCGGCCGGGCGGTCCAGCATCAGCGCGAGCACGACCTTGGCGAAGAGCACCGTCTGGAGGTGTGGTTCCGGCTCGACCGGCTGGGTCAACCACTGCTCCACCTCGGTCGCGCCGACGTCGGTGATGATGTAGCGCTTGCGGTCCGGGCCGGAGCCGGGGGCGACGTCGCTGATCACCACCTTGCCGTCCCGGGCCAGCCGGCTGAGGGTGGAGTAGACCTGGCCGAACGGCAGCGGCTTGCCCCGCCCGAAGAAGGTGTCGTAGTCGCGCTTGAGGTCGTACCCGTGGCTGGGCTCCCGTTCGAGGAGGCCGAGGAGGGTCAGTGGAACGCTCATATCGAGCAGGCTACACCGGGTGTATACCTCGCGTATATACCTTCGGTGTGGTCGGTCCGCCCTGGCTGATCAACCCGCCAGCGCCCGGGCCAGCAGGTAGCCGGCGGTGGCCGCGGCGAGCCCGGCGGCGACGCTGCCCAGCACATTGGCCAGTGCGAGCAGTCGATGACCGTCCCTGGTCAGCCGCAGCGTCTCGTAGCTGAACGTGGAGTAGGTGGTCAGCGCGCCGCAGAACCCGGTGCCGAGCAACGCGCTGACCGCCGGCCCGGCCGGCCACCCGACGAGTACGCCGAGCAGCAGCGACCCGATCACGTTGACGGTCAGGGTGCCCCAGGGAAACGCCGACACGTGCCGGGACTGCACGGCCCGGTCGGTGAGGTAGCGCAGCGGCGCGCCGACGGCCGCGCCCAGGGCGATGAGCAGCACGGTCATCGGGGCGACCAACGCCGCAGCAGGCCACCGGTGACCGCGTCGCCCAACCCGACCGCGACGAGTGCCCCGAGCAGCGTCCCGGCCAGGTAGGCCAGGGCGGTGCCCGGGGCGCCGGCGGCAGCGCCTGCTGGATGTCCACCGCGTAGGTGGAGAACGTGGTGAAGCCGCCGAGCACCCCCACCCCCAGGAACGGGCGGGCCAGCCGGTGCCCACCGCCGAGGTGACCGAGCACCGCCATCAGCGCGCCGATCAGCAGGCACCCGGAGATGTTGACGGTGCACGTGGCCCACGGAAAGCCGGTCGGCGGGTGCGGCGCGGCGTGTTGCAGGCCGGCCCGGGCCAGCGCGCCGAGCACCCCGCCGGCCGCGATCGTGGCGAGGATCGTCGCGGGGTGAGCGGTCAGCTCGCGGCGGTCGGCGGGAACGCGCAGGTCGACGTCGGGGTCGGTACGCGGCTCGAACGGCTCTGGCACGGCTCCTCAGCGTAGTCCCGGCGCCAGCCGGCATTAACGCACTGCCGGCGTCAGCGCACCGCCGCGACAGCGGCGTCCGGGCCGCCTCGCCAGACCGTGCCGACCTCGCCGAAGCCGGCCTCGGTGAGCGCGGCCAGGTGCCAGGAGGCCGGCGGGTTCCACTCGGGGCTGTGCCCGGTCGGGTAGATCGTCCGCCGCTGGGCGACCAGTGGGCCGAGCACGGGATCGGCCTCGGCCCGCTCCCACCAGTCCGACCAGGACAGCGTCGAGCCGGCGGCGTACCGCGCGGTGCGCCTGTCGCGCGCCCGGTCCAGCAGTCGCTTGGTCAACTCCGGCACTGTGTCGTCCGGCATGTGGTCGGCGTTGACGAAGACCCCACCTGGTCGCAGCACGTCGCGCAGCTCGGCGTAGAGCTGACCGAGCCGGTCGGCCGGCAACCAGTGCAGGGCGGTGGCGGTGAGCACGGCGTCGTACTCGTGGTGGGGGAGCGCGGCCTGCCAGCCGGGGGTGTTGAGGTCGGCCGTGATGATGGTGGCCCGGTCGGCCAGCGAGGCGCCGGCGATGGCGAGCAGCGCCGGGTCGAGGTCGACCACTGTCGCCTCGGCGGCGGGGAAGCGGGACAGCGTCCGCAGGGTGAGGGTGCCGGTGCCGCCGGCCAGGTCGAGCACGCGCGGCGGTCGGCCGTCGAGGACCGCGTCGACGGTGTCGAGCATGGCGGTGAACCGGTGTTCCCGGTCGGGAAGGTAGGCCTCCTGCTGGCGGTCCCAGCTCTCCTGCCAGGCCCAGGGATCCGTGATGTAAGGACTCATAACGAGCAAGCTAATTACAGTCGCGATGTGCTGTCCAGGCCCTGTTGCACATAATTTGCAATTGCGAGAAGATGGCAGGGCGATGATCAGGGCGACGCCGGGTCGGGCTTCCACCCGGCCCGGCGTCCCCGTCCGGCGAGGTCACACCGTCGTCCGCGCCAGCGCCGCCTCGTCCTTCGCCGGCTCGTCGCGCCGGGCCAGCCGCTGCGCGCCGAGAAGCACGATCAGGCCGGCCAGCGTGAGCGCGGCGCCCGCCCAGATCGGTGAGGTGTAGCCGAGACCGGCGGCGATGGTCACCCCGCCGATCCAGGCGCCCAGCGCGTTGCCGAGGTTGAACGCGGCGATGTTCGCCCCGGACGCCAGGGTCGGCGCCTGGTCGGCGTACCGCATGATCCGCATCTGTAGCGGCGGCACCGTGGCGAACCCGAACCCGCCCATCAGCACCAGGGCGACGATGGTCAGCGCCGGGCTCGTCGCGGTCAGCGCGAAGCCGACGAGCACCACGGTGAGCGCCGCCAGGACGGTGGCCAGGGTGCGCGACAGCGAGCGGTCCGCCGCCCGGCCCGCCAGCAGGTTGCCGGCGAAGAGCCCTGCCCCGAAGAGGACGAGCAGCCACGGCACGGTGCTGCTGGCGAAGCCGCTGACCTCGGTGAGCGTGAAGGCGATGTAGGTGAACGCGCCGAACATCCCGCCGAAGCCCAGCACCGTGATCAGCAGGGAGAGCCAGACCTGCGGATGGGTGAAGGCTCGCAGTTCGCCGCGCAGCCCGCCGGCTGGGCGGTCCGCGGTGGCGGTGTCCCGACCCGGGATGAGCACTGCCAGCCCGATCAGCGCGACCACCCCGATGGCGGTGATCGCCCAGAACGTCGACCGCCAGCCGAAGTGCTGGCCGAGGAAGGTGCCGAAGGGGACGCCGAGCACGTTCGCGATGGTCAGGCCGGCGAACATCATGGCGATGGCGCCCGCCCGGCGGGCCGGTGCGACCAGGTCGGCGGCGACCACCGCGCCGATGCCGAAGAACGCGCCGTGGCAGAGCGCGGCGACGATCCGGCCAGCCATCAGCACCGGGTAGTCGTCGGCGACAGCGGAGAGCAGGTTGCCGATGATGAAGAGCACCATCAGGCCGAGCAGCACCGGTTTGCGCGGCAGTCGGGTGACCGCCGCGGTGAGGGCCACCCCGCCGACGGCCACGCTCAGCGCGTAGCCGGAGATCAACCAGCCGGCCACCGGTTCGCTGACCGCGAGGTCGGTGGCCACGTCGGGCAGCAGGCCCATGATCACGAATTCGGTGAGTCCGATGCCGAAGGCGCCGATGGCCAGCGCGATCAGGCCGGGTGGCGGTGCTGAGGGGCGTACGGACATGGTCTTCCGATCGGGGAGGGGGCATATACGGAGCGCGTGCAACTACCCGCGCCAACAACGAAATACTTGCACACGCCGTATATCCGCGCAAGCGTGGTAGCCTGGTGCCGGTCGGATCACACCCGAGGAGGCCGGCATGGGCATCGGCGACGACGCGGTCGAGATCCGCGCCCAGGGCTGGCGCACCCTCGCCGCCCTGCATGGGCTGATCGAAACGTCCCTGGAGCGGGCGCTCCAGGCCGGCCACGAGCTGTCCGTCGTCGAATACACGGTGCTCGACGCGCTCTCCCGCCAGGACGGCTGGCACATGCGGATGAGCCAGCTCGCCCGTGCCGCCGCACTCTCCGGCAGCGCCACCACCCGCCTGGTCACCCGGCTGGAGCAGCGGCGCCTGCTCACCCGGATCCTCTGCGCGGACGACCGGCGCGGCATCTACACCGAGCTGACCCCGGCCGGGTCCGAGCTGCTCGCCCAGGCCCGGCCCACCCACGACCGGGTGCTCGCCGACGCGCTCGCCGAGGCGGAGGCCACCCCCGAGCTGGCGCCGCTGGTCGACGCCCTGCACCGGCTGCCCGCCGCTCGCTGACCGCCGCGTCAGTCCCCGGACCGGCGGGCGTACGGTACCCGCAGCCCCACCGGGACCGCCGCGCCAAGGAGGCACGCGATGCAGGACCGCACCCCTCGTCCCGAAGAGCTGGAGCCGGTCGAGCGCGCCAGCCTCGACGAGCTGCGCGCCCTGCAACGCGACCGACTGCGCTGGACGCTGCGGCACGCGTACGACAATGTGCCGCACTACCGGCGGGCGTTCGACGCGGCCGGGGTGCACCCCGATGACTGCCGGGACCTCGACGACCTGGCCCGCTTCCCGTTCACCGGCAAGGCGGAGCTGCGGGAGAACTACCCGTTCGGCATGTTCGCCGTTCCCCGGGAGCGGGTCGCCCGGCTGCACGCCTCCTCCGGCACCACCGGCCGCCCGACAGTGGTCGGCTACACCCGCGACGACCTGCGAACCTGGGCGCGGCTGATGGCCCGCTCGATCCGGGCCGCCGGCGGCCGTCCCGGCGACCGGGTGCACGTCGCGTACGGCTACGGGCTCTTCACCGGCGGCCTGGGCGCGCACTACGGGGCCGAGGAGCTGGGCTGCACCGTCATCCCGGTCTCCGGCGGCATGACCGAGCGTCAGGTGCTGCTGATCCGCGACCTCGAACCCGAGGTCATCATGGTCACGCCCAGCTACCTGCTGGCCATCGTCGACGAGATGCACCGCCAGGGCATCGACCCCCGCTCGACCTCGCTGCGGGTGGGCATCTTCGGCGCGGAGCCGTGGACCGAGGACATGCGCCGCGAAATGGAGCGGCAGCTGGACATCCACGCGATCGACATCTACGGGCTCTCCGAGGTGATGGGGCCCGGTGTGGCCATCGAGTGCGTCGAGACCAAGGACGGGCTGCACCTCTGGGAGGACCACTTCTACCCGGAGATCATCGACCCGGTCAGCGGGGCGGTGCTGGCCGACGGCGAGCAGGGGGAGCTGGTCCTGACCTCGCTGACCAAGGAGGCGATGCCGGTCGTGCGGTACCGCACCCGCGACCTGACTCGGCTGCTGCCCGGCACCGCCCGACCGATGCGCCGGATCGAGAAGATCACCGGCCGCACCGACGACATGATGATCGTTCGTGGGGTGAACATCTTCCCCACCCAGATCGAGGAGCTGATCCTGCGTACCCCGCAGCTGTCGCCGCACTTCCAGTGCGTTCTCGACCGGCACGGCCGGCTGGACACCCTGACCGTGCGGGTGGAGCGGCGCGGCGGGGTCGCCGTCGACGCCGCCGAGCGGGCCGGCGCGATGCTCGTCGAGGCGGTGAAGAACACCATCGGGGTGAGCGTCGCGGTGGACGTGCTCGCCCCGGACGCGGTGGAGCGTTCGATGGGCAAGATGCGCCGCATCATCGACCAGCGGCAGACCGGCTGACCAGCCGACCGACCCCGGCCACCGGCAGCGCCACCGGGCCCGGTCCGGCGCGTCGCACCGCTGCGCCGCCCACGCTCAGCGGGCACCCCGCATCGGCGTGGTCGGCATAGGATCCCGTCCATGCGCGTACTGATCGTCTCCGCGCCGCTGGTCGGGCACGTCTTCCCGCTGGTGCCGCTCGCGCTCGCGCTGCGCGACGCCGACCACGACGTGCTGGTGGCCACCGGCGGCGGCGGTCTGGCCGTCGCCGACGCGGGGCTGCCGGTGCACGACGTCGCGCCGGGCTTCGACTGCGGCCGGATCGCGCTGCGGGTCTTCCCCCGCCATCCGCTGATCGCGCGCGCCGAGC
>NZ_JAEVHL010000204.1 GCF_016803395.1 Micromonospora tarensis | reverse complement strand
GCGTCGTCGCCACCGCCTGCCGGAACGGGCCGACCGGGCAGCAGGTGGTGCGACTGCTGCACGGCCGGGCCGGAGTGCTGCCGGCAAACGTCCGGGTTCCGGCGTCGTCGCCACCGCCTGCCGGAACGGGCCGACCGGGCAGCAGGTGGTGCGACTGCTGCACGGCCGGGCCGGAGTGCTGCCGGCAAACGTCCGGGTTCGGGTCCGCACCGGGCCGCTCTGCGCCGGTGAGTGGCAGTTCACCGTGCTGGAGGTGACCGGGCACGAGGAACTCCAGGTGGTCACCCGAGGTGAGCCGTCCGCACCGGCGCTGGTCACCGCCGGCACCGACGTCTGCACCATCGAGGTACGCGCCACCGGCCCGGCCGGGATCCGCACCCTTGCCTGCGACGCCGGTCCGGCCATCCGGCCGGGTGCGTAGGCTGATCGGCATGCCGGGAACACCGCCGACACGTTTCGTCTACCTCGGGCCGGAGGGCACCTTCTCCGAGCAGGCCCTACGCTCCGTCCCCGCAGCCGAGCGCGGCACCCGTACGCCCGCCCGCAGTGTCGGGGAGGCGCTGGACAGCGTCCGGGCGGGCGACGCGGACGCCGCGTTGGTGCCGCTGGAGAACTCGATCGGCGGCGCGGTGGGCGTCACGCTTGACGAGATGGCCGAGGGTGAGCCGCTGGTGATCACCCGTGAGGTGGTCCTGCCTGTGGAGTTCGTGCTCGCCGCACGGCCCGGCACCGCGCTGACCTCGATCCGGGCCGTGGCGGCCCACCCACAGGCCTCCACCCAGTGCCGGGGCTGGCTGCACGACCACCTGCCGGACGCCGTGGTGGTCGACGTGCTCTCCAACGGCGCGGCCGCCGCCGGCGCCGCCACGGGCGAGTTCGACGCGGCGATCTGCGCACCGATCGGGGCCGCCCGGCACCGGCTGAACACGCTCGCCGACAAGATCGCCGACCACCCGGACGCGGTGACCCGGTTCGCGCTCGTGTCCCGCCCGGGGCCGCCACCGCCGCCGACCGGCGACGATCTCACCTCACTAGCGGTCTACATCGCCCACGACCGGGTCGGTGCGCTGCTGTCCGTGCTGATGGAGCTGGCCGTACGCGGGGTCAACCTGAGCCGGATCGAGTCCCGTCCGACAGGTGAGGCGCTGGGCCGTTACGTCTTCTTCCTGGACTGCACCGGCCACGTGGCGACGTACGGCTGGGCGAGGCGTTGCAGGGGTTGCGCCGGGTCTGCGCCGACGTCCGGTTCCTCGGCTCGTATCCCCGACACCGCTGGACCCAGGCGCCGGGTGAGCGGCCGGTTCCCGCACCGGCGGGCCTCTCCGACGTCGACTACGCCGACGCGGCGGCCTGGCTGACCCGGCTGCGCAGCGGCGAGTTGACCTGATCGGGCGCGGGCGCTCCACCGGCCGGGAACGCCCACGCCACCCCGGTCAGCTCAGCAGACCGCCGAGCAGGCCGCCCTCCTGCTGCTGCTGGCCGCTGCCCATCACCGGCGGCTCCTCGGACGGCTGCACCACCACGAAGCCCTGGCCGGCGAAGCTCATCGTGAACGACTCACCGGTGCGGCGGCCGAGCAGGGTGCCGAGGCCGAGCTGCTCGGCCCGGTGGTAGCCGGTCTGCAGGTTGGCCGACCAGCAGACCGCGGCCTGCGGGTCGACGTACGTCGGGGCGTCCACGTTGAGCACGACCGGGGTGCCCTTGGTGGTGATGGCGATCCGGCCGTAGCCGCTGAACACGCAGTTGAAGAGGCCGGACGAGGAGGCCATCCCGGCGCCGCCGACCATCCTGATGTCGTACTGGAGGGTGGAGTCGAAGGCGAGCACGCTGGAGCCGTTGATGGACAGCGCGTCGCCCGGCTCCAGGTCGATGATGTGCACGTCCTTCGCCAGCTCGGCGAGGAAGACATCGCCCTGGCCGGAGACCTTCATCAGCGGAACGCCCTCGCCGGTGAGCTTCTGCTTGAGGAACTTGCCGAGCCCGCCCGAGCCCAGCGCCTGGAACTGCACGTTCCCCTGGTAGGCGACCATCGACCCGACCCGGGCCATCGCCTCGCCGTTCAGCTCGATCTTCAACATCTTGGAGTTCTGCAGCCGCATGCCGGGCTGCGCGGACTCCTTCTCCAGATTCTCCGCGGAGAACAGCTCGCTGCGCATGAAAGGCCTCCTGAGTGGGTTCGCGTTCGCCGCACCGACGGTAGGCGACCTCGGCAACCAGCGCGCGCAGGCGGAGGCGGCGCGTTCAGCCCCAGCCCAGCGCGTGCAGTCGGGCGTCGTCGATGCCGAAGTGGTGGGCGATCTCGTGCACCACTGTCACCGCCACCTCGTCGATGACGTCCTCGTCGTTGTCGCAGATCCGCAGGATCGGACGGCGGTAGATGAAGATCCGGTCCGGCAGCACCCCGGAGTAGTCCCAGCCCCGTTCGGTGAGCGCGTGCCCCTCGTAGAGGCCGAGCAGGTCGGACTCGCCCGGTGGCGGGTCGTCCTCGACCAGGATCACCACGTTGTTCATCAGACCGAGCAGTTCCTCGGGCACCTCGTCGAGGGCTTCGCCGACCAACTCCTCGAAGCGCTCACGGCTCATCTCCACCGGCACCTCGCCCATTGTGCCCGACGTGGCGGCAACCGGCCCGGCCCTGCGGACGACCGGGGCCGGAACGCGCGTACCCGAAAGGGGGCGATCACCCGGGGCCGGGCGAGGGCTCCTTCCGGGTACGCGCGGGGTGGTCGAATCGCTCAGCCGGCCAGGCGGGCGCTGAGGGTGATCTCGGCACCCGGCGAGAGCAGGCGGGAGATCGGGCAGTTGGCCTTGGCGGCCTCGGCGAGCTTCTGGAACTCCGCGTCGTCGATGCCGGGAACCTGGCCGACCGTCTCCAGGTCGATCCGGGTCACGGTCATGCCGGCGTCGGTCTTGTCCAGGTGCACCTTGGCGGTGGTCTCGACCGAGGTGGCGGTGGTGCCGGCGTCGGCGAGCGCCTTGGAGAACGCCATCGAGAAGCAGCCGGCGTGCGCGGCGGCGATCAGCTCCTCGGGGTTGGTGCCCTCACCCTCCTCGAAGCGCGACTTGAAGGAGTAGTTGCCGGACAGGCCGCCCTTACCGGTGCGGACGGTGCCCGCGCCCTCGGTGAGGTTGCCCTGCCATTGTGCTGAAGCGGTACGGATAGGCATGCGGCAAACGCTAGCGGAAAGGTGACCGCCGGGGCGACCGACCGGCACCGTCGCCGGCCCTGCGATCCCGGTCACCACCGGCCAGTTGTGCCATGATGCGAACCAGGTCCGTGACCGGCGGAAGGATGGCCCGATGTCCGAGGAGCTGCCGATCCCGCGACAGGGCGACCGGTCCGAGGGCCCAGCCGTGATCGAGTGGGGTGCAGAGGACGCGGCCCCACGGCGTCGGTTCGGTTGGTCCGTGGCCGCCTTCACCCAGGATCCTCGACTTCCGCTGCTGCTCGCCGGTCTGGGTGCGGTGGCCGGGGTCGCCTCGCTGGTCGGTGAGTGGCTGGTGATGACCCTGCCGAACGGCGGCCCCGACGGAACCGGCACGATCGAGGTGCCCGCCGGGGTGTCCGAGGTGGGTGGCTTCGGGGTCGGCTACCTGGTCGGGCTGCTCGGCCTCGTCTGCACTGTGGTGCTGGCGCTGCGCGGCACCACGGCGGTGCGGCCGAACGCTCGCCTGGCCGGTCTCACCCTGGCCGGTGCCCTGCTGGTGATGCTGTTCGCGGCCACCGTCACCCTCGACGATCCCGGTCAGCGCAACTTCTTCTACTCGCCGCAGGACGGCTTCCGGACCGACTACGGTCGCGGCCTGGTGCTGGCGTTCGTCGCGTGTGCGCTGCTCGGCGCGGCCCTGCGGCAGGCCCCGGTCGCCGGGCTGGGCGCGGGGGAGGACGGCCGGCCCGGCAATGTGCCACCCGGCCGTGCCTCGCGCCGTCGCCGGGGCGGCGAGCCGATCGACGAGGACGGCCTGCCCGCGCCGGCTGACCTGACTGTCACGCCCGCCACGCCGTTCGCCCGCCCCGACCAAGCGTCCTGAACCTCAGGGATATGCCCCGTTCGTCGGAATAGCCAGGGCAATATCGCGACGGCTTTTGTTGGTGCCCGATTCGCCTGGAAGACCTGGTTGCTGCCTGTTTCCCGAGGTACGGTTGCTGCCCGCCGTTTCGGCTTCTCCGACCGTGGCAGGCGCGACGGCGGTGGGCGAAGGAGGAACGATGACCCGCCCGGGACTTCCCAAGCTGATCGCGACCGACCTCGACGGGACGCTGGTCCGCAGCGACGACACCGTCTCCGCGTACACGCATGGGGTGCTCGACCGGGTGCGGGCCGCCGGAATCCCGGTGGTCGGCGCGACCGGTCGCGGCCCTCGGTTGACCGAACTGACCCGCAACGACATCCGGGCCGCCGACTTCCTGGTGATGGCCGGCGGCGGCCGGGTGGTCGACCAGAGCGACCCGGCGGCCCGGTGGTGCTCCGCGACGAGCGGCTGCCCGCCGAGGTGCTCGCGCGGCTGCTCGCCGACCTGGAGGCCGAGGTCGGCCCGCTGACCGTGATGGTCGAGGCATCCGACGAGCACGACGCCCCGCTCTGGGGCGATTACCACGAGAGCTGGCCCTACCAGGACCGGTTCGAGGCCCGCACCCGCGAGGAGTGCCTCTCCTGCGACGTGCTCAAGGCGTTCGCCCGGACCGCCGACCACCACGTGGACGAGTTGCTGGCGGTGGCCCGTCGGATCGTCTCGCCGGAGCAGGCCACGCTCACCCAGGCCGGGCTCGGCTTCATCGAGATCTGCCCGCCCGGGGTGGACAAGGCGAGTGGGCTGACAGTGGTGGCGCAGACCCTCGGGGTCGACCCGGCCGACGTGCTGGTCTTCGGTGACATGCCCAACGACCTGCCGATGTTCGAGTGGGCCGGCTGGTCGCGGGTGGCGGTGGCCAACGCGCATCCCGCGCTGCGCGCCGTCGCCGACGAGGTGACCCTACGCAACGACGACGACGGGGTGGCGGTGTATCTGGACCGGCTACTGTCCCGGTGATGGAAGAGACCCCCCGCCTCGTCGCCACCGATATCGACGGCACCCTGATCCGCGACGACCACACCGTCAGCCCACGCACCGCCGACGTGCTCGCGCGGATCTCCGCGCGGGGCACGCCAGTCGTTCTGGTCACCGGCCGCCCGGTGCGCTGGCTCAAGATGGTGTACGACCAGCTCGCCCAGCCGCTGCCGGCGGTCTGCGCCAACGGCGCGGTGGTCTACGACCCGTTCGAGGATGAGGTGGTGCGGGCCGACCCGCTGGCACCACACCACCTGGCCGAGGTGGCCCGCCGGTTACGTGCCGAGGTGCCCGGCATCAGCTTCGCCGTGGAGATCCTGGACAGCCGGGAGATGCGGCACGAGGCGCACTACCCGCTGCGCTGGGACGCCGATGCCGACGGCATCCGACCGATCGAGACGCCGGAGGAGCTGCTTTCGGTGCCGGCCGTGAAGCTCCTCGCCCGGGCCGGCGAGCAGGACCCGGACGCCTTCGCCGAGCTGATCGCGGCAGCGGTGGCCGGGTTGGCCGAGGCGACCCACTCGTCCTCCTCCGGCCTGGTGGAGATCTCCGCGGCCGGGGTGACCAAGGCGGCCGGGCTGGCCTGGTACTGCGACCAGCTCGGGGTGCGCGCGGCGGACGTGCTGGCCTTCGGCGACATGCCCAACGACGTGCCGATGCTGACCTGGGCCGGGCGCGGCGTGGCGGTGGCGAACGCGCACCGCGCCGTCCTCGCGGTCGCCGACGAGGTGACGGCGACGAACTCGGAGGACGGCGTGACGGCGTACCTGGAGAAGATCTTCGGGGTGGACTGAGCGGGACGGGTCAGAGGTACTGACCGGTGTTGTGCCCCTCGCCGCCGCCCGGCTGGCCGATGCCCGGCATTCCGGGGACCACCCCGCCGGGGCCGCTGGGCAGCGCCTGCCGGCCGCCGCGCATCTGCTCCAGCTGCACCCGGGCGGCCATCTGCTGGGCCACCAACGCCGCCTGGATGCCGTGGAACAGGCCCTCCAGCCAGCCGACCAGCTGGGCGTGCGCGATCCGCAGCTCGCCCTCGCTGGGGGCCTTGTCCTCGGCGAAGGGCAGCGAGATGCGCTCCAGCTCCTCGCGCAGCTCGGGGGCGAGGCCCTCCTTGAGCTCGACGATCGACCGCTCGTGGATCTCCCGCATCCGGCTGCGGCTGGCGTCGTCGAGGGGTGCGGCCTTCACCTCCTCCAGCAACTGCTTGATCATGCTGCCGATCCGCATCACCTTGGCCGGCTGTTCGACCAGGCGGGTCGGGTCCTCGCCCTGGCCCTCGTCGGTCTGCATGGTGCCGATCGGCCGGCCGTCCGGGCCGACCACCACTACCGTGCCGGAGTGGCCGGAGTCGTCGGTGCCGGGCTCGTCGTTCTGTCCAGCGGAGCGCGCGTCGGTCATGGGGTCCATCTTTACCCAGCCGACGCGAGCCATGCCGCCCGGGACCGACTACCGGGGCCGAACCACCCGCGCGGGGGCGCGCTACCGTCGCGCCATGCCTGCCGACCCACGTGCCGTGCTGACCCGGCCCGCGCCGGAGCCCGACCGGACCGTGCCGTACGGCGACGACCCGAACCAGGTGGCCGACCTGCGGCGTCCGGCGGGGACCGGCCCGGCGCGGCCACTGGTCATCGTGGTGCACGGCGGTTTCTGGCGAGCCGAGTACGACCGGCGGCACACCGGCCCGCTGGCCGCGGCGCTGGCCGCTGCCGGCTATCCCGTGGCGCAGCTGGAATACCGTCGAACCGGGCAGCCCGGCGGTGGCTGGCCGGGCACCCTTGGCGACGCGCTCACCGGGGTGGCCGAGCTGCCCGCACTGGCCGCCGAGGCGCTGCCCGGCCGGGTGACCCCGGCCGCGCCGATCCTGCTCGGGCACTCGGCCGGTGGCCACCTGGCGCTGTACGTTGCGGCGACCGCTCCGGCGACGGTCGGTGGGGTGCTCGCCCTGGCCCCGGTGGCCGACCTCGCCGAGGCGTACCGGCGGGATCTGGACTCGGGCGCGGTCGCCGCGTTGCTGGGCGGCGCCCCGACGGAGGTCCCGGACCGGTACGCGGCTGCGGATCCACGATCATTGGTACCGATACGGGCACGGACAGTAGTCATGCATGGTTCGGAGGACCTCCAGGTGCCGGCAAAAATGAGCCGGGAGTTCGTCGCGCGGGCCCGTGCCGCCGAGTCCGATATCTCCCTTGTTGAACTGCCCGAATGCGAGCACTTCGGGCTGATCGATCCGGAGTCGGCCGCCTGGCCTCGGGTTCTTGCTGTGTTGCGGTCCCTGCACGATGATCACTAACCATTGACGCAGCGTCGCGGACCAGGTAGAACGCCGGAGGGCGGTGTTCGGCCCGGTAACGCTCCTCGGAAGGAACCTGGTGTCGCAGATGAATCGCAGGCGGGCGCTCCAACTGTTGGCCGCGCTCGGTACCACCGGGTTCGTCGCCGGGTGTGGCTCCGACAGTGACGCCGAGCCGACCGCCAACCGCAGCCCGATCAAGATCGGCTTGATCACGCCGCAGGCCGGTGGTTTCAAGAGCATCGGCGACGACATCACCAACGGCTTCCAACTCTTCCTCGACCTGCACGACCAGCGGCTGGGCGGCCACCCCGTCGAGCTGCTGACCGCCGACGAGGGTGACACCGCGAAGACCGGCAAGGCCGCCGTCGAGGGCCTGCTCAAGCAGGGCGTGCTGGCGCTCACCGGCGTGGTCAACTCGGCGGTGATGGTCGGCATCCGGGACACCGTCGAGCAGGCCCGGGTTCCGCTGATCGGCTCCAACGCCTCGCCGAGCAGCCTGCAGAGCGTCTTCTACATCTGGCGGACGTCGTACGTGCTGGACGAGGCCGGCCGGGCGCTGGGCCGCTACCTGCGCGAACAACTGCCGGCGAACGGCCGCATCGCGATCATCATGCCGGAGAACGTCGGCAGCCCGGACGTGGTGCGTGGCTTCCGGCAGGAGTTCGGCGCCACCGACTCGCGGATCAGCGACCCGGTGACCTACACCAACCCCACCGCCAACCCCGGCAAGACCACGTACGTCTCGGACATCAGCAGGGCGCTGGCGAAGAAGCCCACCGCGGTCTTCTGCTTCTTCGCCGGCGCCGCCGCTGTGGAGTTCATCAAGCAGCTGCGCGAGAAGTTCAACGGGCCGATCTACGCTCCCGGCTTCCTCACCGAGGGCACCGTGCTGGAGAACCTGAAGGACAACGCGCTGGGCATCCAGACCGCGCTGAACTACTCGGCCGACCTGAACAACACGTCGAACCGGGTCTTCGCCTCGGCCTACCGCAAGAAGTACCAGGTCACGCCCACCACGTACGCGATGGCGTCGTACGACGCGGCGCAGGTGCTCGACCAGGCCATCCAGCTGACCGGCGGGAAGCCCACCCCGCAACAGGTCAACCTGGCCCTGGGCAAGATCGGCCAGATCGACAGCCCGCGCGGCATCTGGCAGTTCAACCAGCCGCGCACCCCCCAGCAGAAGTGGTACCTGCGCGAGGTGCAGCGTGACGGTCAGGTCATGTCGAACGTCCTGATCAACGAGCTGGCCACCCTGGGCTGACCGCCCACCCGGAGCACGATCAGGGGCCGCCTCCCGTCGGGAGGCCGGCCCCTGGCGTACCTGTGTCAGTGCCGCAGCTCGGCGACGCAGCACTTCACGCTGCCGCCGCCCTTCTTCAACTCGGCCAGATCGACGGGGACCGGGGTGTACCCGGCCGCCTTGAGCTTGCCGGCCAACCGGGTGGCCTCGCTGCTGAGCACCACGTTCGCGCCGTCGCTGACCAGGTTGAGCCCGAAGGCCATCGCGTCCTCGTCGTCGGCGATCACCGCGTCCGGGAAGAGTTGGGTGAGCACCCGCTGGCTGGCCGAGGAGAACGCGCCCGGGAAGTAGACGACGTTCGAGTCGTCGATCGCCGCGAGCGCCACGTCCAGGTGGTAGAAGCGGGGGTCGATCAGGCGCAGCGACACCACCGGCCGGCCCAACGCCTCCTGCGCCTCGGCGTGCGCCGGGATCTCGGTGCGGAAGCCGTGCCCGGCCAGGACCAACCCGCCGTGCGCCTCCGGCACGTACGCGAAGTCACCCTCGCCCTCGTTGGTCTCGCTGGGCGCGATGAACCGCCAGCCCTGCGCCTCGTAGAAGGCGTGGTGGGTAGCGGCCTCGGCAGCCCGCTGCTCGTGCTTGAACCGGGCGCCGTAGACGGTGCCGTCCACCGAGAAGCCGCCGTTGGCGGCGTAGACCATGTCCGGCAGGCCCGGCTCGGCGGCGAGCTGGTGCACCTCGTGGCCGAGGCCGACAAGCGTCTCGCGCAGCCGGTCCCACTGCTTGACCGCCAGGTCACTGTCGACCGGGGTGGTCACGTCCATCCACGGGTTGATGGCGTACTCGACCGCGAAGTGCTCGGGCGAGCACATGAGATATGTCCGCCTTCGCGGCACTCGCTGCTGGTTCACGGTCACCAAGAGTAGGTACCGTGGAACGTTGAAAACAGCCACAACCGTTGCTTCCCAGAGGCGGAACGTTGCAGATAGATGCCGTAGACCAGCGGATCATTGCGTTGCTCGTCGCCGACGCCCGCGCGTCGTACGCCGACATCGGTGCCCGGGTGTCGCTCTCCGCGCCAGCGGTCAAGCGTCGCGTCGACCGGCTCCGCGCCACCGGCGTGATCAGGGGATTCACGGCCGTGGTGGATCCGGCCGCCGTCGGTTGGACCACGGAGGCCTTCGTCGAGCTGTTCTGCGCGGGCCGGACCACCCCGGCGCAGATCGGGGTGGCCGCCCGCCGGCACCCCGAGGTGGTCGGCGCGTACACCGTCTCCGGGGAGGCGGACGCGCTCGTGCACCTGCGCGCCGCCGACATCGCCCACCTGGAGGCGGCGCTGGAGCGGCTGCGTGCCGAGTCGTTCGTGACCTCCACCCGCAGCACCATCGTGCTGTCCCGGCTGGTGGAGTCCCCGGGCGTCGGCCCGTCCGCCTGACCTGCCGGACGTCGCCTAGAGGTACATCCCGGTGCGGTGCTCCGACTCGTCGCGGCGCACCGGCTTGTCGCCCTCACCGAAGAACCGCTTACCGCCGAACTCGCCGTGCAGACGGTCGTCCAACTCGTCGGCGAGGCCGGTCATCACCTGCACCGCCAGCATCAGGTGGGTGGCCTGGAAGCTCCGACCGAAGACCGGGATGGACGCCCAGACCGTGTCGTCGGCGCAGTAGAGGCGGCCGATCGGCATCCGGTTCGTCAGCTCGGAGAGCTTGACGTAGAGCCGCTCGGTCGGCTCCACCTCGGTGAGCACCGGGGAGAAGACGTCCACCAGCGGCGGATTGTCCCGCACCCGCACGAAGACCATCGCCGAACCGGCCCGGATGTTGATGTCGCCGTCCGAGTCGATCTGCAACCGGTCGGGCTCCGACTTGAGCATGGTGGAGACCACGGTCCGAACCCGCTCGGCCAGGTCGAGCACGTCCTCCCGCTCGGCCTGCGCGGCTGCCGCCTGGGCCAGCGCCTCCTCCAGGTCGGCCTCGACGTCGGCGTCCGGGCCGAACTCGCTGCGCGCCGTGCCCAACGGGTCCACCGCCAGCGGTTCGCCCTCGGTGTCCTGCACCGTGTAGACGAGGAAGGCCGGGTGCGGGGCGCCGTACACGTCACGCAGCGTCCGGGACAGCAACGTGGCGATCCCTGTCGACTCGGTCGTCGTACCGTCCAGGCCGAAGGACCCGCCGCTGCCGGCGACCACCCCCGGCGGGGACCAGCCGAGCGCGATCATGTCCGCGACCGCGCCCCGGTCCAGGCGGTAGCCCGCCGGAAGCGTGGCGTTTCCCACCGCACGGGCGGACAGCGCTCCCGCACCGTTCACGTCGACGCTTATCGAGTAGACGGCGTCTCCGGTGCCGGAGGCGGTCGGGTCCAGGGTCACGTCGAGGTGCGCGCCGGCGGGCAGCTCCCCCAGCCGTACGGCGAGCGCGCGGGCGAACTCCCGCCACGCCTCGGTCACCTTCGCCCGCAGGTCGGTGGTGCTGGGCTCGTCGAGCAGGATCGATTCCGCCGGCTCAGCCGAAGCGCCGGGCAGCTCACCGTGCGGCGCCGAGGGGTGGTCAGCCGTCATGATCGCCTCCGTCCGTCACGATCACCCTACCCACGCCGCCTGGCTGTCGAATCAGCCCGGACCGGGATCGGACAGCGACGGGTCAGGGGGCCGTCGGGTCGGCGGTTTCGGCATCCAGCCCGATCGGCCAGGTGCCCGCCAGCGCGCTGAGCCGGGCCGCGGCGTCCGCCGGGTCGGCGCCCCGACCGACCGCCAACCCCAGCAGGTACGCGGTGACCGGCGCACCCGGACGCACCACCTGGTGGGCGACATCCCGGGCCAGATCCAGCACCGCCGGCACCGGCACCCCGGCCGGGTCCAGCTCCAACTCGGCACAGACCGCCGTCACCCAGTCGTCCAGCACCGTCATCGCGCCCACTCCTCCGCCCGGCGTACGTCCTCGTCAGTGTCGCAGTCGAACCACGGCGGCGGGCCGTCGCCGGACCAGGGCAGCTCCCGCACGACGAGGCCGGCGAGCAGTGCCCGCACCGGGGCCCCGGACAGTTCGCCGCCGCGCTCGACCGTCAGCCGGTCCACCGCGGCCCGCAGCGCGGCGACCCGCCAGACGCCGCAGAGCGACTGCCGCCGCCCGTCCCC
>NZ_JAEVHL010000203.1 GCF_016803395.1 Micromonospora tarensis | reverse complement strand
CCATCTTCCGACGCCAGCACCAAGCCGACGCCAAGATCAGCCACTACGCCCGACAAGCCCTCATCGAGCCCTGAAACGGATCTCCTGCTGGAGTACTAGGAGGCTGTAGTCGATGGCCTCGCACCCGTATGCGCGGATCCAACCCGCGTGCGGATGGTGGTGGCGGGCGCCCATCGGATGCGGATCCACGCCGCCCGATCGGTGGCGGCCTTCGTGAGTGAGCCGGTATTTCAGCCCTCGTCGGCCCGGGGCGCTTACCCCAGCCGACGAGCACCTTCGGTGAGTGCTGCAGCGAGGGAACCGCACGGTGGGCATGTCATGCACAAAAATAAAGCGGATGCGCTAGAGTCCTGGCTGGATCTGAAGTGTCAGTCTCTCTGGAGGGCTAGTTGAGCGAGGAATCGCCGGTCTCGGCTTGGCGCGGTCACACTTCGGGCAGGACGCTGAGGTGGTGCGGCGTGGCCTTGTGGAAGGGCTGCACCACGCGCAGCAGCGGGCTGTGTTGATCCAGGAGATGTCGGGTCTACCGTCCAAGCAGCCGTACGGCGGTATGTGGCCGGCAACGTACAAGTCTCTGGAGGAGCAACTTGTAGGCCTTGAGGGGGCGTACAAGTTCCGGCCGCCGAATGCCTCGTACAACCTGATGGTCGTCCGAGAGCGGCTGTTGCTGCCCTTCAAGCTCGCCGACAACCTGAACGTGCCGGTGAAGCAGGCCCGCTTGGCGACGAAGATCGGTCTGAACCTGTCGCTTGCGCTTTCCGCAGCGCAGCCGCCGGATGACCTGCTGAGCCTTCTGGGCGAGGACTTCGACTTCGACCCGGTGGCAGTGGTCAACGAACTTGTTCACCTGAGCCCCGCCACCAAGATTATCTACGTGCCCTACGTTGCTCACGCCGATGCCGGCCTGCTGAAGTCCTGGTGGGGTGAGGGCCTCATGCAGTCCGACGGCACGATCGCCTGGCTTCTCGGCCAGCCGGAGGAGCTGCCAGCGGCTAAGGGCGCCACGCCGGAAGGCTCGACCGGCGCGTTCTCGGGGCTGGCGAAGGTTGGAGGCTCGGGGCGAGCCTTCGACGAGGGTGACCTGCCCGCGCTCGACTTCCCGACGCACTCGCGTCCGGTAGAGGCGCCGACGGCTGAGCGGGAGCCGGAGCCGGGAAAGCCCACCGCGAACAACCGCGATGCGTAAGCACGAACAACTCCGACTCATCACACCGATTGTTGCCGCTGGTGGGACGGCAACGCCTGCCGCCATCGCCGACGGATTTGACCCCGGCCGGCTGACCCAGGCCCGGCAACTCGCAGCCATGACCAAGAAGGCACTCGCCGACCGGATCGGCATCACGGCAGCGGCCATCGGACAGTACGAGCTCGGACTAACCAAACCCCGACCTGAGTTGATCGGGCCACTCGCCGCAGTCCTCAGCGTGCCCCCACCGTTCTTCCTCAGAGGCCGCCCCCATGCCCGCCTCGACGCGTCTATGGCTCACTTCCGCAGCTTGCGAGCGACGCGGGCATATCAGCGAGCGAAGGCGATCTCCTTCACCGAACTGGTGTGGGAACTGACCTACGCGCTGGAGAAGCGAGTCCAGCTTCCCTGGATCGACCTACCCGGCTTCGCCGGCGGCGAGGTGCACTCCGGGACCGAACTTCCCCGCGACCCAGCCGCCGCGGCCCAAGCGCTACGCGCCCACTGGAAACTCGGCAACGGGCCGATGAGTCACCTCGTCCGTCGGATGGAAGCCCACGGTATCGTCACCGTCACTCCACCAGCTGACGACGACGCCACCACCGTCGACGCCTTCTCCACCTCACGCCTGCCCCGGCCGGTTGCGGTCTTAACCCCGAATCGCGCAAACAACGTCTACCGCCATCGTTTCAGTGCCGCCCACGAACTCGGCCACCTCGTACTCCATGGCGACACCGCGCCCGGTGACATCCAACAGGAACGTGAAGCCGACACCTTCGCGGCCGAGTTCCTCACGCCCCGCAACAGCATCCTGCCCGCCCTCCCCGGCCGCGCCGACCTAGGCAAACTCGCCGAGCTTCAACGCGAGTGGGGAGTCTCGGTCAAATCGCTGCTGTACCGATGTCGCGAGCTGGGGCTGCTGTCCGACTCCGCCTCCAGCCGTGCACACCAAAGACTGCACCTCTTGGCCGATCAGCCAGGCTTCCGTGCCGAACCCGCGGCTGCCTATCCGGGTGAGCAGCCGGCTATGCTCAGCCGGGCTTTCGACCTGGCTACCGGCAACGGCCTGACGATGCAGGCGCTCGCCGAAGAACTCGCGTGGCCGCTGCCCTGGGTGAGAATGTTGCTGGGCGTAGCCGACCAGCGACCGGTCCTCAAACTGGTGCGGTAGACGATTGATCTCGCGCAACCGCGTCGGCGACGATCGGGTGGTGATCCGTGGGTGATCGGATGTCGACGACGATTGCAGTACAGCGGGAACCAAGCACGGCACGCCGGGCGGATCGTCACCAGCCACTCGATCGTCGGCCGAGTTGTCATCGATGACGGTTCGTCGCTGGGACGAGATCGGGCCCACCGGTGAGGGCAGCCGCCTGTTCACGGTCAACGCACTGGCCCTGCCCGGCATCGCGGCACCAGTGTGGTTGCTCGATCCGGTCGCCGCCGCCTGAAAACTTGACGAGGAGGAACGCGTCCTCGGCTCGGGCTTCCATCACGTACTCCCGCAGGTACCAGTCTCCAAACAAGGCGTTGCAGGAAGGGCAACTGAAGGCGGTGTAGGAACCTCTGGCGGTCGCGCTGTAACGGGATCCGAGATTGGCGAGCGGCACACCCAGACGATCCGCCTCCATCGCCACGCGGCGACGCACGTCGGGCCGGGCTTCCGGGCGATCCTTTGCCCAGATCAACGCATGGCGGATCTCGGCTCTCGTTCCGCACGGTCCGTCGATGATCTTCCGATCAACCTCCCAGAACAGCGAGACCCTGCCGCACCCATAGCAGGGGTACTCGAAGCAGGACAGCTGCGTGATGGCCGGCTGACCAGTCGCCACGTGGGTACGAAAACCGATCCGGCCGGTGAGCAGACCGATGACGGTGTCGGCCAACGGCATCGCGGTGCCGTTTACGACCGTGGTGACGCTGTCGGCAGCGAAGGCGGTGTGAAACACGGGCAGGTCGCGACGTGGAAGCGGGACGCTGCGCTCGTACCGGGTAAACCACACGCCGTGGACACGGTCGGCGGCATACCGATGCTGACGGTGTTCGAACTGGGCCCGGGTCTGCGCACTCCACTGGACTTCGAATGCGAACCTGCTGGTCCCTCCGGTGGCCAAAACGTCGGCGACCCAACCTTCTCCACGCGCCTCCGGTTCGGCGTCCCATCCGGCTGCCCGAGCGGCCTGCACGATGATGTTCTTGGCGTACAGGTGCTGACCGGTCTCAGCTGGATGGGATGCGCAGTCACTCGCTGCCCTGTGCGCAAAATGCCGCACACCGAGCTTGCTCGTGCGCAGGTACGCCACAGCACCGCAGTACGGCAGCCGCACGGAACACCGGCCCGCTCGAACGTCCGTCCGTAGCGACTGCCATTGCTCGTCAGACTGCAGCGTGCTGACCGTCCGTACGCCATCGACCATCGCGAGAAGAGGCACAGGTACATGTTCGGTGCCGGGTACGACAGTTCCGTGTAGCTGTGCCCAGCGGTTGTGGTAGCCCCTACCGGCAACCATGGGCAGGGTACGTGCGGTTCCTGAAGCCCGGCCGGCCCGCTCGCAGCGACCATGTCCTTTCACGACGACCCATCGGCAACCCTCGGCTGGCTGATCCCTCGGCTCGTCAGCGTTGATGAGCAGAGACGTAGCGACGTGCTGTCGGCCGAGGGCGTGGGCAACTTGAAGCGCTTGTCAGCCCCCTCGCGACTCCCCAAGCACCTACAGGGAAGAGGCGACGACCGCGGAATGCCGCACCGCGACGCACCGGACGTTAATAGCGGCGCGACAGGCTCGCCACGGTCGGCGCTCTTCTGCACATCGCCGTGGTGTCACTGGCCGCGGCTCGCTTCCGGCGCGGGCGCACTACCGCCGGCGCTACGCGGCGGCGAACTAGTTTGCCGATACGGTGAGCTGTCCGGATGATGCGAATGCCAACCCGTCGGCAGTGCAGGAGGCACGGTGCGCGCCACGTTGATGGATCGTGCGGACGGTGATCAGATCGACCTGATCTTGACGCATCCGGCACACCAGGAGACCCTGCGCGCATTGATCGATCTGATTCGGGCATCACGCGCCTGCCGCTCTGCCGAGGACTTGTACCATTTCCAGGGTCGCCTCCGCGGCATGGTCCTTGACACCGAACGGCACCGCGCCGCGATCAGCCAGCAGATCAAACGCCTGGATAGGCACCGCAACCTCACCGCTGACGCGCCCGAACTCGGCACAGCCCTCGACCGTACCGACCGGAGATCCTGGGTGTTGGAAGGCGACGTCTACGAGCGGATCTGGCGCCAGCTCAAGTCGATCGCGGACGCACTCGCCTGGAGAGTCTTCGGCTACCAGCGCAACATCATCGTGGCGCTGTCGCGCGCCGACGCTCCCGGCCCGATGTACGGCAAGACCGGCCTGGCTACAGAGCTGGAGGTCATCGAGACCGCGTGGCGCGAGAGCCAAGAGTTCGTGCTGCACCACGACCTGACCAACGTCATCCGTGTTGGCGACCTCACCGTCCTTGACCGTGACGGCTGGGCCTGGCTCCGCGAGATCAAGACCAATCAGCGGTATCGGGTTCCTGCCCAGGAGCGGCTGCTGGCCGACACCTCGCAGGTCCTCGCCGACGAGACCGGCACGTTGCCCAGCGGCTACGTACCAGTACGCACCACCATCGATTACCGCACGGACTTGGCGGGCCTGCGTGACATCCTCGCCTTGGCGCATGCGCGGACGGGTATCGCCGGAGGCGTGGTCTCGTCCGGTCGCGCGGTCGTGGCGGCCAGTCAATTCACCGCCGCCGGCCGGTACACCGCTGAGGAGTTCGGCACTCGCTTCAGCGCCGAACTCGCCCGGGTCCGCCGCCGCATCGGCGCCGACAACCCCGGACACACCCTGACGCTGCTGAGCATCGACCAAGCCGGCCGTACCCTCGTGCGCCCACCCTGGGCGATCTACCCGATCGAAGCCGAGGTCGCGGCCAGCCTCATCGCCGACGGCATGTTCTTCGCCGTCTGCATGAACCCGAACACGATCCTCGAATCGCTGGCCAAGGCCGGTGTCGAAGCGTCCTGGCTGCAGCGTCTCGACGGCACCGAGGACCCCTCGAAGCCGTTGTTGAACGTCGCCGTACGGTCGGGCAACCGGCTCTGGTCGACATCCCTGAACTTCGCCGCAATCGCGGAGCTGATGCTCGAGCTGATCGACCTCCGCACCTGGAGCCAGCAGGTCGCCGCGATGCTCAGTGGCGAGTTCGCTGCCGGCACGCGGCCCTGGCCGTGCTTCGCCAGGGAGGCCAGAGTCTGGGCCTGATTGCCCGGACGCCGGCTGTTGGCTCGGTGCCATCGCCCGGCGGATCGGATCGACTCGCGAAGTGGCAATGGCGCCGTCAGACAAGGTTAGGCCGTTGTGATCAGCGCTGAGCGTCTGTTCTCGGCGCTGCCGGTCAGCAGGGTGAACTCGTACTCTCCCCCGCCGTCAGGCGTCATCGCGTAGCCGGAGTACGCGCCGGTGAGCGCGGGTGGGGCGTCGTAGCGGTGTGACGTTAGATGTACGTCCAGCCGTTGTCGACCAGCCGTACGTACGCGATGCCGTGGGCCTTGGCTAGGTCTAAGGACACGGACCGGTTGTGCGACGGGTGTTCACCACCAACGGCGCCTGACCTTGATCTCGCGTACGGGTATCACGGAGGGGTGTAGGGGGCGTTCGACGACGGGGCGCATCGTATGGGGTGTGATGCGGTCGCGTTCGTGATCCTCCGCGAACCGGGCAGCCTGTTCGTGTTCGCCGAGGTTGTCCAGAGCCTTGAGGAGGTCGGTTACCAGGATGTCGAGGCGGTGGGTTTCGGCTTCGGCGGCGAGAAACCGTTCGTGATGGGTGACTGCCCGGTGGCCGCACCACTGGCGTAGTAGTTCGCGGCGGGGCCGGTCGTGGCGGCGGCACCAGTCGTACTCCCATTCCGGTGAGGTCGACCGGTTGTCGAGGCCGACGCGGTGGGCGCCGCCGAACTTGCATTTGTGGCGGGACTGGGCTTCCTGCTCGATGACGAGGTCGAGGACCTGGCTCGGATGGGCACGGCACGCGGCCTCGACCAGTTCGAGGGTGCCGGCCGGTGACAGGATGGTCCGACCGTCGTGGTCGAACCATTCAGCCGAGGCGAGGATGTCGTCGATCGGGCCGCCGATGATCTCGCACAGCCGGGCCCTGTCGCGGATGTCGGTGGCGCATGACACCGGGGACCAGAGCAATTCGGCTACGTCATCGCTGATCAAGAGGCTGAAGATTTCCTCGACGCAGGCTTCCTCTGTACGGTCGAGGCTCAGATCGTCGATGCGTTGCCAGTTCGCCATCAGCGCGTCGAAGGTCCCGACCTCGCTCCACGGCACCCGCAGCCGCGAGCCGGGGACCTTCTCCACCCGTTCGTCGGGGTCGTCGAGGAATCCAATCTCAAGGCGGGCGCTGGTCTTCTTCGGCTCGACGGCCAGGATGCGGACGCGTTCGGACGGTCCGTGGTCCGACTGCCGGTACGCCCATTCGTCGCCGACCGTGAAGCGAAAGGGGTCGATTCTCATCCAGCCGTCCTTCGGGTAAGCGTCGCTTGTTGCGTGGTAACGGGTCGTGCTGGCGGTTCACGCCGCGATGGCGGCAGGTCCCGGCGCAGGCTCGTGCGCATCCAGCCGGAGTGTGGTGACGGTTGAGGTATCGACGCGCTTCACTCGCCGCGGTGGAGCAGCCCGTGGTGCCACGATTCCGCCTTCCGGCGGATGCCGGCTTGGGCCTGCCGGTCGTGATCAGGGCGGTGCTCCTTGCGTGGTCCGTGAGGGCCCCAGTCACGGAGGAACGGGCGCAGGTCGTCGGATCCGGGTTCGGGGTTGTAGTCAATGTCAGCCAGCACACGGGGACTGAGGACGGGGTCGATCCGGTCGGCGGCGACCCTGCCCCACGCGACCCAACTGGCGAGGTACCCGCCGGTGCCGGTGCGCCCCTCGGCCGCTTGTTCAAGGGCGGTGCAGAACGCGCGGATGTCAGCTGCGGTGGTCCACGCCTGGTAGGCGTTGCGGAAGGTTTCCGCGCGGATCTTTTCGGCGGCCCGGACGCGGGCCTCGGTCATCGCGGCGTGCCATTGCGCGAGGGTCGCCTCCTCCTGCCGTCTGCGCTCGGCCGCAGCTTCGTCCTGCCGCCGCCGGTGCTCGGCCGCGGCCTTCTCCTGCGCGGCTTCGGCTGCCCGCCGTTGCTGTTCGTCGGCGGTGACGCCAGCCTCGAACCCTTCGATGATCTGCGCGACGCGCTGTTCCAGACGTACGCGTGCGGTGTCGGTCCAGGTGTCCCGGTTGTCATGTCCGGCCCGGGCGATCTCCAAGCGGAGCCTGCCGGAGTCGACGACGTCGAACTCCGCGGGTTTCATCCAAGGCCGCAGGCGCAGCACCTTCAGCTCCTCGGCGGTGGGTTCGTGCGGGACCTGGTCGCGTTCCTCGGTCAGGGTGACCGTGCGTCGAACCTGCCCGGCCTGGAGGAACACCCGCGGGTGTTTCGCCTTGGTGTTGACCCCGAGCCGATGCCCACGCCGGGCCGCCTCGCCGGCGAGCTGACGGATCAGCAGCAACGCCCGGGGCAGTAGGTCCGGGCTGACGGCGAGGTTGGCCGGATCGGCTTCGAGGGCGCTGAACGCCAGATGCGGGTCGGTGGTGACACGTCGGGTGTTGAGCCGGATCCGGTTCCAGTCGGTCTCGTCCGGACCGGCATCGGTGTAGAGGCGGATGACGATGTCGCCGGCGTCGCGGCCAGTGTGGCGCAGGTGGTGGCCCGAGGGCACAAGTCCCTGCTGCTTGAACGCGTGGATGATCCGGCGGTACCGGGCCCGCGTTCCACTGTCGGGACTCTCGATACGGACCATGCCGCCCTCGTACTGTAGACGGTCGAGCAGTTCGCGAGCCGCTCGCAGCAGGTCCGCCGACGAAGCGCCGCCGGCGATGCCGCCGGGTGCCGGCGTCTCGGGCCGCGGGAGGGAAGCACGGTGGTCGGGATGATCGGGATGGTGCCCATGTTCGAGGTAGAAGCGACCGGCATCGGTCGAGCACGCCCTCCACGCCCCTGCCTTGCGTGTCACCCTCACCAGGTTCCGGTCCTGGAGCGCATGCGCCGACCGGCGGTACTCGACGCCGTCGGGGCCGCTGAGGTCATCGCCGCCGTGGATCCGGCGAAGCAGGTCGAGCTGCCGCTCATTGAGCGAATCCCATCGCTGCACCACCCGACAGTAAGGGGGCACCGCGTACTCGATGGAGCTGCACACGACCGCATTTGGCAGCCCGGTCCGAAAATGGACCGAACTGTCGGCTCCGCCGCCCTGCACGACGACTCCGCACCGCGCCGGCCATGGTGTCACTTGTCGACGGTTGGCATGATGAGGCCATGGGACGTGCACGCCTTTGGACGATCGTCGCTGTGGGAGGCGTTGCGTCGCTTGCTTTAGCGCTATCCGCCGTGCTGTTCGGACTCCGGGGTGTCGAAGTCGCCAGCTGGCTGGCAGGGGTGGCCAGCTCCGTGGTCGCGGTCGCGGCATTGTTGGGAGCGCGATCCTATGGTCCTGGCGCAGACTCTGAGTGCAGGCCAGACCCGGCCGTTTCCGTGCGTGCCTCTGGTGCACGGTCGGTCGCGGTGGGTGGCCATGTCGGCGGAATCGTTTCCATAGGCGATGGCTCTTCGCCCCGTCAGCAGCGGTGAGCCCTCGACGGAAAAGTGAAGGGCCACCGACTTCAGCGGAAACGCGGTCGTCGGTGGAGGCGGCCGGCGCCCAGTCGGTTGCGATCGGTGGCGATCTCGCCGGGATCGTCTCGACCGGGTCGGGCACAACTAACGTCCAGGTGACGGCGGCACAGGCAATGGTCTTGCCCCCAGCCGCGCTACTGCCGCCCCGTCAGATCGAGGCCCCACACGGTCTGGTGAACCTTCCGGTACGTCCGCGGTTTTTCATCGGCCGTACTGCGCTGCTGGATCGTCTCAACGCGCATCTGGCGGCCCCGGCTAAAGTGGTAGTTCAGGCCGTGCATGGCCTCGGCGGGGTAGGCAAGAGCACCCTTGCCGCCCGGTGGGCAGCGGGCCGAACGCGCGATTTCAACCCGGTCTGGTGGATAGCAGCTGACACCCCTGCCATGATCGACGCAGGCCTCGTCAGCTTGGCGGTTGCATTGCAGCCGGAACTGAGCGGACTGTTGCCGACAGAGGCACTCCGCGAGCGCGCCCTGCAATGGTTGGCCAGTCACCAGGATTGGCTGCTGATCCTGGACAACGTTACAGACCCCGCTGACCTAACTGGGCTGCTCGCCCGCTGCCCAAGTGGCCGATTCCTCGTCACCAGTCGGCGGGCGACCGGCTGGACCGGCCTGTCCGCCACAATCCGGCTAAAGGTGCTGGACCTCGATGAGGCGGTACAGCTAGTCGCAGCCACACTGCGGGACCACTCTGACGAGCCGAACCTACCTGGCATAGCTGAAGTCTGCACGGAGCTAGGATGCCTTCCCCTCGCGGTCGAACAGGCCGCTAGCTTCATGTCGGAGGCTGGGATCGCGCCCCGCGACTACCTCTCGATGCTCGCCGCCTACCCCGCGACCATGTATTCAGCAGCCGGCGAGGGGCGGGACGCTGAACGGACCATCGCCCGGATCTGGCGCGTCACCCTTGACCGTTTCGTAGACCAGCCGCTCGTCGCCCACACGCTGAGGGTACTGGCTTGGTACTCCTCTGAAGCGATTCCTAGGGCCCTGCTTGATGGATTGGCTGCGCCACCGGCCATCGCTAAGGCGATCGGTCGGCTTGCGGCCTTCAACATGCTCAGCACCGACATCCGCGCCGGGACGGTGACCCTGCACCGACTGGTGCAAGCTGTCGCTCGTACGGTTGATCCGGATGACCCGCACCGGCAAGCAGACGACATTGAGGCGGCACGGCAATTCGCCGTCGACGCCCTCATCGCTGCTCTTCCCAGCGACCGGCATGATCCGGCATCGTGGCCGGCATACCGCTCCCTGATCGTTCACGTCGAGGCGTTCGCCCGGCATTCTCCTCAGCACCCCGACTCAGTCACCGGTGTCCTGCTCACCGAACTCGGCGCCTTCCTCACCGAGCAGGGCGCCGTGCGACGGGCCACCATGCATCTCAAACGAGGCGTGGCCGCCCTGCGCGATGGCGAGGAGCACGATCCTCTAAGCGTGCTGGGCGCCCAGACCAAACTGGCCAACGCCTACCTCGCCGCCGGCGACCTGAAGCGAGCGGTTTCGCTACACGAGCAGATCCTCGCCGAGACTCAGCGAATCGTCGGTGGTGACAACCCTCAGACCATGACTGCTGCTAACAACCTCGCTGCCTCCTACCGGGCGGCCGGCAGCCTCAAGCGTGCGCTTCCGCTGCTCGAACAGACTCTCGCCAACAGCCGTCGAGTCCACGGCGATAACAACCCCCAGACACTGGCGTTAGCCAACAACCTGGCCTCCGTTCTTGAGGGTAAGGGCGATCTGAAACGTGCGATTGACCTCCAGCAACAGATCGTGACGGGGTACGTCGAACTGCTTGGCGCTGATCACCCGGACACCCTTACCGCCAGGAACAACCTGGCCTGCTCGCTGGCGAGGGCCGGGGATCTGCAGCGGGCGACGTCTCTTCACGAGGAGGTGCTTGAGGGTCGTCGCCGGGTACTCGGCGACGATCACCCAGCTACGCTCGCATCCGCAAATGATCTAGCGGGTGATTATGAGGCCACCGGGGATAGGGTGCGAGGCTTCAAGCTCTACCGACGTACGTACGACGACCGTCGCCGGGTTCTTGGTGAGGAACACCCCGACACTTTGACTTCTGCCAGCGACCTTGCCGATACATACATCCAGGTTGGCAACTTCGCACGTGGCATCCCCTTGAACGAGAAGACACTGGCGGCGCGCCGTCGGATTCTTGGCGACGACCACCCAGACACGTTGCAGTCCGCCGGTAATCTTGCGGATGCCTACGCTGCGGCCGGCCGTCCAGATAAAGCTGTCCCGTTGAGCGAACGGGCCTTAGCCGAGCGTCGCAGAGTCCTTGGCGAACACCACCCCCAGACCCTGATCTCGGCGGTACACGTCGCCTGCGCCTACCACCTCGATGGGCGCGGCGACCAGGCATCCGTCTTGGCCGAACAGACATACGCAACCGCTCTTCGCGTTCTAGGGGCGGATCATCCGTTCACGCTGAAAGTCGCGCTGCTACGCGCCTCGCTGTCCAAACTTCGGCGCTAACTTGGTCACTGGGGTGCTCCATCGGCCGCGTTTGCTCAACGCGCCATCGCTGGAGCAGGGCGTCCCAGCCGGGGAACGCGGCGTCAGAAACCCTCGGCGGACGATTGCCTCTGAAGGTGCGCAGACTACGTCGGGGCGTCGTAACGATCCAACCGCATCGAGTCACGGAGTCCACGGGCGATGTCCAGCAACGCCCGCTCGGCCTTGTTCAGCATGGGAAGGTGGTCCAGTTCCTCGCGGGAACTGCCGCGGATTTCATCTAGGTCGTGTTTCGTAGGGCCCGGAGCCATTGGTTGATGGCGGCGATGGTGAGGGTGGCTTCGTAGCGCACGGCGAGTTTGTCGTACCTGGTGGCCAT
>NZ_JAEVHL010000202.1 GCF_016803395.1 Micromonospora tarensis | reverse complement strand
GCGGAGCAGGAACCGCAGGACCCGGCGGGCCATCGCCGCGCTGTAGAAGACGTCACCGGCGAGCACCACCTCGGCGTCCCCGGCGTCGCCGTCGAGGATGTCGCCGAACTCGGCGTCGACGCGTACCCCGTTGGCCTCGGCGTTGAGGGCGACGGCCGCGACCGCCAGCTCGTCCACCTCGACGGCCCGCACCGACGCCGCGCCGGCGCGGGCGGCGGCGATGGCCACCAGGCCGGAGCCGGAGGCGAGGTCGAGCACCCGGCGGCCGGCGACCAGCTCCGGGTGGTCGGTCAGATAGCGGGCGAGCGCCTGCCCACCCGCCCAGGCGAACGCCCAGAACGGTGGGGGTTGGTCGGTGGAGAACTCGCCCTCGGTCAGCTCCCACAGCCCGATCGGCTCGTCCGCCTGGTGCAGTCGCACCTCGGGGACGAAGGCGACCGGGGTCAGTCGGGCGTGCAGCCGGACGAACGTGCTGGAGAGCTCGGACACCTCACGATTCTCGCGCACCGTGAGGCCGGGCGAGTCGGCGGCACTGGTGAGGGGTTCACCACGCTCGGTGAAATCACCCCTCGCCATTGACGCTCGATGCGAAGACACCCCTCTGTCCGGCCTGCCCGCTTCCTCCTAGCGTTGCCCGGAGGGACGAGGAGAGGCGAGGTGGTGGTGATCGTGTGGCGGTACGTGCTGCGGGTCGGGGCGTTTGTTGCCGGCGTGACCGGGACGGTGCTGACCCTGGCCACACCGGCGCAGGCGGCCTTCACCACCGAACTGGGCGGGCTGCCCGCCCGGTTCACCGCCGGTGACCAGGTGCGGACCATCTCGGCGGTGGTCTCGCAGACCGACCGGCGCGCTGGGTGCGCGAAGGTGCGCTGGTCGATGGTGCTCAGCGTGCAGGGCATCCGGCTCGACCAGGTCAAGATGGACCGGGTGGAGGAGACCGGCGACTTTCCGGTGGAGATCCGCACCGAGGGTGACACGGCCCGGCTGACCGACCGGCAGCTCGACCCGGGCACCCTCTGCCCGGGCCGCACTGTCACGGCCCGCTACCGGGTGGCCTTCGACCGGGACGTCACCCAGGGGCGGGTGACTCTCGCCGCCGAGGCGTACGACGCCAACCTGCGCCTGCTGGCCCGGCAGACGGCCACCCGCTCGGTGGTGGGGGTCAGCGGTGCTCCGACCAGATCGCCGAAGCCCACCGCGACGACAGCGGCCCCCACCGAGACCGCGAGCGCGCCGACCGAGGGCGAGGACACGGCGACCGAGGAGCCGGTCGGGGAGTACCCGGCCGACGCCGCGCCGCCGGCGGCCAGTCGCCCGGTGTCACAGTCCGGTGGTTTCGGCGTGGTGCAGGCCGCGTTCCTGCTCGGCGGGCTGCTGCTCTCGCTCGGAATGGGGTTGTTGCTGCGGCTGCGGCATCTGGCCCGGGAGACGGCTGGCGAGGCCGACGATCCACCCGCGGACCGGCGCTGGGAGCGCCCGGTCGCCGCCGACCCCTGGCGACCGGCCCGCCGCTGATCGAGGGCCGTGGGGCCGGCGGGCAGCCGCCGACCCCACGGTGGTCACTTCGAGAACGCCTGGAACTCGGCGATCCGGACCTGGTTGCGGGCCGGGCTGGCGGTCGCGCAGTCCGTCGTGGTGGCCGGGTCGTCGTCCTGCTCGCCCGCGTACCGCGGGCCGCCGGTGCACTGGCTGGCCAGCACCTCCAGGCGCAGGTGGGTGGCGACTGTGGTGGGCACCGCGAACGTCCGGAGGTTGATGTCCCGGCTGTACGCCCGGTACGCCCCGCCCGGGAACGCGTCGGCCGCGCTGGTGTAGATGCGCTGCCAGCGTGCCGGATCGGCGCAGTCGGTGGTCTTCGCGTTGCACGCCGACACCGCGAACGAGCGCAGCGCGCTGAGCGCGTTCTGCGCGCCGGTGTCGGCGTCGCCGGTGATCGCCGGGCGCAGCATCGCGCTGACGTTCACCCGCTTGACCGGCTGCGGGGCGTCGCCCGGCAACGCCACGGTGAGCTGCCGGCCGGCGACCCCGTCCAGCGAGGCCCAGTTCGTCGCCTCGGTGTCGTCGACGACCCGGTCCAGGTTGACCCCGTCGCCGGTGACCGTCGCGCCGGACGCGGCGGAGGCGAGGTTGCGGCTCAACCGCAGGTCCAGGTACCCGGTCTGGCCGGCCTTGGCGGTCACGCCGAGCCGCTGGTGTCCGAAGCCGGGGGCCACGGCGAGCAGGTCGTAGCTGCCGGCCACCAGCTCCACGGTGTCCGGGATCGGCGTGGCCGGGTCGGTGTCGGCAACCGGCACGGCCCGCGCCTCGTACGCCCCCACGTACACCCGGATCGGCGCGTCGACGCTGTCCCCGCGTGGACGCAGGGTGAGCGTCGCGTTGCCACCCTGCGGAGCGGCGAAGCTCGGCGTCGGGTCGGTGTCGCCGGCGCCGTTGGTGGCGGCGTCCCGGCCCATCCCGGAGCGGGCGAACTCGGCCCAGATCAGGTCCTGGTTGGCGCCGCCGAAGCGGAGCAGGTCGGCGGTGAGCATGTTGTCCCGCATGTCGAGCATGCTGACCTGGCTGGCGGCCTGGAGCAGGAACGAGTCGAAGACCAGCTGCGACCAGCGACGGTTGCCCGGGCACTGGTCCGCGGCGACCTTGCCCTGTGCGCAGTCGAGCTGTCGCTGCGGTGTGCCGATGCCGTACCGCTTGACCAGGGCGGACCGGACCCGGAAATTGGTGGCGCCCCAGATCTCCCCGTCGGCGTGCACGGCGGGGCCACCGGTGTTGTAGCCGATGTCGGAGTAGTTGAGCGGGCTGCGGCTGAGGTCGTAGTTGCGGATGCCGCTGACCAGATTGCCGGTGACGTAGCCGCCGGTGACGAAGGGCGTCTCGCCGGGGGCGCGCAGCCCGTGCTGGAAGAGGTACTCGGCGGCGAGCAGGTCGCCCCACGACTCACCCATCGCCCCGCCCTGGTGACCGCTGATCCCGCTGTCCGGGCCGGCGATCATCCGGTTGGTGATCGCGTGGGTGTACTCGTGGCCGATCACCGTCATGTCGTAGTCACCGTCCACGCAGGGCGGGTACGGCCCGCCCGCCTGTGGCTGCCACAGGTACATGTTCGTGGTCGGCGGCAGCCCGTCGCGCGGGGTGCCCTGGTTGGCGTTGTTCCGGTTGCCGGTCAGCGCGCCCTGCTGGGCACGGCCCTGCTCGGCGTCGCCGCCCAGCCCGGACGGGGTGAGGTTGACCGCCTGGAGGTTCCACGCCGACTCGGTGAAGCCCAACCGGTACGACCAGTCGTGCATCCGGTTGTGCATGGCGAACAGGTTGGCGATCGACGCGTCCGCGTCGTTGCGCTGGGCGGAGGTGAACACCTCCGGGTTGCACTTCGCCTGGTGCCACTGGTCGGTGAAGGGATACTCGTAGCGCCGCTCCGGGCTGGGGGCGGCCGGGACTACCGGGGTGTTGTTGCCCCAGGAGAGCACCGTGTTGGCCGAGTTGCCGCGTGAGGTGAAGGTCGGCGTGCCGGTGGCCGCGTCGACGTCCCACGGCTGGCCGGTGGCCGGGTCGCGGGAGGCGGCCTGGCAGCCGGGTGCCGGGTCGCCGCACCAGCGCACCCTCGGGTCCTGCCCGGGGCCGAGGTCGCGCGGCGGGGTGGCCGGGAAGACCGCCCAGCTCGGGTTGTCGGAGTCGAAGTCGACAAGGTCCTCGCGGACCAGCACCTGCCCGGTGCTGCCGTCCACGTAGCTGGTGAACGCGGCCGGGTGCTCGGTGTCCGCGCCGATCATGGTCACCTCGTAGGCGGCCCGGGCCCCGTCCAGCGGGGTGGGCACGGCGACCTGCCGGATGGTGTGACTGGCCACCGCGCTGGCGGTCAGGTTGACGTCGGCGAGCGCGGCGGCGTACGCCTGCTCGGCGGTGCGGGTGGCCGGCGCTGGAGCGGCGGTGTTCCGGGCCAGCGACGAGTTGACCGAGAGCACCGTCCCGCCGGCGACCGCGAGGGTGACCAGCCCGTCCGGCCCGGCCGGCAGGTCGCCGAAGCGTTGCCGGAGGGTGACCACGGCACCCTTGCCGATCGGCCGGACCAGCACCCGTTCCAGCTGGGCCACCGCGGCGGCGTCCATGCCGAACAGGTCCCGGTTGGCGGTCAGGTAGGCGCGGGCGGCGGCCTCCGGGTCGGCCGGCAGGCCACTGGCGAGCGGGGTGCGCCCGGGGCCGAGTGCCTGCGGGGTACCGAGCCGGTTCCACCGGACGTCGGGGTCGGCGGCGCGGGCCAGGCCGCGTTGACGGACGTCGGGTGCCGCCGTACCGGTGCGGTTGTCGGCGTCGGCGGGTTCGTGCCGCCCCTCGGCGAACGGCCCGGACCTGCGCTCGGCGGACGCGGCGCCGCCGGTCGGCGCGGCGGTGCTCACGCCGGTGGGGAGCAGCGCGGCGACCGTCGCCGTTGTCGCCAGGACGGCGATGAGCCGGCGTCGACGCCGGCTCATCGGGGGTGACCACTCCGGTTGTGGCACGGGACCTCCTCGTGGGAGCGGGATGGTCGGCGGTCGCCGACCGTCGCTGCGCGGTAACGCATGCGCATCTGTGGATATCAGTTGATCGAGATCGCGGCAAGGTCCGGGGCCGCGGCGAGCCACGAGATCGAGATAAATCAACTTGATTCGTCCATCGGCTGGCACTGTCGACGCAGGACGCGAGAGCTGGAGGTGGTCCCACGGCACAGCTGGAACAGTGACCGCACGGTCACCAATGTCTTCCTCTTCCAGCTCCAGCGGCACAGTGACCACCACGCCAACCCGCTGCGCCGCTACCAGACGTTACGTAGCTTCGACGCCTCGCCGCAGTTGCCGGCCGGCTACGCCACCATGGTGGTCGTCGCGCTGGTGCCACCGCTGTGGCGGCGGGTGATGGATCGTCGGGTGCTCGCCCACTACGACGGCGACCGGACCCGGCCCAACCTCCGCCGCCGGGGCTGACCTCGCAGGTGTCAGTAGTTCGGCGCCCAGTCGGGGTCGCGGCCGAAGGCGGCCAGCAGGCGGTCCTGCTCGTCGGCCTCGTCGGGCACCCGTACCCCGGTGCGGACCAGGTTGTTGCGTCGGTAGTCGTCGATCTGGCCGGCGAACCACCGGGCGGCGGTGTGCACCGTGTCCGGGTCGAACCGCGGCTGCGCGCCGATCGCCACCGCCACGTCCCAACCGTGGATGAGGTGCTCGGCGAGGAGTTGCCTGAGGTATTCGGCAGCCGGGGTGTCGCCGCCGGAGAGGTGCACGGTGCGCTCGATCGTGCCGGGGTGGGTGGCGGCGATCTCGGCCTGCGCGGCGGCCTCCCGTGCCGTCGCGATCGGGTCGGCGCCGAGCTGGTCACCGTCGAGCCGGTCGCCGACCTCGTCGATGGTCCGGCCGGCGAGCAGCGGAACGCTCCACCGGTCCTCGGTCACCACGTGGTTGACCAGCGTGCGGACGTCCCAGTCCGCGCAGGGTGTCGGGTCGGACCACTGGCCGGGCTCGATCTGGTCCACCCGGTCGATGAACTCGGCCAGGCTCCGGCGGTACGCCTCCAGCAGATCCATGCTGCCGATTGTTCCGTCCGGCGCGGCGCGAGGAGCCGTTTTTGCCCGCCCCGGGCACCGCGATCGAGGGCTTTCCGCCCAGCTCAGTCCAGGTCGGCCGGGTCCAGGCCGAGTTCCCGGGCGGTGACCAACCGGACCCACTCGCCGAACTGCCGGCGAGAGATCACCCGGTCGTGTACGGCGAGTTGGACGGCCAGCCCGTCCATCACCGCGCTGATCCGCCAGGCGGCCCCGTCCGGGTCGGCGCACTGGAAGGTGCCGTCGGCCACCCCGGCCGAGATCACCGCGGCCAGGTCCTGCCGCCAACGGAGGTCGAGCCGGCGGGAGACCTTCTCCAACTCCGGGGCGCGCAGCGACTCCGACCAGCCGTCGATCCACATGGACCAGGAGGTGGCCCGTCCCGCCGGGGTGTAGAGCTTGAGGATCCGGCGGAGCTTGGTCAGCGGCGGGGCCGAGGAGCGGGTCACCGCGTCCAGTCGGGCCAGATCCTGTTCGACCGCGTACGCGAAGGCCTGCGCGAGCAACCGCTCCTTCGTGGCGAAGTGGTAGAACACCAAGGCCTGACTCACGCCCGCGGCGTTCGCCACGTCCGCCGTCCGGGTGTTGGCCAGACCGCGCTCCACGATCACGTCGCAGGCGGTGCGCAGCAGGGCATCCAGGCGGATCTCGGCCGCACGTCTCGTCACGACCGTTACCGTAGCCTATGTGACTGAACACGAACAGTTACCGCTGCACGCTGATCGGCGCGGTGACAGTCGGAAGCCGGACACTTCCTCCAGGCGTCGTCGGTCGTTCCACAGGGAGTGTTCGTCGAGGTCCGCAGCCACGGCCTGGGCTGCCGAGGCGTCCGGCGGCCGGCCTGCGACGCGGTGATGACGATCGTTTCGTGGTGGTGACCGGCCGTGACGAATCCCGATATCAGGCCAGCCCCCTAGGAAGCACGCGCGGGGTGGGCCCGATCCCGACCTCGAGCTGGCGGGACGCGCCGAGGCGACCCCGAGTTGGCAGTCGTTCACCGGCTCGGCTAAAGTTCTCATCCGTCACCCGGGAACGTCCGGGGGCGTGCGGACGTAGCGCAGCTGGTAGCGCATCACCTTGCCAAGGTGAGGGTCGCGGGTTCGAATCCCGTCGTCCGCTCGGAGATGCCGCCACGCATGACGGGGGCAACCTCGGTGGGGTGGCCGAGAGGCGAGGCAACGGCCTGCAAAGCCGTGTACGCGGGTTCAAATCCCGTCCCCACCTCGGCAACAAGCTCGGGCGATTGGCGCAGTGGGAGCGCGCTTCCTTGACACGGAAGAGGTCACTGGTTCAAACCCAGTATCGCCCACCAGAGAGAACGGCTCGTGACCGGGAAACCGGGTCGCGGGCCGTTCTCGCGTACGGCGTCCGGCCTCAGCCCACACTGAGCCGGTAGCCGATTCCCCGCACGGTCTGCACGCCCAGGGTGGTGTCGGCGGCACGCAGCTTGCGTCGCAACCGCTTCACCGCCGAGTGCAGGATCGACGTGTCGCCCAGGTAGGCGCAGCCCCAGACCGACTCGAAGAGTCTCTCGTACGGCCAGACTCCGGCCGGCGCGCTGGCGAGCTGGCTGAGCAGCCGGTGCTCAAGGCGGGTCAGGGCCAGCGGCTGCCCGCGCCACGTCACCAGGTGGTCGAGGGGGTCGATCTCCAGGCCGCCGAGGCTGATCCGGCCGGAGGCGGGGCTCGGGGCTGCCGTGGCGGAGCCGGCGGCTGGAGCGGTGGCGGAGTCGGTGGGCCCGGCCGCCGGGCCGGCCGGAGGTGCCGATCCGCTGATCATGGGCGGGCCGATCATCGCCTGCAACTCGGCGAGGTCGGTGCAGATCACCAGGGTGCCGAGCCCGTCCAGCCGCCGCACCATGCGTTCGCGTACCGACACGTCAGCGGTCACGCAGAACACGAGGGACACGCCGTCGATCACTGTTGTACCTCCCCAGGTGCCAGTGAAAGACAACGCTGTCTGAACCGCATAGTCAATGGTTTCCGTCAGGTGGCCATCGTGATCGACTCGGGTTCTCCGACGTCCCGACGTCCCGCTTCGGTCGACACCGGGTCGGCAACGAAGCCGAGTGGATCAGAACGTCAACAGGCGGAACTCGCCCACCGGACGGAAGCCGAGACGGCGGTAGACCGGCTCGCCGATCGGGGACGAGGTGAGCGCGGCCCGGCGGTACCCGCGCTCACCGGCCAGCTGCAGCGCGGCCCTGGTCATGGCCGCGCCGATGCCCTGCCGGCGCTGCTCGGGCCGGGTGCCCACGAAATAGAGGGTGACCAGGCCGTGGCTGAGCCAGGCGACGGCCGTTCCGACCAGCCGGCCGTCCGCCAGGTGGCCGGCCAGTCTGAGCACCGTGCCGTCGCCGTCGAACGCCTTCTCCCGCGCGATCGTCGCCGCCACGCCATCCGCCGGAATTCCGGACACCCGGCCGTACGCCGGGACGAACGCGGCCAGATCGGCGGTCTCGGCGATGTGCAGGCCGGCCGGTGTCGGCACCTCGGCCGCCTCCGCGACCGGCACGGTCATGATCGGCAGGCGGGCGATCTCGGTCGCGCCGAGGCCGACCAGAGCGTCCGCGGTGCCGGCGTCGCTGTCCGGTCCGACCCACCAGACCCGGGGCACGCCGTCCAGGCGCCGGCGGGCCTCGGCGAGGGCGTCATGCGGTGCGCGGCCGACCACGCGCAGCACGCCGTTGAGGGTCGCGTGCGGCACGTCGCTGCGGTACGTCGGGAGGTCCGGACCCCCGGCGACGCCGACGTTCCAGCCGAGCAGGTACGCCCGGTGCGCGGCCAGCACCGTGCCGAGAGACTCCATGATCCGGATCGTAACGCGGTGCCGGACAACCCCCTCGGCCAGCGGAAACCGCTGTGACCGGCGGTACTTTGTCGAGCGTTCCAGATCGCGGGTAGCGTGCAGCCATGGCACGTACCCGTGAGTTCGACCTCGACGTCGCCGTCGACGCCGCCATGGACGTGTTCCGCAGCAAGGGCTACGAGGGCACCTCGATGCGCGACCTCTCGGAGGCGACCGGCCTGGGCAGCGGCTCGCTCTACGCCGCGTTCGGCAGCAAGGACGGTCTCTACCTGGCGGCGCTCGACCTGTACCGGCAGCGCTACGCCGCACCGATGGTCGACCTGCTGCGCTCCGGCCACGACGCGCGGGCGGTCATCAGGGAGGTTTTCGTCAGCGCGGTGGACGACATCACCGGCGACGGTCGGCACCTCTCCTGCCTCATCGTCGGGGCTTCGATGGAGCGGGCCCACCAGGACGCCCGGGTCGCCGAGCGGCTCCGATCGACCACCCGGTCGCTGGAGTTGGCGCTCTACGACCTGCTGGCCGAGGGGCAGTTACGGGGCCAGATCAGCTCCGACCGCAGCGCCACCGACCTGGCCGGCTTCCTGGTGACCAGCCTCCAGGGTCTGCGGGTGATGGGTGCCATCAACCCGGACCGCGCGGCGCTGACCCGCTACGCCGAGGTAGCGCTCGCCTGCCTGACCTGATCAGGAGATCGCTCGGGCCGGTCGCCTCGATCGAGGTGACGGCCCGGAGCCCGAGTCCTCACAGCGGCGGGGCGATGTCCCGCCGCTCCTCGACCTGGCGGTATTCCACCGGCTGCTCGGTGGTGGTGACCACCTGGCGACGCCGGCCCCAGATCAGCGTGGTCATGATCAGGCCGAGCACGCCGGCTCCCATCAGGATCCAGCCGACCACGTCGAGGTTGATGCCGCCAACGTTCGCGTCCAGCGCGAAGGTGAGAATCGCGCCGAGCGCGATCAGGAAGATGCTGGTGCCGATACCCACGACAGCCTCCTTAGGGGTGTGGTGCGCTGTCGGATCCTTCAATACCCCGAGGCCGAGGAGCGCAACCGCCACCGGCCAGGGGGCCGCGCGAGGCGATCTTGGCATCGGGTAGAGTTCACCTGTCGCCGGCGAGAGTCGGGGACGTGCGGACGTAGCGCAGCTGGTAGCGCATCACCTTGCCAAGGTGAGGGTCGCGGGTTCGAATCCCGTCGTCCGCTCGTGATCTGCCCCATCGGGGCCTGACTGCCGGGTTCGGCGGTCGCCACGGGCGATTGGCGCAGTGGGAGCGCGCTTCCTTGACACGGAAGAGGTCACTGGTTCAAACCCAGTATCGCCCACCACCTATGCAAGTGGATCGGCTGGCCCGTTACCGGATCTCCGGTAACGGGCCGCGGCCTCTCTGCTTGCCGCCTGCCACCAGCCGGTCACCCGCCGGCGCGGAGTACCTCGCTCAGCCGGTCGCGTCGCCGCAGCGCGGACTCGACAGGTACGACAGTGACGGCCGCCGCCAGCAGCGCCACGCTCACCAGGCCGAGCGGCCACCACCCCGGGGGTCGACAGGTACGCCGGATGCCCAACTTGTCGAGCAGCTGCGGCCCGATGTAACCGCGCACCAACTCCGGATGGTCGGCCCACTCCTCGAAGACGCTCACCTGGGCCGGGTGCAGCGCGGCACCGACCCGTTTCAGGTCGACCTCCCGGTCACCCGGCACTCCGACGACCAGGGGCTCGGCCCGGTCCGCACCGGGCTGGCGGACGGAGAGTACGACGTTCTTCAGGGTGTCGGCGGAGGTCCAGCCGTCCCGCCCGGCCAACCGGCGGGCGTTGGCCAGCTCCACCAGGCTCGCGATCGTCGGGGTCTCCGGGGTCTCGTGCACCTCGACAGCCGGGTGGGCGCCCGGGTCACCGGCGGCGGCAGCCGGGTGATGACCGCCTCGGTGTTGGCCGCGTAGTCGCAGGCGGTACAGCCGACGAAGGTGTCCTCACCGACCGGCGTCGCCGCCAGGAACTCCTCCGACGCGGAGCCACCCATCGCGCCGGACATCGCCCGCACCACCGCGTAGTCCAGACCCAACCGGTCGAAGATCCGCCGGTACGCGGCCCGGTGCCGGGCGTACGCGTCCCGCAGCCCGGCGTCGTCCAGGTCGAAGGAGTACGCGTCCTTCATCAGGAACTCCCGGCCGCGGAGCAGTCCGGCGCGCGGCCGGGCCTCGTCGCGGAACTTCGTCTGCACCTGGAACAGCGTCACCGGAAAGTCCCGGTAGGACGTGAACAGGTCCTTGATCAGCAGCGTCGCCATCTCCTCGTGGGTCGGTGCCAACAGGTGCTCGGCACCGCGCCGGTCGGCGAGGGTGAAGATGTCGTCGCCGTACTCGGCCCACCGGCCGCTGGTGCGATAGGGGTCGGCCGGCAACAGCGCGGGGAAGTGCACCTCCTGATCCCCGATCGCGATCAGCTCGCCACGCACCACCTCGGTGATCCGGTCCAGCACCAGCTTGCCCAGCGGCAGCCAGGTGTAGCCGCCCGGTGCGGCACGACGGATGTAACCGGCGCGCAGCAGCAGCCGGTGACTCGGCACCTCCGCGTCCGCCGGGTCCTCGCGCAGGGTCCGCAGCAACAGGGCCGACATGCGTAGCAGCATGGTTGCAGGGTAGGGCCGCGCCGATCGGACGAGCGAACCAATTCGGTACAGGTGATGTGCATCTTGAGCACTCGGACACGGCAACCATCGGTGCCCATGCTGACGTCTGGGATGGCATTCAGCCTTACACCCCTGATGCGAAGGACCGGCTCGTGTGGACACTCTGCTGAGTGAGTTCGACTCGTTCGTCCGTACCCGCACCCCGGCGTTGTTGCGCTCGGCCTACCTGCTGACCGGAGATCAACATCTGGCCGAGGACCTCGTCCAGTCAGCCCTGGCTCGGACGCATCGATCGTGGAGCCGCCTGCACCACAGCGGCAACGCCGAGGCGTACACCCGCAAGACCATGTACCACCTGCAGGTGTCCTGGTGGCGCCGCCGTCGGATACCCGAGTCGATGCCGGGCGACCTGCCCGAGCCACGCGGAGGCGGCTCGGCCCCCGACCACGCCCACCAGGCCAGCCTGCGACTCACCCTGCGGGCGGCGCTGGCGAAGCTCTCCCCGAGACAACGTGCCGTGCTGGTGCTGCGGTTCTTCGAGGACCGCACCGAGGCGGAGGCGGCGGACCTGCTCGGTGTCACGGTCGGCACTGTCAAGAATCGTTAGAAGCTATGGTCGATGTTGTCGACATGGATGTCGATCTAGGGGGACGGTTCTGATGGTACGGCGGAAGGCCCGGTCGGGGAACCGGGGCCGGTTCGACAGCAAGGACGCACTGCTAGCTGTAGCGCCCAGCACCGTTGTTGACGCGGGTGATGGGTGGTTGTCCGGCGAGGGCGGTGTGTCCGCGGTGGTGGTTGTAGGTGTGGAGCCAGGCGGGTA
>NZ_JAEVHL010000201.1 GCF_016803395.1 Micromonospora tarensis | reverse complement strand
GCGCGGCAAGGGCTACCAACCGCCGACCGACGTCGAGATCAGCGAACTGGAGCGCGACTCACCGGCGGCCGGCGCCTCGGCGCCTCCGGGCGGACCTTGTCCAGGTAGATCTTGCCGCGGGCGTCGATGTCCGCGATTTCGACCTCGACCCGGTCGCCGACGTTGAGGAAGTCCTCGACGCGCTCGACCCGCTTGCCGTCGCCCACCTTGGAGATGTGCAGCAGGCCGTCCCGGCCCGGCAGCAGCGAGATGAACGCACCGAACGCGGCGGTCTTGACCACCGTGCCGAGGAACCGCTCGCCCTGCTTCGGCAGGGTCGGGTTGGCGATGCCGTTGATCCGGTCGACGGCCGCTTGGGCCGACGGGCCGTTGGTGGCGCCGACGTAGATCGTGCCGTCGTCCTCGATGGAGATCTCGGCACCGGTCTCGTCCTGGATCGCGTTGATGGTCTGCCCCTTCGGGCCGATCACCATGCCGATCTTGTCGACCGGGATCTTGACGGTGGTGACCCGCGGCGCGTAGTCCGACATCTCGGCCGGAGCCTCGATCGCCGCCTTCATCACGCCGAGGATGACCTGCCGGGCCTCGTTGGCCTGCTGCAACGCGGCGGCCAGCACGTCCGACGGAATGCCGTTGAGCTTGGTGTCGAGCTGGAGCGCGGTGACGAACTCCGGCGTGCCGGCGACCTTGAAGTCCATGTCACCGAACGCGTCCTCGGCACCGAGGATGTCGGTCAGCGTCACGTACTGGGTCTTGCCGTCCACCTCGTCGGAGATGAGCCCCATCGCGATGCCGGCGACCGGCGCCTTCAGCGGGACACCCGCGGAGAGCAGGCCCAGCGTCGAGGCGCAGACCGAACCCATCGAGGTGGAGCCGTTGGAGCCGAGCGCCTCGGACACCTGCCGGATGGCGTACGGGAACTCCTCGCGCGACGGCAGCACCGGGATCAGCGCGCGCTCGGCGAGCGCGCCGTGGCCGATCTCGCGACGCTTCGGCGAGCCGACCCGGCCGGTCTCACCGGTCGAGTACGGCGGGAAGTTGTAGTTGTGCATGTAGCGCTTGCGGTTCTCCGGGGAGAGCGTGTCCACCATCTGCTCCATCCGGAGCATGTTCAGCGTGGTGACGCCCAGGATCTGGGTCTCGCCCCGCTCGAACAGCGCCGAACCGTGCACCCGGGGCAGCACGCCGACCTCGGCGGTCAGCGCCCGGATGTCCCGCGGGCCACGCCCGTCCATGCGGACCTGCTCGCGCAGCACGCGGTTGCGCACCTCGGACTTGGTCAGCGACCGGAAGGCAGCGCTGAGCTCCTTCTCCCGGCCCTCGAACCGAGCGCCCAGCTCCTCGGCGACCCGGGCCTTGACCCGGTCCAGGGCCTCCTCGCGGTCGGCCTTGCCGGCGATGGTGATCGCCTCGGCCACGTCGGCGCGGGCCAGCTCGGCGACCGCGTCGTAGACGTCGTCCTGGTAGTCCAGGAAGACCGGGAACTCGGTGACCGGCTTGGCGGCGACCTCGGCCAGCTCGCTCTGCGCGCGGCACAGCTCACGGATCGCCGGCTTGGCGGCCTCCAGGCCGCTGGCGACGACCTCCTCGGTCGGGGCGGTGGCACCGGCCGAGATCAGGGCGACGGCGTTCGGGGTGGCCTCGGCCTCGACCATCATGATCGCGACGTCGCCGTCTTCGAGCGTGCGGCCGGCCACGACCATGTCGAAGGTGGCGCGGGCCAGCTCCTCCAGGGTCGGGAAGGCGACCCACTGGCCGTCGATGTGGGCGACCCGGGTCGCCCCGATCGGGCCGGAGAACGGCAGGCCGGAGAGCTTGGTCGACATCGAGGCGGCGTTGATCGCCACGACGTCGTACGGGTGCTGCGGGTCGAGCGCCAGGATGGTCTCGACGACCTGGACCTCGTTGCGCAGGCCCTTGACGAAGGACGGGCGCAGCGGCCGGTCGATCAGCCGGCAGGTGAGGATCGCGTCCTCGCTGGGCCGACCCTCACGGCGGAAGAACGAGCCGGGGATGCGGCCCGCGGCGTACATCCGCTCCTCGACGTCGACGGTCAGCGGGAAGAAGTCGAACTGCTCCTTCGGGTGCTTACCGGCGGTGGTGGCGGAGAGGACGACCGTCTCGCCCAGCTGGGCGATGACGGAACCGGCGGCCTGGCGGGCCAGCCGACCGGTGGAGAAGGTGATCTCGCGGGTGCCGAAGGACCCGTTGTCGATCACGGCGGTGCGGGATTCGGTGCCGAGTTTGGTCTCGGTCATGTGCTGTCGTGCTCCTTCGCGTCGTGGGCCCACGACATCGGGGAGCTGCTCAGCCGGCCGGTCTTCGATCGAAGCGCCCGGGTGGCCGGCATGATGCCGGACTTCCCGGGGGCCACTACCGGAGACCGGTACGCTGACCGGCTCCCTCTCGGGTGGTCGCGCGGCCCGTGTTTCTTTCAGGTGGGACGCGGTACGGGGGAGCGGCCGTCCGGCCACTCCCCCGTCACGTCACCGGCGCAGACCGAGCCGCTCGATGAGCGACCGGTAGCGGGCAATGTCCTTCTTCTGGACGTAGTTGAGCAACCGACGGCGCCGGCCGACCAGCAGCAGCAGCCCACGGCGGCTGTGGTGGTCGTGCTTGTGCACCTTCAGGTGCTCGGTCAGCTCGGCGATCCGCTTGGTGAGGACCGCGACCTGGACCTCCGGCGAACCGGTGTCGCCCTCGGCGGTCGCGTACTCCGCGCGGATGCTGGCCTTGGCTTCCTGATCGAGCGCCATGTTCTCCCTGTTTCGATGGGTTGATCAAATGGGTGTCCGTCGTCCCGGTGGACCGGAAACGGACCGGTACCTCGCACCCGCGGCGTCGAGCAGGCACGCGAGGCCCCACGCCGGTCACCCGACGTCCCGGCAAGACTACCAGCACTCGCCGGTAACACCCGGCGAAGGGCCTCGGTGGCGGCCCGTCACCCCACCACGATCAGGCCAGTACGCGCCGGGTGCGTTCGACGTCCTGGTTCATCTGGGCGATCAACGGCTCGATCGAGTCGTACCGGATCTGACCGCGCAGGTGCGCCACGAAGTCCAGGGCCAGCCGCTCGCCGTACAGGTCGCCGGAGAAGTCCAGCGCGTACGCCTCGACCCGTCGCTCCCGGCCGGAGAAGGTCGGGTTGGTGCCGACGGAGACGGCCGCCAGCAGCGGCTCGTGCTGGCCTCGGCGGATCAGCCGGGCCGCGTACACCCCGTCGGCGGGCACCGCCGCGTACCGGTGGCAGAGCAGGTTGGCGGTGGGGAAGCCGAGTTCCCGGCCCCGCTGGTCGCCGCGGACCACGACGCCCTCCACCCGGTGTGGGCGGCCCAGCGCGGCGGCCGCCGCGCCCACGTCGCCCGCGTCGACGCAGGACCGGATGTACGTGGAGGAGAAGACGGTGCCGGCCTCGGCGACCAGCGGGGCGCCCTCCACGCCGAAGCCGAACGTCTGACCCAGCCGTTCCAGCAACGCCACGTCGCCGGCGGCCCGGTGCCCGAAGCGGAAGTTGCCGCCGACCACCACCAGCGCCGCGTGCAGATGTTCGACCAGCACGTCGTGCACGAACTGCTCGGCCGGCACCCGGGAGAACTCCGGGGTGAACGGCACCACGCAGAGCACGTCCACGCCCAGCGCCTCGATCAGCTCCGCCTTGCGGGCCGGCTCGGTGAGCACCGCCGGGTGCGAACCGGGGCGGACCACCTCGGCCGGGTGCGGGTCGAAGGTGACCACCACCGACTGCACGCCCAGCTCCCGGGCTCGGGCCACGGTGTGCCCGATGGTCGCCTGGTGCCCCTTGTGCACGCCGTCGAAGACGCCGATGGTGACGACCGAGCGCCCCCACCCGCCGGGCGCCGCGTCGTACCCCCGCCACCGCTGCATGCCGTTCCTCCCCTGCTGTCCCGCCGGCCGGGGGCCGGCGGACCTGCGCCCCGCCGTCAGGCCGGGGCGAGCACGATCTCCGCGCGGCCCGCCCGTCCCGCTCGCTGACGATAGCGATCAAGCCGCCTGCCGGCCCGAACACGGCGTACGGCCCGGTGAGGCCGGCCGGTTCCAGCGGCCCGCCGTGGGCGAGCAGCCGGGCCTCGTCGGGGGTGGCCTCCCGGCGCGGGAAGAACCGCTCCGCGGCCGCGTCCATCGGCAGGTTCACCACGTTCGGGGCGCGCTCCTCCAGCTCGTCGAGCGTGGCCGCCTCGCTGAGGGTGAAACCGCCCACCGCGGTACGCCGCAGCGCCGTCAGGTGCCCGCCGACGCCGAGCGCCAGGCCGGCGTCCCGGGCGATGGCCCGGATGTACGTGCCGGAGGAGCAGGTCACGTCCACGTCCACGTCGATCACGTCCGGCTCGGTGCGGCGGATCGCCAGCACCTCCAACCGGGAGATGGTGACCCGCCGCGCCGGCAGTTCGACGCTCTCCCCGTCACGGACCCGCTTGTACGCCCGCTGTCCGTTGATCTTGATGGCGCTGACCGCGCTCGGCACCTGGTCGACCTCGCCGCTCAGGGCCGCCAGCGCCGAGCGGATCCCGTCGTCGGTCACCAGGCCGACCGGAGTGGTGGCGATCACGTCGCCCTCGGCGTCGTCGGTGACGGTGGCCTGACCGAGCCGGATGGTGCCGGCGTAGCTCTTGCTCGCGCCGATGACGTAGGTCAGCAGCCGGGTGGCCCGACCCACACCGATCACCAGTACGCCGGTCGCCATCGGGTCGAGGGTGCCGCCGTGCCCGACCCGTCGGGTCTTGGCCAGCCGGCGGACCCGGGCCACCACGTCGTGCGACGTCATGCCGCCGGGCTTGTCGACCACGATCAGACCATCGGTGCTCACGTCGGCCAAGCCTGCCAGACGGCTCGCACGGGCAGCCGCGTGGGCGGCGCTCGCGTGCTGCCCACCACCGGAGCACGCGGGGCTGACCGACGGAGACCACTACCGGGTCAGCGGACGGCCCCGACCACCGCCCACCTGCCGTTGCGCAGGCGCAGCAGCAGGGCGACCAGCCGGATCACCACGAACAGGGTGAGCCCGGCCCAGATGCCGCCCAGCCCGAGGTCGAGGGCGTACGCCAGCCAGATGGCGGGCAGGAACCCGCCGAGCGCCGCCACGATGGTGAGGTTGCGCAGGTAACGCACGTCGCCCGCGCCGATCAGCACACCGTCGAGGGCGAACACCACCCCGGCCAGCGGCAGCATGACGACGAACCACGGCCACGCGGTCATGGCCTGCTCGCGTACCCCCGGATCGGAGCTGAACCAGGACGGCACCACGCCGGCGCCAGCGGCGATGAGCAACGCGAAGCCGACGCCGCAGACGCCACCGAGCAGCCCGATCCGGCGGGCGAGCGCCCGCGCGCCCGCGTCGTCGCCGGCACCGAGCGCGGCGCCCACCAGCGACTGGGCGGCGATGGCCAGCGCGTCGAGCACCAGCGCGGTGAAGAACCAGAGTTGCAGGGCGATCTGGTGGGCACCGACAGCGGCGGCGCCGAAGCGGGCGGCGACGGCGGTGGCGGAGAGGAAGCTGGCCTGGAAGGCGATACCTCGGATCAGCAGGTCCCGGCTGAGCACCAACTGCTGGCGGATCACGCGGGGCCGGGGTCGCAGCGACACCCGTTCGGCGACCAGGGCCGCGGCGAAGAGCGCCCCGCAGAGGGTCTGCGCGACGACGTTGGCGACCGCCGAGCCGATCAGGCCCAGCTTGGCGGGGTAGACCAGCAGCGGGCAGAGCAGCGCGGAGAGCAGGTTGGGGCCGAGCACGAAGTACAGCGGACGGCGAGTGTCCTGCACGCCGCGCAGCCAGCCGTTGCCGGCCGCGGCGAGCAGCAGGCCGGGGGCACCGAGGGCCGCGAGCCGCAGCCAGTGTGCCGCGGCGTCGGCCACGTCGCCACCACCGCCGGCGAGGGTACGCGCGAGCGCGGCTCCGCCGAACTGCATGCCGATCGCGATCAGCAGACCGACACCGAACGCCAACCAGGAGGACTGGACGCCCTCGGCCACCGCGGCGGCCCGGTCTCCCGCTCCGAAGCGGCGGGCAGCGCGCCCGGTGGTGCCGTACGCGACCACGGTGCCGACCCATGCGGTCAACGTCATCACCGTGCCGCCCACGGCGAGCGCGGCCAGCGGCACCCGGCCGAGGTGACCGACCACGGCCGTGTCGACGAGCACGTAGAGCGGCTCGGCGGCGAGCACCACGAGGGCCGGCAGGGCGAGGCTGGCGATCCGGCGCGGCGAGGCGGCCCGGTCGGTGGTGGCGGTCTGGCTCATCGCCGCCGATCCTGGCACGAGCGCAGTAAGGATCGCAATCCCGCCGACCGCTTACCTCGGTCGGTCGCTGGCGGTCCGGCTCATCGCGGTCCCCCGCGGCAGCACCTGCCGGCAGGCAGTCGGAGCGCGGGCCTCTGGTCAGAGGCTTTCGAGCTGATGTCGTAGACGAATCACGTCGTGACGTCGTAGACGAAGCATGTCTGGACGTCGCAGACAAATCAGGTCGTGACGTCGCAGACGAAGCACGTCGTGACGTCGCAGACGAAGCACGTCGTGACGTCGCAGACGAATCACGTCGTGACAGCGCAGACAAAGCAGGTCGGAGCGCGCGGACGAGACAGGTCGCGATGTCGCAGACGATTCAGCTTCAAAGGCGCACCAGGAGGCGCCCGACCCTTCCCGACCGTGTCCGCAGGAGGGATTACCGCCGGACGGGTCGGATCACTGACGGGTGTCCATCGACGTCTGCAGCGCGCGGCGAGCCTGCTCGCGGGCGTCGTCAGTGGTCTCGGGCTTGGGCTTCTTGGACATGGTGGCGCTCCTTCCAGGGTGCGAGCCGCCGACATGCGGCGGCCCTCACGGGCGGTCGTGCTGAGCGCCCCACGGCGGTCCGGGGTTACCGGAGCAGCCGACTGGGCAGCGTGAGCCCGGGTCGGTCCGACCCTGGAGGGAGGCGGCACGGGGTGTGGCACCACCGCCCGTGACCTGCGCCGCTATCCGGCGCCGGCCATCTCCCAAGCTATCGTTCAGGTCCACATGCTGCTTACGGTTCCCGCCATCTGGACAGTCGACAACCCGGCTCAGCGGGCCAGGAAATGCCAGCCCAGCCACCACCAGAACCCGAACAGACCGATCCGGCCCACCGGAACCGGGCCGACCTCGTAGCGCATCACGTACGCGCAGACCTCGCCCAGGGTGGGGATCCGCGAACCCTCCCGCCGGGCCATCCACTCGACGACCGCGAAGAGGGCCAGGGCGGTGAGGAAACCGCCGATCGCGAGGGCCCGCATCATCGCCGCACCAGCCCCCAGAAGGCAGCCAGCCAGGCGAACCAGACTGCCGAGCGAGTCAGGTGATCTTCCAGGAGTGGATCGGCCAGCCGCGAGAAGGTGGGGAATTCGTCGCCGACCGCAAGCACGAACGTGGCGCCCTCGAAGACCCCGAAGACCACCACCGGCACCGCCCACCAGACCGCGCCCGAACCCAGTCGGTGTGGCGCCGGTCGACGGGGCACCCGATTGCTCAGACCGAGCCAGATCAGCACCCCACCCGTGCCGAGGGTGAACAAGTTCGCCTCGGTGGAGAAGGACGCGAACCGGCCACCGACGAGCGACAGGCAGACGAGGACGGGGACCGAGACGGCGGGCCGATCCCAGGCGCGGGGGGCCTCCACGGTGAGGTCGTGCGGCTGCTCCATCCCGCAATTCTTCCCGGTCTCACGGAGCGCGGGAAGACCAACACCCCCCGGAGCTGACCCTGATCTTCGCGACCGGTCCATCGACGAACGACGAACGGCGAAAGTCAGCGACCGGGGATCACCGCCGCGTCCAGCTGAGCACGGATCGAGTCGACCACCTGCTCGACGGTGCCCCGACCGGTGAACCCGGCCGCGAACCGGTGCCCGCCGCCGCCCAGCGCGACAGCGACCCGGCTGACGTCCACGGCGCCCTTGCTGCGCATCGACACCGCCCACTCGGTGGCCGTGCCCTGTTTCACCACACAGGCCACATCCGCCTCGGCGGTGCAGCGCACCGAGTCGATGAGCGCCTCCAACACGTACGGCCGCTGATCGTGCCGAGCCAGGTCGTCGAGCGTGGCGAAGGTCCACACCAACCCCCGGCCGCCGGCGGCGGCCGGCTCCAGCCGGGCCCGGCCGAGCACCTCACCGAAGAGCCGGACCGCGCCGAAGGGCCGGGTGTCGAAGACCCGCCGGGAGATGTCACCGGGCGAGATGCCGGTCGCCAGCAACCGGGCCGCCAGCTGGTGCACCGCCGGGGTGGTCGCCTCGAACCGGAACGAGCCGGTATCCGTGGTGAGCGCCACGTAGAGGCACTCGGCGATGGCCGCGTCCACCACCACCCCGAGCCGGGTCAACAGCCGCTCGGCCACGACCGATGTCGCCGCCGCACTCGGGTCGACCAGATTGACGGTGCCGAAGCCGGGGTTGGAGGCATGGTGATCGAGCACCAACGCCGCGCCCGCCGTCGACAGCCGTCCGGCCAACTCGCCGAGGCGCGACTCGCTCGCCGCGTCGAAGCAGATCACCAGGTCGGGTGCCGGGTCCGTGGCGTGCGCCGGAACCAGCAGGTCCAGTCCGGGCAGCCCACGGAACGGCTCGGGCACCTCCGGCGGACCGGGGAAGGTGGCCCGCACGTGCTGGACGCCGAGCTGCCGCAGACCCAGACCGAAGCCGAGCATGCTGCCCAGCGCGTCGCCGTCCGGGTTGATGTGGCAGATGAGCAGCACCCGGCCGGTCGGCGGAACGGCCCGCAGCAACGCCTCGGCCGCCGCCCAGTCCCTCTCGGCCGGGCCGGCCTCGGTCGCCCCGGCGAGTGGGGCGCTGGCGGTGCTGGTCACCGCGTTTCCCCACCCGCGCGGGGTCCTTGACGTCGGTGGCCTCGTCGGCCTCGTCCGTCTCGTCGGCCTCGTCCGTCTCGTCGTCCTCCACCCGGTACGGCTGGGCATCGCCCGCGTACTTCGCCTGGGCGGCGAGCCGCTGCACCTCGGCGTCCGCGTTCCGGGCGGCGGCGAGCAGGTCGTCGATGTGCTTGACCTGGTCCTGCACGTCGTCGAGGACGAAGGTGAGGGTCGGTGAGTGGCGCAGCCCGAGGGCCTTGCCCACAGTGCTGCGCAGCATGCCCTTGGCGCTCTCCAGCGCCGCCGCGGTGTCCGCCTGGGCCACCGTGTCGCCGAGCACCGTGTAGAAGACCGTCGCGTCGCGCAGGTCCGCGGTGATCCGGGCGTCGGTGATGGTGATCATCCCGAGCCGCGGGTCCTTGATCTGGCTCCGCACCACCGACGCGACCAGCTCACGCACCCGTTCCGCGTGCCGGCGTACCTTGGCCGGATCAGACATCTCGCCACCTCCACGGCGTCCCGCTCCCGGTCGATCGGCGGCCCGGGGCCGCCGGTCGACCGGCCAACATCTCGAACACTACCTTCGCGGCCGTACCGGTCGCCCGGCACAGCCGGCACCGTGGTCAGTCGTCGTCCACGCCGTACAGCCGGCGGCGGACCGACAGCAGCTCGACCTCGGGGCGACCGGCCACCAGGCGCTCACAGGAGTCGAGCACCTCGCGGACGTGCGCCGTCTCGGCGGCCACCACGGCCACCGCCAGCTGCGCCCGACCGTGCAGGTCGAGCGCACCCACCTCGGCGGCCGAGACCTCGAAGCGGCGCAGCGCCGCCACGATCGGCCGTACATATGATCTCTTGGTTTTGAGCGACCGGGAGTCGCCCGGCAGCAGCAGGTCGAAGACCGCGGTTCCGGTGAACATCGCTCCGGACGATACCGCCAACCCGCCCCGCATGATCAAGGGGTTTACGCCGGTCGGCGTAAACCCCTTGATCAGCGTGTCACTGCCGGATCAGGCGCGAACCTTCTCCCGCATCTCGAAGGTCTCGATGACGTCGCCGACCTGGACGTTGTTGTAACCACCCAGGGTCAGACCGCACTCGAAGCCCTCGCGGACCTCGGTTGCGTCGTCCTTGAACCGCTTGAGCGAGGTGATCGTGAGGTTGTCCGCCACGACCGCCCCGTCCCGAAGCAGTCGAGCCTTCGCGTTGCGTCGGATGACGCCCGACCGGACGATGCAACCGGAGATGTTGCCGATCTTGGACGAGCGGAAGACGTCGCGGATCTCCGCGGTGCCCAGCTCGGCCTCCTCGTACTCCGGCTTGAGCAGGCCCTTGAGCGCTGCCTCGATCTCCTCGATGGCCTGGTAGATGACGGTGTAGTACCGGATCTCCACGCCCTCGCGGTCGGCCATCTCGCGGACCTTGTTCGAGGCCCGCACGTTGAAGCCGATGATCGTGACCGGCTCGGACGAGGCGCTCGCGAGCATGACGTTGCTCTCGGTGATCGCGCCGACGCCCCGGTCGAGGACCTTGAGCTGGACCTCCTCGGGGATGTCGAGGTTGAACAGCGCGTCCTCCAGGGCCTCCACCGAACCGGAGACATCGCCCTTGAGGATGAGGTTGAGCGAGGTCTTCTCGCCCTCCTTGAGCTGCTCCATGAGCGTCTCGAGGGTGGCCCGACCGCGGGAGTTGGCGAAGGACGCCGCCCGCCGCCGTGCCTGCCGCTGCTCGGCGATCTGCCGCACCGTGCGGTCGTCCGCCGCGGCGAGGAAGGTGTCACCCGCACCGGGCGGCGCGGTCAGACCCAGAACCATGACCGGACGCGCCGGACCAGCCTCGGAGAGCTGGTTGCCGTTCTCGTCGAGCATGGCCCGGACCCGGCCGTGCGCCCCACCGGCGACGATCGAGTCGCCCGCCCGCAGGGTGCCCTTCTGCACGAGCACCGTCGCCACCGCACCGCGGCCCTTGTCCAGGTGCGCCTCGATGGCCACACCCTGCGCCGGCCCGTCGATCGGAGCGGTCAGCTCCAGCGACGCGTCGGCGGTCAGCAGGACCGCCTCGAGAAGCTCCTCGATGCCGATGCCCGGCTTGGCCGCCACGTTGACGAACATGGTCTCGCCGCCGTACTCCTCGGCGACCAGGCCGTACTCGGTCAGCTGCTGGCGGACCTTGTCCGGGTTGGCGTCCGGCTTGTCGACCTTGTTGACCGCGACCACGATCGGCACGTCGGCCGCCTTGGCGTGGTTCAACGCCTCGATGGTCTGCGGCATCACGCCGTCGTCGGCCGCGACCACCAGGATCACGATGTCCGTGACCTGGGCACCACGGGCACGCATGGCGGTGAACGCCTCGTGACCCGGGGTGTCGATGAAGGTGACCGCCCGGTCCTCGCCCTCGTGCGGGACGTGGACCTGGTAGGCGCCGATGTGCTGGGTGATGCCACCCGCCTCGCCCGCCACGACGTTCGCCTTACGGATCGCGTCGAGCAGCTTGGTCTTACCGTGGTCGACGTGACCCATGACGGTCACCACCGGCGCACGGCTGACCAGACGCTCCTCGGCCACCTCCGCGTCGAGGTCGATGTTGAACTGCGCGAGCAGTTCGCGGTCCTCGTCCTCCGGGCTGACGATCTGGATGTCGAAGCCCAGGTGCTCACCCAGCAGGTGCAGGGTGTCGTCAGAACAGGACTGGGTCGCGGTGACCATCTCGCCCAGGTTGAACATCTCCTGGACCAGCGAACCCGGGTTGGCGTTGATCTTGTCGGCGAAGTCGGACAGCGAGGCGCCACGGGAGAGCCGGACGATCTGACCCTGACCTCGGGGAGCACCCGAGCTCATGGTCGGAGCCGACAGGTTGTCGAACTCCTGTCTGCGCTGCTTCTTGGACTTGCGACCGCGCGTCGGCCGGCCACCCGGACGCCCGAAGGCACCCGCGGCACCGCCGCCACGGCCACGACCACCGGCACCCGGACGTCCGCCGCCACCGGCCGGACCACCCGGACGGAAACCGCCACCGGGAGCACCCGCACCGCCGCCGGGACCGCCACGGTAGCCACC
>NZ_JAEVHL010000200.1 GCF_016803395.1 Micromonospora tarensis | reverse complement strand
CGGGTCGATGGGCAGCCGCCCCCGGTCGGCGAGCACGCTGGCGCGCAGCCGCTCGATCCGCCCGCTGTCGTCGGCGACGAAGACCTCCCGACCGTCGGCGGCGAGCGCCACCGCGAGGCCGGCGGTCAGCGCGGTGGCGTCCTCCCGGGCGGTGACCAGTGCGACCCGGGCGGGTTGCCGGACCCGCTCGGCGACCGCCATCGCCACGTATCGGACGTCGGCGTCGACCGCGCGGGGGCTGCCCCGGAACGGCGGCCGGCGCACCGTGCCGAGCAGCGGAAGATTGGAGGCGTCCCGGCCGTCCGCGACCGAGCGGACCCGCCGGTCGGTCGACTCCCAGAGGTAGGCGAGCACGATGCCGATCAGCGCGCCACCGAGCAGGCCGGCGACCAGGTAGAGCAGCCGGTGCCCGGCGGAGGTGACAAGGGCCCTCTCGGCGCTCTGGGTGACCCAGCCGGGGTTGACGTCGACGGCGGCGATCTCGGTGCGGGCGGCGTTGAGCTGGGTGAGCTGGTTGTTGATCCCGGCCAGCTCGGCCACCAGGGCATCGCCGGCGGCGCTGTCCTTCGCGGTGTTCGCCCGTTTCTGCAACGCGACCTGTTGGGCGGCGACCTTGGTGATGCTGGCGTCGTAGGAGCGCAGCATCTCGGCGCGCTGTTGCTCGTACATGGTTCGTCGCACGCTCAGGTAGGCCTCGGCGGCCATGTTGGCGCTCTGCACCGCCCGCTGCGCGTCGCGCGCCTGGTAGGTGAAGCGCAGGATCTGCCCACCGGTGGGCACCTCGACCTCGAGCGCGTTCCGGATGTCCCGCGGGTCGGCGCCGGCCGCGTCGGCGAGCCGCTGCACGACCTCGGTGCCGGTGGCGATGCCGCTCTCCACGTTCATGTTGACCGCGCGGTCCGCGCCCGCGCCGCTGGGGGTGAAGGCGTCGGTCACCACCGGCCGGACCGCGACCACGGCGCTCGCGGTCAGCGCCGCCGGCACCAGCACCACGTAGCCGAGCGCGGCGAGCAGGCCGACCGCGGCCACCGCCGCCACCAGCCGCACCCGGTGCATCGGCACCCGCAGTAGGTCGGTGAGGGTCACCGAGCGGGTGGAGTCGGCGGGCGGGCCGTCCGTGGGCCAGGAGCCGGGCGCTGCATCAGTCATGGAACTTCTTCACCGTCTGTTGAGGATTGCCGACCACCACCACGCCGGGTGGCACGTCCGTGCGAACCACTGTCGCCGCGCCCACGACGCTGTCCCGACCGACCCGTACGCCCTTCATGACCAGGGCGTGCGCGCCGACCCAGACGTTGTCCTCAAGGACGATCGGGGCACGGGTGAGCGGGCCGGGCGGCGCGTGCCGCTGCTCGGGCGGCAGGTTGTGGAAGTCGTTGTCGAGCAGTTCGCAGTCCGACAGGAGGCACCGGTCCCCCACCGTCACCGACGTCCAGGTGCCGATCCAGGTGGCGTTGAGCAGACAGTCGGCCCCGACCCGAACCTCGCCAGGGCCGGCGAAGCGGACGAGCTTGTTCAACCGGGTGCGGTCGCCGATGGTCACCCGTACGCCGCGACGTAGTCGGATCCGACCACGGATCTCCACGTCCCGGCCGAGCGTCAACCGTCGGTAGCGGAGGCGGTACCAGCCGCGTTTGACCGCGAAGACCAGACGCACCGCGCGTCTCGTTCGGATGCCAGCGGCGCCGTGCAACGACCCTCCCCAAGTCGCGGGGCCGGCGGCGGTGGTGCCGCCACCGGCCCAACGTGAACAATTTACCGATGCTCCGTTACGAACTGTTGACCCTTACTGTACGGAGAAGAAGGTCGATGGGGTAGACCAGGACAACTCGGGCGTCGCCGTGGCGATGACAGTCGCCGTGGTGCCGTTGACCGCCACGCTCGGCGCGGCCGTCGGGTCGAACGCCACGCTGCGCAGCGCGCCGTCGGTGAAACCGTAGACGATCTGGCCACCCACCCAGGCCATGCCGCGCACCCCGGACCAGGTCACGCCGCTGGTCGGCAGTGTGAACTCGGTGGCGCCGAGGTAGTTGCCGTCGATCTCGAAGTAGCGGTAGTAGAGGTTGTTGGTCCCGGTACGGGTGTAGTAGAGCCGGCCGTCGAGGAAGAAGGCGCCGGTCAGCACCGCCGGGTTGAACCAGTCGTTGTAGCCGGACGCCTCCCACGGCGAGCCGATCGCGCCGCCGCTGAAGAGCGAGACGTCGATCCGGCTGCCGGTGGGCGTGCCCGCCACCGTGTGCGACCAGTAGATCCGGTCGTCCACCCGCCAGGTCGCGCCGGCCGCCGTGTACGCGGGCTGGCTGACCGTGGCCGGGGTGCCCAGCGCCGTCCCGTCGAACGGCACCTTCGCCACGGTGCCCGGACCGGTGTTCAGGTAGAGGTTGCCGGTGGTGGCGGCGGGCGGGTTCTTCGGGGTGAAGGTGCGACCGCCGGCGAGCGGGAACATGCCGAGCCGGCCGTGGTACTCCTCGCCCATGCCGTCGGAGTTGTGCCCGAAGTAGAGACCGTCGGAACCGCGCCAGAGCACCGGCACCGAGGAGCCCCAACTGCTGGTGCCCGCCGGCATCGAGGCGCTGCCGCTGCGCCGCGGGTTCCAGTTCACCGGCAGACCGGTCGCCGGGGTGACGGCGGCGATGCCGAGCCGGTCGATCGCGCCCGGGCCGGCGTTGTCGCTGGCGTTCGGGTTGTTCAACCAGCGGAAGTGCCCGCCCAGGTAGATCACGTTGTCCGCCACCTCGACCGAGGTGATGGTGTCGTTGCCGGTGTAGTCGACCCAGGTGGCGAGCTGGCCGCCGCCGCGCGCGGCGGTCTCGAAGCGGACCAGGGCGTCGCAGTACGCGGCCGGCCAGCCGGCGCCACCGTTGGTGCCGACCACGAACCAGCTGCCGTCACCACCGAACTTGACGTCCTGCACGTAGTGCACGAACGTCGCCGGCGACGCGCACCCCGGAATGAACTTGTCGCTGCTCCAGTCGATCAGCGTGGGCGTCGCGGCGACGTCCACCAACGCGATCTGGTTGCGCGACACGCCGTTGACGAGGGTGAAGTTGCCGCCGACGACAAGCGTGTTGCCGTCCGGGGCGACGTCGATGGTCCAGACGTACGACGTGGTGCCGTGCCGCCCGACCGTGGCGTCGATGACGAAGGTCGGGTCGATCGCGCCGGTGGTCGCGTTGAGCCGGCCGAGACCGACGTGCGCGGTGCCGTTGAGCCAGTTGAACGCCCCGGCCACGTACAGCCAGTTGCCGTGCAGGGCCAGATCACGGACCGTGCCGCCGTCGGAGCGACCGACCCAGCTGTCGATGATCGCGCCGGTAGAGGGGTTGAGCGCCACCAGGTTCTTCCGGGAGACGCCGTTGACGGTCTTGAAGGCGCCGCCGACGATCAGCGTGCCGCCGGGACCGGCGAGCAGCGTGTTGACCGCGCCGTCGAGCACCGGCAGGAAGGCCGTGGACATGGTGCCGGTGGTCCGGTCGTAGGCGAAGAGGTAGCGCTGGGTGACCCACGCGGAGCTGGCCGTCTGCCGAAGCTGGGTGAAACTGCCGCCGACGAAGACCGTGTTGCCCACCTGCGCGAAGGCGCGGGTCTCACCGTCTCGGGCGTGCGGGGTCACGTCTGCGGGATTCGCCGACACCACTGTCGCCGTCTCCGGGACCGGCACCACCGCAGCCGACGAGGTCGTGGGCACACCCAGAACCGCGGCGGTGATCGCCAACGCGACCACCCCCGCCCTAGTACGACGTCGTCCTACCGAACGCCACAAGTGCGAGAGTTTGGGCACGCTGCGCCTCCAAGATGGATGAGAACCCGAGGTAGCGTGCCTCGTCCAGCCTGGTAAGCAAAATCCGCCGATTGGGCGGTGCATGAATCCGCAAGCCGACAGAACGCCGGAGGATCGGATTGTCCGACCCCCGGCGAACGTCGTGCTGTCAGACGATGTCGATCGTCAGCGGCTACCTCCGGTGGGTTGCCGCAGGTAGGGATCGCGGCCGGCCTGCGCGAAGCCGGCCACCGCCGCGGCGTCGTGGTTCATCGTCATGTCGCAGGTCGACGTGCGGGTGGTCATGCCGGGCGAGTTGAAGTAGATGGCTGCCTTGATCTTCGGGTGCGCCTTCAGCGCCGCCGGGAAGTCCTGGAACCAGCGCTGCTTCGCGCCCGGGTCGGTGGAGTCGAAGTTGGTGCCGAACTCGGCGAGCATCCGGGGCTTGCCGGCACCGACGCCGTTCTCGTCCAGCCACTTGTAGAAGCCACCGATCGTGGTGCTCGGGCTCTTCCACACCGTGCTGCCGTTGCAGACGTGGAAGTTGTACGGGTCGTAGCCCACCCAGTCGACGTACTTGTCACCCGGGTACAGACCGGCGTACCGCGAGTAGTGCCCGGACCAGCCCATCATCGTCCAGACCCAGACCGCGTTGGTGGCGCCGGCCTTGACGAACCGGTCGTGCACGTAGCGCCAGGCGCGCACGAAGTCGGCGTCACTGCCCTTGCTCGGCTCGTCCTCCGGCTCGTGGTCGAAGCCCATGAAGACCGGGGTGTCGGCGGCGCGGATCCGGCCCGCGACCGCGTCGATGGTGCTGTCCTGCCGACCGCTGTAGACATCCGACCACTTGAGGGTGGTGCCGGCGGAGAAGTCACGGGACTCCCAGGCGAAGAACATCAGCCTGCCCTCGCGCATCTGCCGCACCTCGTAGGCGTCGGGGAACGCGCCGTTGCTGCCAACGTTGGAGAAGTCGTGGTAGCGGTGCACGATGTCGAACTTCCGCCCGACCTGCGCCTCCACGTCGGCGACAGCCTTGCCGTGGTCCCAGCCGCCGGACGCCCCGGCGGGCGAGTACATGCCCCACCAGGCACCGCAGGAGGGGACCAGCTTGTCCGACACCGACCCGCACTTGCCGGTCGGCGGCGTGCCGCCGGCACTCGGGGTCGCGGTACGGGTCGGGGCGACTGTCGGCGACGTGGTGGGCGCGGCGGTGGTCGGCGGCGTGCTCGGCGACGGCGGCGGCGCCGGCCGGGTGGGCGTCACCGGCGACGGCCGGGTTCCCAGGTCGTAGCTGATCACCAGGCTGGGGCGCAGGTCCGGGTTGCGGTTCTCGACCGACGCCCAGTAGATCCGGCTCTCCAGGCCACCCTGGGCCAGCGAGACCGTCCAGGTGCCGTTGCCGGTGACCAGCTTGGAGATGTCCCACTCGTTGAAGCCCTTGGCGACGGCGTTCACGCTGTCCAGCGCAGCACCGGCCGAGACCAGCGGAGGCCGCGCCTCGCGGGCGCTCAGCGGCGACGCGTGCGCCGTCACCGTGGCGGCGAACTGCTGCCAGGCGTGCACCCGCAGCGTCGCCCGGATGTTCACCGCGTTGGCCGGCACCGTGGTCACCGCGAACTCGATGACCGCTTCCCGGGCACCGCGCGGATTGCCGTCGCAGCGCGTCGCGCAGGTGGCCAGCGTCGTCTTGGCCGCGTTGTCACCGTCCTGCGTCACCGCGGTCGCGGTGGTGTCCGCCGCCGCCCTGATCGAGAGGTCGTCGCTGGCGAGCAGCGGCATCATGGTCGCCACGATGCCGGCCACCACCGAACCACCGATCACGCCGATGGCGATCGCCCTGCGCCTTGGTTCGGAGCGGAACCGGGCGATGCGGTGCAGTCCGTGCCTGGTCAAGGAAACTCCCTGTGTCTGCGTCCGTAACGGTGAGCAGCGTATCGATGACCAGGACAGGTGGCAGGTAGGACAGTTTTCCGTAAGCGCGTCTTAACCGTCAGCTAAGAAACTGCCTCAGGGAATGCCGGGCTCTCATCCCGGATGCGACCGAAGCCCGTCACACACCTTGCCCGCGCGGCACGCGCGACGTCAACGGGGTGCGCGGGTCGGCTACGTCCAGCTCCGCAGTGTTCGCCGACGCGGCACACCGCACAGACCCGTTCACCGGGTCGAGGTCCGTCTGCTCTGGACCGGCTGTCCGGTCGTCAGCTGGCGCGGGCGGCCGCCAGCGCGGCGGCCATCGCCGCCCTCGGCGCGGCCACGCCGGTGAACTGCTCGAACTGCCCGACCGCCTGGGCCAGCAGCAGGTCCAATCCGGACGCCACGCGCAGGCCGGCCGCCACGGCGGAGGCAGCCAGCGGGGTCGGCCACGGGTCATAGAGGGCGTCGAAGAACACCGCGCCCGCCGGCCAGGCAACCGCGTCGGCCAGCGGGTCGGCCACCCCCTTCGGCACGGTGGAGACGACCACGTCGGCGGCGGCGACAGCGCGGGGGGCGTCCACCCAGTCGACCGGCGTCAGCGCCACACCCAGCGCGTCCGCCACCGGTCGCAGCTCGTCGACCGCCTCCCGCCGACGGGCGACCACCGTCACCGAGGAGCAGCCCAGCCGCGCGGCGGCGGCGAGCGCGGCCGAGACCGCGATCACGCCGTCGAGCAGCACCGGCGTGCGGCGGGCCGCGGCACCGAGGATCAACCCGGCCAGCGCGGCGTGTTCCAGGCCGCCGACGGCGGCCAGCACACCCAGCGGGTCGGTCGGATCGGGGGTGTGCCGGGCCAGCGCGGCCCGCACCACCCCCACCTTGTGGGCGTACGTCGGGTCGTCGATCCCGGTGCCCCGGCCGGTGGCGTCGAGCGGGTCGACGCCGGTGAACGCGGCGATCAGCGCCGCCGCCGGGGTGGTGTTGGCGATGCCCATGTCACCGGTGAGCAGGATGCCGGCCCCGGCGTCGATCAGCTCGTCGGCGATCCGGATGCCGGTCCGCACCGCCGCCAGCGTCTCGTCCCGGGTGAGTGCGGCGGTCACCGCGAGGTCGCGGGTGCCGGCGCGGACGGACGCGGCGACCAGTCGGGGCGTGGACGGGTCGAGGATGGTCGCGCCGGACTCCCCAGGGACGGGCAGCGGGGTGGCCACCCCGACGTCGACCACGGTGACCGATGCGCCGGCCTGCCGGGCGAACGCGTTGACCACCGCGCCGCCGGCCAGGAAGTTGCCGACCATCTGCGCAGTGACCTCCTGCGGCCACGGGCTCACCCGCTGGGCGTGCACCCCGTGGTCGCCGGCGAAGATCGCCACCGCGACCGGCTCGGGCAGCGGTGGCGGGCAGACCCCGGCCAGGCCGGCGAGGCGTACCGACAGCTCCTCCAGCGCGCCCAGCGAGCCCGCCGGCTTGGTCAGCCGGCTGTGCAGCTCGCGGGCGGCGGCCATGGCCGCCTCGTCCGGTGGTCGGATCGCGGCGATCGTGGTCTCCAGCATCATGCCTCCATGGTCTCGCGCAGCACGGCGATGAACGTGTCGGTGGTGTGTCGGTCGCGGACCGCGACCCGCAGCCAGTCCGGGCCGAGGCCGGGGAAGGTGTCGCCTCGGCGCACCGCCCAGCCCCGCTCGCGCAGGGCGGCCCGGATCGCTGCCGCTCCCGCCAGGTGCAGCAGGACGAACGCGCTGGCGGGGCGGCCGACGACGCGTACCCCGGGCAGCTCGGCGAGGCGCGCGACCAGGTGGTCGCGGTCGGCGGCGAGGCCGGCGGCGATCTCGCGTTCGGCGTGCACCGCGACGTCGGTGGCGCAGGCCGACGCGGCGGCCAGCGCGGGTGTGGAGACGGCCCAGAGCGGCTGGACGGCGGCCAGGCGGGACAGCAGCTCCGGGGCACCGAGCAGGTAGCCGATCCGGAGTCCGGCCAGGCCCCACGTCTTGGTGAGGCTGCGCAGCACGAGCAGCCCCGGCAGGTCGCGCCGTTCGGCCAGCGACTCCGGTTCGCCGGGGTGCCCGCTGGCGATTGTGGTGTCGGCGAACGCCTCGTCGACCACCAGCACCCGACCGGGGCGGGCCAGCGCGGCGACGGTCTGGGCGGGGTGCAGGACCGAGGTCGGGTTCGTCGGGTTGCCGATCACCACCAGGTCGGCGTCGGCGGGCACCCGGGAGGGGTCGAGCCGGAAGTCGGCGGCGGCGTCCAGCAGCACCCGCTCGACCCGGTGTCCGGCGGCCCGCAGCGCCGCCTCCGGCTCGGTGAACTGGGGGTGCACCACCACCGGACGGCGAACGCCGCGCAGCGCCTGGGCGATGAGCACGAAGCCCTCGGCGGCACCGGCGGTGAGCAGCACCTCGTTCGAATGACGACGGTGTCGGGCGGCGACCGCGGCCCGGGCCGGTGCCGGGTCCGGATAGTGGGCCAGGTCGGTCAGGGTGGCGGCGATCGGGGTGGCCAACCACGCGGGAGGCGGCGCCTGGCGGACGTTCACCGCGAGGTCGATCAGGCCGTCGCCGACCTCCGCGTCCCCGTGGTGCGCGAGGTCCGGCTCGGCCGCGACGGCACTGCGCTGGTCGGACATGTCCGCGATCCTGCCGGGAAGGCGGCCGGTGGGACAGTCGATCCCACCGTAAGCCGCGTCACCACTCGCCGGTTTAAGAGTTCTTCTCATGTACGAATCGGAAATGTCATAACTTGACCACGTGAGCAACCGACCCCTTGCTGCCGCTGGTCGTCTCGTCCCTCTTCTCCGCGCCGGGCTGATCGCCGGCATCGTGATCGCCGCCGCCGCCTACCCACTGGTCGCCCTCACCGGGCTCGGCGCGAAGGCCACCGCGCACGCAGTGGAGCAGAAGACCAGGGTGCTGAAGACCGCCCTGCCCGCCGAGACCTCGTACGTCTACGCCCCGGACGGCAAGACCGTGCTGACCATGTTCTACGAGGAGTACCGGCAGTACACCAAGCTGTCGGACATGTCGCCGAACATCCAACAGGCGATCGTCGCCGCCGAGGACTCCCGCTTCTACCAGCACCACGGCGTCGACCCGAAGGGCGTCGCCCGTGCCTTCGTCGCCAACGCCCGCTCCGGCGGCTCCCAGGGCGCGTCCACGCTGACCATGCAGTACGTCCGAATGGCCCTGCGGGACAGCGCGACCACCCCCAAGGAGGTCCAGGAGGCCACCCAGCAGACCAGCGTTCGCAAGATCAAAGAGATGCGGATGGCGCTGGACCTGGAGAAGGAGCTGAGCAAGGAACAGATCATGGAGCGCTACCTGAACTCGGCGTACTTCGGGCACCGGGCGTACGGCATCTACGCGGCCAGCGAGATCTTCTTCTCCAAGACCCCGAAGGACCTCACCCCGGTCGAAGCCGCCACCCTCGCCGGGCTGGTCAAGTCCCCCTCCGAGTACGACCCGGCCGACTCCGACCAGAAGGAGGCCACCGGGCGGCGCAACTACGTACTGGACCGGATGAGCCAGCTCGGCTACCTCTCCCCCGACTCGGCCGCCGCCGCCAAGTCCGAGCCGATCCGACTGAAACTGACCACCCCGCCGCACGACTGCGCCGCGGTGGCGGAGAAGTACAACAGCTGGGGCTTCGCCTGCGACTACCTGAAGAACTGGTGGAGCGCCCAGCCCGCGTTCGGGGCGACCCGGATGGAACGGATGGACAACCTACGCCGGGGTGGCTACCGGATCGTGCTCAGCCTCGACCCGAAGATCCAGGAGGCGGCGGAGAAGAACGTCGGCGCCAAGGAGGGCACCGGCAGCCCGTTCGCCAACGGCATCGTGGTCTCCGAGCCGGGCACCGGGCGGGTCAAGGCGATGGCGGTGAACCGGACGTACTCGCTGGACCTGAGCGAGAACCCACCGAGTTCCAACCCCGAGGCCGGGCCGAAGGTGAAGGCCAACTACCCCAACACGGTGGCCCCGTTGCTCGGCGGTGGTGACCTGGCGGGCTACCAGGCGGGGTCGACGTTCAAGATGTTCCCGATGCTGGCCGCGCTGGACTCGGGAATGACCCTCTCCACCTCGTTCAACGCCCCCTACCGCTACCGGTCGGCGGTCTACGACGGCTGGTCCCCCTCCAACGCCAGCGCCGCGATGACCGGGCAGCAGACCATGTGGTCCGGGTTCGGCAAGTCGGTGAACACGTACTTCGTGTGGCTGGAGGAGAAGGTCGGCGCGGAGCGGGCGGTCCGGTTGGCCGAGCAGCTCGGGCTGCGCTGGCGCACCGACGTGGACCGGGACCACGCCTCGCCCGCGAAGGCGTCGAAGTGGGGCGCGTTCACCCTGGGCGTCTCCGACGCCACCCCACTGGAGATGGCGAACGCGTACGCCGCGATCGCGGCCGACGGCCGATACTGTGAGGCGATCCCGGTACAGGCGATCATGAACCGGGACGGCACACCGACCACGTACGCCACGCCTGGCGGCATCCACCGGGAGGTGGCCAAGCCACGGTGCCGGCAGGTGGTCAGCGCGGACGCCGCGCGGGCGGCCACCGACGCGGCCCGCTGCCCGACCGGCGACACCCCGGCGCGCGGCAGCTGCGGCGGCTGGTCCACGGCCGACAGCGTGCGGGGCACGGTCGGCCGCCCGGTGGCCGGCAAGACCGGTACCACCGACAGCACCCGGTCCGCCTGGTTCGTCGGCTACACCCCGGAGCTGGCCGCGGCGAGCTTCATCTCCGACCCGGACAACCCGTTCAACGCGGTCGGTGACGGGCAGTCCCAGATCCCGATCGCGGCCGTCGCGGAGACCCTGCGAGACGGTTTGAAGGGCACTCCGACCCGCCAGTTCACCCCACCATCGGACGCGATCGTCGGCTGACCCGGCCCGGGTCAGCGCAGGTCGGCGGCGACGAACGACCAGAGTTCGAGATCCACCCGGCCGCCGCCGGCCAGTCCGGCGTTGCGCAGCAGACCCTCGTAGCTGAAGCCGGCCTTCTCGGCGACCCGACGGGAGGCCAGGTTGCCGGGCGCCACCCGCAGCTCGACCCGTTGGAAGCCGTGCTCCAGGATCAGCGCGATGGCCACCGCGTCGACGGCCTCGGCGGCGAGACCGAAGCCCCGCGCCTGCGGGGCCATCGCGTAGGAGACCTCGGTGAGGCGGGCGCCCCAGTCGGTCCGCCGCGTCCACAGCGAGCCCACCACCTGGTCGTCCTCCCGCCGCAGCACCGCGTAGTGGTCACCGTCACCACTGTCGCGCCGCTGCCGGGCCAGATCGGTGCACCAGGCGTGCCCGTCGATCGGGCCGGAGTCATCCGGCAACGGCAGCCAGCGCCGGGTCAACTTGTCGGCGAAGACCTCCCCGACCGCCGTCGCGTCCGCCGCGGTGAGCCGGCGCACCTCGGTACGCGGGGTGGAGACGGTCAACGCCGGAAACCGGCGCACCGCCACCTGACCGATCACACCGACGCTCCGGTGGACGACGCGGGCACCGCCTCGGCCGCCGGGTCGGCCGCCGCCGCGGCGACCAACCGGGTGGCCGCCACCGGATGGCCGGCCCAGTGCACTGTGAGCTGCGAGGCGTGCACGTTGCGCCAGACGAAGCCCTCCGGCGTGCCCCCATCCCAGCTCCACGCCGGGCGTTGACCAGCCCGAGGGGTGAGCACCGCACGGTGCGCCTTGTGCCCGACCAGCACGGTGCCGTTGGCGGCCACCACGCTGTCGGTCTGCGCGGTCGCCTCCCGGTAGCCGGCCACCAGGCCGTCGCGACTGACGCCCACCGCGTCCAGCACCCCGCACATCGGCAGCCCGTCCAGCTCGCGGGCCAGCCAGAGCAACCCGGTGCCCTCGGCGACCACCGGACGCCCGGTGCGCGCCAACTCGGCCACCGCGATGCAGAGCCGCCGGTTGGCCGACAACTGCTCGGCGTACGCCTCGGGCAGCGCGCCGCCGACGACCAGCGCGCGGGTGCCGACCGGCAGCGCCTCGTCGTGCAGCGGGTCGATGGTGACGACCTCCGCGCCGGCGGCCCGGAGCAGCTCGGCGGTCTCCGGGTGACTGAAGCTGCCGCCCGGCCCACCAGCGACCGCCACCAGCGGACGGTTCGCCGGGGCGGTGAACGCCCCGAGGGCCTCCTCTGGCGACCACGCCGGGGCGGCAGCGGCGGGGCGGAGCGGGCCAGCCCGAGCAGCCGCTCCAGGTGACGGTGGCGGCGACGGC
>NZ_JAEVHL010000199.1 GCF_016803395.1 Micromonospora tarensis | reverse complement strand
GGGGCGGCTGGTCGGTCATGAACGCTCCTCAGCATCGGCCTGGAACGGTTCACGATCTTCCCGGCTGGGTGACCCTGCCGCAGCCCCGACTCGGGGCCGATCGGCCAGGAAGCTCAGCCGATGACGCGGACGTGCTCCGCCTGGGGGCCCTTCTGGCCCTGGGCGACCTCGAACTCCACCCGCTGACCGTCCTCGAGCGACTTGTAGCCGTCCATCTCGATCGCGGAGAAGTGGACGAACACGTCCTGACCGCCGTCGACGGCGATGAAGCCGTAGCCCTTCTCGGCGTTGAACCACTTCACGGTGCCCTGTGCCACGGTGCACTTCCCTCACTTCGCGCGGTGTTGCCTGACCCGGCGCACGGCGCGGCCGAGCGCCCCGAACCACCGCCTCAGCGATCGATGACCGCCATTGAAGCAGGTGACGGAAATCGCACGCTACACGAGGAGAGACAGCCGCGCACGATCACAAATCAGGCATATTTCATGGCCGCTCATTCGGGTCTTCGATCTACCCGACTCGCGCGCGTGAGTGCTGGTGGAGAGGGAGACACGGCGACGCCACAGGGCGACGGCGATCGGGCGCAGCTCGGGAAATGTCGCCAATTGGCTGTGGTAGGCATGCGGGCATGACCACCGATACCGGCTCGATTGTCCAGCGGCGGGCGCGGATCCGCCGGGTCCGGCCGGAGGACGCCGCCCGGATGCGGGCACTGCGCCTGGAAATGCTCGCCGACGCGCCGTTGGCGTTCCTGGAGACCCTGGCGGACGCGGCGGCCCGACCACACAGCGAGTTCGCCGCCCGGGTCGCGTACACCTCGGCGGGTCCGCACAACGCCCAGTTCGTCGCCGACCCGAGCGGCCGGCTGGTCGGGCACGCCGGTGGCACGACCGCGCCCAACGAACCCGGCCTGACCGTGATCTACGCCGTGTACGTCACGCCCGCCTGGCGCGGCAGCGGGCTGCTCGGCCAGCTGATCGACGGGGTGGCCGCCTGGTCACGGGACTGCGGCCGACCGGAGTTGCTGCTGGAGGTGGTGGTCGGCAACGACCGCGCCTACCGCGCCTACCAGCGGCTGGGCTTCAAGGACACCGGCGTACGCGTCCCCCACCCCACCATCCCCGCCCTGACCGAGCTACAGATGCGCCGCCCAGCCTGAGCCCGTTGATCAAGAGGTTTGCGTCGGAGAGAAGGCTGTTCCTGACGCAAACCTCTCGATCACCGCGTGGTGGGTCAGGCGGGGCGGCGGGACTGGACGATTCGGAAGCGGTTCGCCACGTACGCGCCGTCGGTCAGCGCCGAGTTGGCCGCCGCGTTGGCGCCGCTGCCGTGGAAGTCCGAGAAGGCCGCCGACTGGTTGACGAAGACTCCGCCGGTGAGGTTGCAGGACAGGTGTACCCCGACCTCGACCGCGACCGCCTCGGTGGCGTCCAGCACCGACTCGTCGGTCGAGTAGACCCCGGCGGTGAGCGCGCCCTTCTCGCCGACCGTGCGGCGCAACAGCTCCAGGCTGTGCGCGGTGGAGTCGGTGGCGATGGCGAACGAGATCGGCCCGAACCACTCCCGGCCGTAGGTCTCCGCGTCGTCCGCGCTCAGCTTGACGATCGTCGGGGTACGCACCACCGCGTCGGCGTACGCCGGGTGGGCGACGGGCCGTGACTCCAGCACCGGCTCGCCGACCTTCGTCACCTCGGCCAGCCGCTCCAGCACCCCGTCGTTGACGATGGCGCCGGTCAGCTCCACGCCCCGGGCCGGGTCGGCGGTGAGCTTGCCGACCGCGGCGGCGATCCCGCCGGCCACCTCGTCGAAGCTCTTGTGCCCCTGGTCGGTCTCGATGCCCCCGGCCGGGATGAGGATGTTCTGCGAGGTGGTGCACATCTGGCCGCTGTAGAGGGTGAGCGTGAACCCGAGGTTGCGGCACATGCCGGCGAAGTCGTCGGTGGAGTCGATGACGACAGTGTTCAGGCCGGCCTTCTCGGTGTAGACCGACGCCTGCCGGGCGTGCGTCTCCAGCCAGTCGCCGTACTCGGTGGAGCCGGTGAAGTCGACGATCTTCACGACCGGTGCAGGGCCAGGTCGCTGGCGAGCTTCTCGCCGGGCGCCTCGGCCGCCAGCATGATCAGGTTCGGGTCGAAGCCGGCCTCGGCGAACACCTCCCGGGCGTACTTCACGGTGATGGCCAGCGGCAGCACCGCACGCGGGTGCGGCTTGACGATCACCGGGTTGCCGGTGACCAGCGAGGCGAACAGCCCGGGGTACGAGTTCCAGGTCGGGAAGGTGTTGCAGCCGATCACCAGCGCCACCCCACGCGGCACCACGTGGAACGACTTGGTCATTCGCAGCGGCTCACCCTTGCCGGCGGCCTTCTCCCAACCCGCGGTGCCCGGGTGCCGGGTCATCTCGGCGTACGCGTACGCCAGCGCCTCCAGCGCCCGGTCCAACGCGTGCGCGCCGCCGGCCTGGAAGGCCATCACGAACGCCTGCCCGCTGGTGAACTGCACCGCGTTGGCCAGCTCGAAGATGTGCTTGTGCAGCCGGTCGAGGATCTCCAGGCAGACCCCCACCCGGGCCTGCGGGCCGGCGTCGCGCCAGGCCGGCAGCGCGGCGGAGGCGGCGCTCACCAACTCGCCGGTTCCCGCGTGCGGGTAACGCACCGCCAGCTCCACCCCGAACGGGCTCGTCTCGGTGGCGACGCGGTCGTCCGCGCCCGGCTGGTCGAGCGGAAAGTCACCACCGAGGTACGCCTCGAAGGCGGCCTTGCCGTCGGCGGCGGCGGTCTCGCCGTACACCCGGGGGCTGGGGGATTCGGGATAGGCGGACCAGTAGCCCCGCTCCGTGATCGCGGTCAGCGCACGGTTGAGGGTGTCGGCGTGCCTGTCGTACAGGGGCTGCGGGGTCTCCGTCATGCCCGCCATCATGCCTGAGTCAGGCCCGCGAGCAGTAGCGCGAATGCCCGACAGCAACGCATGCCTGAGTCAGGTCCGCGAGCAGTAGCGCCGATACTCGTCAGAGGGTGAGCTGCCAGTCGGTCCAGGCGTCCACCGGGCGGAAGCCGAGCTGCTCGTTGATCGCCACCATGTAGCTGTTGCTGGCCGCGTTGAAGGTGTCGATGAACCGCACCGCCGGTTCGTGGGTGAGCAGGTGGTGCAGGTTCTCCGCCTTGGCGATCAGGCCGAGCCGGTGCCCACGGTGGGCCGGGTCGACGATGGTGATCTGCTGGAAGGCGTGCCAGTCGGCGGAGGCGCCCACGTCCAGCAGGGTCCAGGCGACGATCCGGCCGGTTTCCTCGTGGCGCATCCCGAGGTGGTAGCGCCGCCGGCCCCGAGCCTCCAGCGCCCGCTCGGTACCACGGATGCGCTCGGCGTCCACCTGCTCCGGTTCCCACTGCACGTCTCCCATGGGCGCGTCCATGAGCAGCCGGCCGTCCAGGTGGGCGATGTCCGTCACGTACTCCTGTGGGGTGCCACCCTGCCAGCAGACCGACTCATAGCCCTCGGCACGCGGGCGGGCCTCGGCCAGCGCCGCCCGCAGCGCCACCCGGTCGATCTGCCCGACGTCGAGCCGGCGCCGCACCTCAGCCAACGCGGGCTGGGCACCGGTCGAGGCGGCGAACGCGTCGCCCGCGACACTTCGGGCCGGCCCGCCGGGCAGCGCGGAGACGGTCATCGCGACCACCCGTTTGCGCCCGTGCTCGCGCAGCAGCCGCACCCCGTACTCGTGCAGCAACCGGCCGACGCCCCGCCGCCGCAGCTCCGGACGCACCACCAGCTCGACGGTGGCGTTGTCGGTGTTGTCGAGTCGCGGCAGCTCCAGTCGCAGGTAGCCGGCCGGTACGCCGTCCAGCCGGGCCAGGGCCCAGAGCGAGTCACCGCCGGGCATCGGGGTGTGGAACAACGCGTCGAAGCGGCGTCGGCAGAAGGGCGGGAAGTCCGGCAGGTCGGCGTCGTTCGCCGCCGCTCCGATCCGGTACGCCTCGTTGACTGAGGTCTGGTCGGTGCCGTCGAACGACGCGATGGTGATGCTCATGCCGCTGAGGGTGCCCGGGGACAAAGCGATCGGGCCAGCGAATTAGTTCGCTGCGATCGGACGTGGTCGGGAGGGACACTCGCACAACGCCTCCGGCGTTGGGTCGCAAGAACTTCAAAAGTCTTCGGCGATGTGCCCTCCCGCACGGAGCATCTTGCGCCGTCCGGTTCCTGCCGTCAAGTCCGCAGGGGTGGGTTTTCCACACTCAACGCGAAAAGCCGGTTACCCGGTGGATCCATCCACTCCGCCGACCGGCTGGCCGACCGTCCCCCGTCCGGCCGACCAGCCATCGATTCACTTAGATTTCGTTGATGTCGCCGGCTCAGCCGAGCAGGCCGGCGTCGCGTGCGGCGCGCAGCGAGGGCTTGATGTGGTGGGTGGGCCCGACCTGACCGGCGACCGCGTCGATGGTCTTCAGCCCCTCACCGGTGTTGAACACGACGGTCTCCGCCGACGGGTCGAGCCGACCGGACTCGACCAGCTTGCGCAGCACCGCCATGGTCACCCCGCCCGCGGTCTCGGCGAACACACCGGTGGTGCGGGCCAGATCACGGATGCCGGCGCGGATCTCGTCGTCGTCGGCGTACTCCATCCAGCCACCGGTGCGGCGGACCGCCTCCAGGGCGTAGAGGCCGGCGGCCGGGTCGCCGATGTTGAGCGACTTGGCGATGCCGGTGGGCTTGACCGGGATGATCGTGTCGGTGTCGGCGTGCAGCGCGACAGCGATCGGGTTGCAGCCCGCCGACTGCGCGCCGAACACCTTCCAGCCACCGGCCGGTGCCTCGGCCAGGCCGATCTCCACCAGCTCGGAGAACGCCTTGTCAATCTTGGTGAGCAGCTCGCCGCTGGCCATCGGGATGACCACCTGCGCCGGAATCCGCCAGCCGAGCTGCTCGGCCACCTCGTAGCCGAGGGTCTTGGAGCCCTCCGCGTAGTACGGCCGGACGTTGACGTTGACGAACGCGGTGTCCTCGAATTCGTCGGTCTCCACCAGCTCGCCGCAGAGCCGGTTGACGTCGTCGTACGAGCCGTCGATGGCGACCAGGTCGCGCCGTAGACGGCGGCGGTGATGACCTTGCCCTGCTCCAGGTCACTGGGGATGAAGACCACCGAGGGCGCCCCGGCGCGGGCGGCGTGGGCGGCCACCGAGTTGGCCAGGTTGCCGGTCGACGCGCAGGCGAACCGGGTGAAGCCGAGCGCCTTGGCGGCGGTGAGCGCCACCGAGACGACCCGGTCCTTGAACGAGTGGGTGGGGTTGGCGCTGTCGTCCTTGACCCAGAGCGGCGCGGTGAAGCCCAGCTCGGCGGCGAGTTGCGGGGCCGCCACCAGCGGGGTCAGTCCCGGTTCGAGGGTGACCCGGTCGGCCGGGTCCTGACCGACCGGGAGCAGGGCGGCGTACCGCCAGATGCTGTTCGGGCCGGCCTCGATCTGCTCCCGGGTGACGGTGGCCAGTGCGACGGTGTCGTAGTCGACCTCCAGCGGGCCGAAACACTCGTAGCAGGCGTGCTGCGCGGCGAGTGGGTAGCGGGCCGAACAGGCGCGACAGACCAGGGCGCGAGCGGGGCTGGTGGAGGTGTCAATGCCGGAGGTGACGAGCGTCGACGTCATGTCGAGATTCCTCTCATCTTTCCCCACATCGCACGGTGCGGCGGGGACGGAATTGGCACCTGCCCCGCGGGTCGCTCAGCGGTGAGCGCGCGGGGTGGTTGCCGGGGCGTCGTCGGGCCGTATCCCTCAGCCCCTCTGGATGAGGTATGCAGTTGTGCCGTCGAGTCTAGGACAACGCTGTCGGCCGTTGCTACCGTCGATCCCACCCAGTGGGTCAGCGGCTGGTCACCGCCACCGGGTCGGTAACCGCGACCCGGTCCGTGACCGCGGTCTCCCGAGGCGGCGACGAGAGCCGGGGCCGGGCGGCGAGGTTCGCGGCGATCAGGGCGGCGATGGTGATGGCGGCCCCGACCAGTTCCACCGACTCCGGGCGGTAGCCGCGGGCGATCTGCACCGCGAAGGTGGTCACCGGGACCAGGTTCATGAACAGCGCGGCGTTGGCGGCGCCGAGTCGCTGCACACCGGTGTTCCAGGCCAGGACCGCGATCACCGCGCCGACCAGCACGGCGTACGCCAACTGCGGGGTGACCGCCACGAGGTCGGCGGCGCTCGGCGCGTGCTGCCAGCCGACGGCGTCGGCGCCGATGCTCGCGGCGAGCATGGCGGCGGTGCCGGCGAGCGCGGTCAGGGTGGTGAAACGCAGCGGCGACCACGCACCGAAGCGGCTGGCACCGTGGGTGTAGATGCCCCAGCCCAGCACCGCGCCGATCATCATCAGCCCGCCGAGACCGAACTGGTCGAGGCCGGAGAGGCTGCCGCGCGTGATGACCAGGCCGACCCCGAGGAGTGCCACCAGGGAGAGGGCCAGCAGGAGCGGCTTCGGGCGTACGCCGTCCCGGGCCCAGCGGACGAGCTGTGTGATCACCGGTGTGGTGGCCACGAAGAGGGCGATCTGCTGCACGGCGGCGTGTTCGAGGGCCAGGTTGGTGAGCAGGTTGAAGCCGGCGAAGCCGACCACTCCGAGCACCACCACCTCCGCCGCGCGCTCACCGGGGCGCAGCGCGCCGACGCCCTCGCGGAGCAACAGGATGGCCACCAGGACGACGGTGGCCAGCAGGTAGCGGGCAGTGGTCAGGTTGAGCGGGTCGATCCAGGTCAGGGCGCTGGCCAGGATCGGGAACATCACGCCCCACCCGAGCGCGGCGAGCAGTGGGTATGCGGCGGCGCGGGATCGCATCGGCAGCTCCAATGTTCGAGTATCGTCGAACCAACGACACCGACCATAGGAGCTTGTTCGACAGTTGTCGAACAAGGGTTACACTGGTCACATGGAGCCGCAGGAACCCGACCTGACCGCCGTACCGGTCACCACGGTGTTGACCGCACTCGCCGACGACGTGCGGCTACAGATCGTTCGCGCGCTGGCCGAGGGCGGCGAGTCCGCCTGCGGCAGCCTCGACTTCGGCGTCTCCAAGGCGACCCGCAGCCACCACCTCAAGGTGCTGCGCGAGGCGGGCCTGACCCGGACCCGGGCCGTCGGCACGAGCCGCCTGGTCCGACTCCGCCGCGACGAGCTGGACAAGCGCTATCCGGGCCTGCTGGACGCGGTCCTCGCGCCCCGCCCACCGGCCTGACGCCGCCGCCGCGGTGGGGATCCCACACCGGCGCACGCTGTGGAGTTGATTCGGTCACGACATCAGCGGAGGGCGTCCCGGTCCGGGCGCGTCGCCGAAGCCGCCTGGTCGAGGCTCCGGCGACGCGCGCTACGGGTGCGGTCAGACGGGCACCGAGCTGGGCTCGGACGCCGGAGCCGGCGTCGACAGGACCTCGTCGCGACGGCGGGCGAGCAGCGTGTCGAGCGCCCAGGTGCCCGGGCCGAGCGCCGCGACCAGCAGGAACGACCAGCAGAAGAGCGCCGCCGGCTCACCGTCGTTCTGTAGCGGCAGCAGACCGTCGGGTTGGTGGACCACGAAGTAGGCGTACGCCATCGAGCCCGACGCGAGAAGCGCGGCGGGTCGGGTGAAGAGCCCGACCAGCACCAGGGCGCCGCAGACCAACTGGATCAGGGCGGCCCACCAGCCCGGCCAGGCGCCGGGCGGTAGTACCTTGCCGGTCACCGGGTTGCCGCCGAACAACCCGAAGATCGAGGCCAGGCCGTGCACGGTGAACAGCAGGCCGATCACGATGCGGAACAGGGACAGGGTCGGCCCGCCGAGCCGAGAGACGTTCATGGGTACCTCCATCGAAGGAACGGATCCCTTCAATGTGAGGGATGAAAGCATCGAAGTTTATAAATTCCTTGTCAGTGGGAAAGTCCTCGGCCGCAACGCTTCGGGGTCCGACACGGGGTGTCCGGGCCCGCTGCGGGCGCAACATCGCCCGCAAGCCTCTGAGCTGGGCAGGACCGAGGTCGATCACACTGTCCCGTCCGATTTGTTCTTCGTGGGCGCGCTCCCACAAGGTGGGCAGAGCATGTCGATCTGCGCCACAACCGAGCCGAACAGCCCGCGGAGCGGCCAGCCCTCGGATGGCAACGAAGGAAGTGCCGCCGACCACCCGCTTGGTCAACTCGGGTTCCTTGAAGGCGCCGCATCCGGAGGCTGGGGAACGCGCAGTTTCCAGGAAGACGAGTCGACCTTGGTCATGCGGACATGCGGGGCGGCGGGTTGCGTCGGGGTCGGGCGGCGGGGCGGCGGGTGCCCGGGGGTCGGCCGGGGACGGACGGCTCACGTGAGCGAGGATCGGTGGATGATCCACCAGGAAGCGGCACGACGGATCGGCGCGGCGGCAGCCGCAGCTCTCCTCCTCGGCGGCTGCACCTCAGGCGATCACCAGGGTCAGGGCGGTGACCCCACGTATCCGCCGCCGACCCCGCCCAGCTCCACGGCGAGCCCGTCCGCGAGCACCGAGCCGCTGGCCGAGTGCCCGGCATCCGGCGTTCGGGTCCGGGCGACCGGCGGGGACGCCGCGATGGGCCTGCGCGCCCTCGGCCTGGAGCTGGTCAACTGCGGCGACCGCCCCTACCAACTCAACGGGTACCCGGTGCCGCACGTCTTCGACGAGCAGCGGGAGCCGATCCTGCTGCGGGTGGTCAATGGCGCCAAGGAGATCACCTTGGGCTTCGACCAGCCACCCCGGCAGATCATCCTCGCCGCCGGAGAGCGGGCCACCGCCGTGCTGCTCTGGCGCAACCTGGTCACCGACTCGACAGTGGTGGCCACCACCGGCGAATACCTCACGGTGGCGCCCGCCGCTGGTCAGCCGGCCGACGAGGTGGAACCGGACGGGCCGATCGACCTGGGCAACACCGGCCGGATCGGGGTGAGCGCGTGGAAGAAGGCCGACCCGGCCACACCGGCACCGACCCGGCCGGCCCCGCCGCCGGTGCCCAGCGCGGTGCCGTCGTCGGTGAGCCCGCCCGACAGCCGGCTCTGAGCCTCACCCGCTAGGACGTGATGTCCTTGCGGGTGAAGCGCCAGAACGCCAGGCCCCAGAACAGCGTCGCGTAGCTGATCGCCGAGATGCTTCCGCGCACCACGTCGTCGGTCTGCACCGGAGTCGACAGCAACCCCAGCCAGGCGGTGCTGAAGTGGGTGGGCAGGAAGTCCCGCAGCGCGCCCAGGGCGGTGATCTGGTCCAGGATGCTGGACAGGATCCAGAGCAGGACCGCACCACCCACCGCGCCCAGTGCGGCGTCCGTGGTCACCGAGAGCAGGAACGCCAGCCCGGCGACCACCAGCAGGACGACCGCCAGGTAGCCGAGCACGGCCAGCAACCGGAGCAGCCCCTCGGTGGGTTCCAGCTCGGCGGCGACAGTGCTGCGCAACGGCGACCAGCCGTAGCGCAGGGTGCCGGCCAGCAGCGCGGTGCCGGCCAACAGGATCAGGGCCAGTCCCGAGTACGCGAGCGCGACCAGCAGCTTCACCGTCAACAACCGGGCCCGGGGCACCGGGATCGCCAGCAGGTACCGCAGGCTGCCCCAGCTCGCCTCGCTGGCCACGGTGTCGCCGCAGAACAGCGCCACGACCACCACCAGCAGGAACGACGCCGAGACGAAGATCGAGAAGAGGGTGAAGTTGAGCCCGCCCGAGGTGGCCAGGTCGACCAGGCTGGCGAACTCGTTGTTGCCGTTGTCGTCGTCGCCACCGGAGTTGAACTGGAACGCGATCAGGATGATCAGCGGCAGCAGCACCATGAACCCGAGCGCCAGCTGGGTCCGCCGCCGGGACGCCTGCCGACGGAACTCCGCCCCGAACGGCATGGTGGCCGACGGCCGGTAACCCCGGGCCGCACCGGCCGGATCGGTGACGCCCACCGGCGCCTCGACGGAAGATCCAGCCATCACCGGTCACCGCTTCCCCGAGAATTTTCGCCCACCAGGGCGAGGAACGCGTCCTCCAGGCGTCGCCGGGGCACCACCCGGTCCACCCCGACGCCCGCGCGTACCAGCTCGGCCACCACCTCGCTGCGGGCCGTGCCGTTGGTGTCGACCACCAGTTGGCCGTCGCTCTCCGGCAACACCCGGACGCCGTGCAGCCGGTCCAGCACCGCCCGCGCCGCCACCGGGTCGCTGACGTCGAAGAGCACGCTCGGCGACTCGCCCACGATCTCCTCCACCGGCCCGGACGCCACGATCCGGCCCTTGTTCACCACCACCGCGTGCGTGCAGGTCTGCTCCACCTCGGCCAGCAGGTGGCTGGAGACCAGCACCGCACGACCGTCGGTGGCGTACCGCTGGAGCACCCGGCGCATCTCGGCGATCTGCGGCGGGTCGAGCCCGTCGGTCGGCTCGTCCAGCACCAGCAGCTCCGGGAGGCCGAGCATGGCCTGGGCGATGGCCAACCGCTGGCGCATCCCGTGGCTGTAGTTCTTGATCTTGCGATGGACGGAGTCACCCAACCCGGCGATCTCCAGTGCCGCGTCGAACCGCGCGTCCTCCCACGGCCGCCCGGTGGCCCGCCAGTACGCCTTCAGGTTGTCCAGACCCGACAGGTGCGGAAGGAAGCCCGGCCCCTCCACCAGCGCGCCGATCCGGGACAGCACCGGCGAGCCGGGCACCAGCCGCCGACCGAAGACGTAGATCTCCCCCGCAGTCGGCTGGGTCAGCCCCATCAACACCCGCAGGGTGGTGGTCTTGCCGGCCCCGTTCGGCCCGAGCAGGCCCACCACCTGCCCCGGGTGCACCTCGAAGTCCACGTTCGACACCGCGACGAAGCCGTCCGCGTACTCCTTGCGCAGTGCGCGCACTGCCAGCGGGGTGTCCGCGTACCCCGGATGCACCGACCGGTCCTGGCGGCGGTGCCGGCGGCGGACCAGGGCGACGACCACGACGAGCCCGATCGCGATGGCGGCGAGCAGGCCGGCGAGCACCCAGCGCCAGATCGTCGCGGCGGTGGGGATCGGCTCGCCGTCGACGGTGGGCAGGCTGACCGCGCCGTCCGCGGCACCGTGTAGACGGTGGGCTCGGCGGGCGTGGTGTACGCCTGGTCGGAGGTGGCCACCACCAGCCGCAGCCGGTGCCCGGCCTCGACCCGCCGGACGATCCCGGGCAGCGTCACGGTGACCGGGCGGGCGTCCTGCACCCGCTGCGGCAGGCCGGTGAGCCGGATCGGGGCGACCAGGCCGTTCGGCAGGGTGGCCGCGCCGTCCGGGTCGACGTCGTAGAGCTTGACGAAGAGCACCGCCTCGCCGGTCGGCGACGCGGCCCGCACGGTGACGGTGGGCGCACCGGCGACGTCGACCGCCTCGGCCAGCGGGGCCGACTCGAACTGGGCGTGCTGACCGGGCACGTCGCCGGCCACTCCGTCGAGCAGCGAGGCGAGCCCGCCCGCGAACGGGATCGACGAGATGGCGGCCGGGTTGCCGTTCGGCGGGTTCGCGATCGGCTGGGCCGGGCCGGCCACCGTCACCTCCCGGCGGCTGTTGCCGGCCAGGCCCGGGTAGTCGGCGCGGCGGTACCCGGTGGCGACCAGACCCCGGTCGAGCGCGTCGAAGCCGGCGATCCGGGACCAGGTGAAGTCGTCGCCGGGCGCGTCGCCCTCGCCCTTGACGTAGTGGTCGAGCCACTGCACGGTCAGGAACTTCACCCGATCCTCGTCGGAGCGGGGGCCGGTGCCGCCGTCGTGCCCGCCGGTGAACCAGGCCACCCGGACCGGGGTGCCGGTGGCGGCGATGCCGCGCGCGTTCGCGTCCGCCTCACCGAGCGGGAAGAGCGTGTCCGCCTCGCCCTGCACCAGCAGGGTCGGCGCCTTGATCCGGTCCAGCACGCCCGCCGGGCTGGACCGGCGGAGCAGGTCCACGGCTGCCTGGTCGGCCCGTCCGGCGGTGGCGATCCGCAGGTAGGCGGCGCACACGTCGGCGGTGAACCGCCCGCAGGACGGGTCGCCGGCACCGGTCGGTGCGGCACCGGGACCGGTGCCCGGCCCGGCACCCGGGTCGGGGCTGGGT
>NZ_JAEVHL010000198.1 GCF_016803395.1 Micromonospora tarensis | reverse complement strand
GCCCGAGCTGGTCACCGGGGCGGTGCACCTGGCCACCCACGGCGCCACCCGGGCCAGTGGCCGGGCCGCCGCCGAGGTGCTGACCGGCGCCCGCTGACCGGCGCCCGCTGACCGGCGCCCGCTGACCGAACCCGGGCTACGGCAGGTCGGCGACCAGGTCGGCGTACTCGGGGTGCTTGTCGATGAACGCGGCCATGAAGGGGCACTGCGGCACCACAGTGGTGCCGCGAGTGCGCAGCTGGTCCAGGGTGCCCCGGATCAGCGCGCCGCCCACCCCCTTGCCCTGGAAGCCCCGGTCCACCTCGGTGTGCGTGAAGACCAGGACCTCCCCGCGCGGCAGGTAGGCGGTGAAGCCGGCCAGCGCGTCGTCGACCAGGATCTCGAAGCGGCGCTTCGCCGGGTTGTCCTCGACCAGGGTGCTCATCCGGCCATTCTCCCCGGGGCGTCGGTCAGCACGTCCAGTTCGGCGAGCAAGCGGTCCACCTCGTCGGCGGTGTTGTAGTGGTAGATGCTGGCCCGCACCGCGCCGCCGCTGTCGCGCAGACCCATGAGTTGGAAGTACTCGAAGGCGTAGTAGTCACCGACGGAGAGGCAGAGGCCGGCGGCGCCCAACGCCTCCTGGGTGGCGGCCGGCGACATCCCGCCGACCCGGAACGAGACCGTCGGGCAGCGCCGGGTTGGCGAGCCGTAGACGGTGATCGCGGGTCGCCGCGCCAGCCCGGCGAGCAGCCGGTCCAGCAGCGCCTCCTCGTGCGCCCGCGCGGCGGCCAGGCCGGCCCGCAGCCGCGCCCGCCGGTCCCCGACCGCGTCCGGGTCCAACGCCGCGAGGTGATCCACCGCGGCGCCACCCCGGCCAGCAGCGGGAAACTGGGTGTGCCGTACTCGAACCGGTCCGGCACCGCGTCGGCGGACGGCACCAGCTTCGCCGGGCGCAGCGCCGCCCACCGGGCCGGGTCGGCCACCATCGCCGCCAGGTGCGGCCCGGACCACTTGTACGCGCTGGTGACCAGCACGTCCGCGCCGAGCGAGGTCAGGTCGTCGGCCCGTGCGGAACCGAGTGCACCCCGTCCACGCAGACCAACGCGCCGACCGCGTGCGCGATCTTGGCGATCGCCGGCACGTCCGGCATGGTGCCGATGGCGTTGCTGCCGGCGGTCACCGCGACCAGCCGGGTCCGCTCACCGACCAGGTCGGCGTACTGGGCCGCGGGCAGTTCGCCGGTGTGCCGGTCGACCTCGGCCCAGCGCACCGTCGCGCCGGCCGCCTCGGCGGCCTGCACCCACGGCCGCACGTTCGCGTCGTGGTCGAGCCGGGAGAGCACCACCTCGTCACCCGGGCGCCAGGTCGCGCCGAGCGTGCGGGCCAGGGTGTATATCAGCGCGGTGGCACTCGGGCCGAGCACCACCCCGGCCGGGTCGGCACCGAGCAGGTCGGCCACCGCCGAGCGGGCCTCGGCCACCAGCTCCAACGACCGGCGGCCCGGCACGTTGGCGGCGCTGCGGTTGCCGACGGCCGTGCGCATGGCGTCGGTGACCGCGTCGATCACACCCGCCGCGGTCTGGGTTCCTCCAGCGCCGTCGAGATGCACGAAACCCTCGGTCAGGGCGGGGTAGGCGGCCCGGGTGCGGGCGATGTCGAAGGGCATGTCCCGGACCCTAACCGGGGTGCTCCGCGGGTTCACAGTTGCCTGGGCGTCGCGGACGTCTCGTACCCTTGGCGAGGTGACGAACCGACCCGCCACCCTTCCCCCTTCCCCTATCCGCCGCGCCGCCGGGCTCTTCGCCGGTCTGGCGCTCGGCCTCGCCGTGCTCGCCGGCTGTAGTTCCCAGGGCGCGTCCACCGACTGCGGGCTGGACGCCTGCACTGTCACCTTCGAGCGGGGTGTCGACGCGAGCGCCACCATCCTGGGCGTCGAGGCCAAGCTGGTCGGCGCCGAGGGCGACCAGGTGACCGTCGAGGTCGCCGGCGAACAGCTCACCCTGACCACCGGGCAGCAGGCCACCGAGGCCGGCGGCTTCGCGGTGACCCTGGACAGCGTCACCGACCAACAGGTCAAGATCCGCGTTTCCCGCAACCCGGGCAACTGACCAGGCCGGGCGGCGGTGGCCGACGTTTGGGAATCTTCCGAATCGGAGATTGTGACGCCATGTCACTCACCCGTAGCGCCGAAGCCACCGCCTCCCGCACGGCGGACAGCCGGTGGCTGGAACTCCTCGCCCGGGCCGGCTTCATCGGCTACGGCATCCTGCACCTGCTCTTCGCCTGGTTGGCGTTGCAGATCGCGTTCGGCACGTCGTCCGACGACGGCGACCAGTCCGGCGCGCTGCGTACCCTCTCCGCACAGCCCCTGGGTAAGTTCCTGGTCATCGCCGTCGGCGTCGGCCTGCTCGCGATGGCGATCTGGCAGGCGCTGGAGGCGGCGGTCGGGCACCGCGCCGAGCGGGGCCGGGAGCGGGCCGTGGAACGGCTGGCCTCGGCCGGCCGCGCCGTCGTCTACCTCTACTTCGCCTGGACCGCGTTCAAGGTCTTCAAGGACGCCTCGTCGAACAGCGCCGACCAGCAGGAGGCGCTGACCGGCAAGCTGATGACCTCCAGCGGCGGTCGCTGGCTGGTCGGCCTGGCCGGGGTGGTGCTCGCCGTGATCGGCGTCGGCCTGGTGATCTACGGCATCCGCAAGAGGTTCGAGAAGCACCTGAAGACCGGCGAGATGAGCCCGAAGACCCGCCGGTTGGCCCGTCGCCTCGGCATCGCCGGCTACGTCGCCAAGGGCGTCGCGTACGGCATCGCCGGTCTGCTGATCATCGTGGCGGCGGTGAACTACGACCCGGAGAAGGCCCGAGGTCTGGACGCCGCCCTGCACACCCTGGGTGAGCAGTCGTACGGCACGTTCCTGCTGACCCTGGTCGCCCTGGGTATCGCCGCCTTCGGCGTCTACTGCTTCCTCCAGTCCCGGTACCGCAAGGTCTGAGCTGGTCGATTTCGAGGACGTCGGGCACCCTTGGGCTTTTGCCCGGAGTGCCGACGTCTGGACGAAGGGAAGCACCGAAGCCGTGCAGAACTATCTCGAAACGGCCGTCGCCGCGCTCGTCGCGGCGGCGGTCGCGCTCTTCCTGGTCGAGCTCGTCCACCGGTTGACGCGGCGGTTCGGCCGCCGGTCGTTGTTGATGACGGAGCTGACCGAGCACGCGCACCGTCCGTTCCAGGTCGTCGGGACGGTCCTCGCCGTGCAGTTCGCGGTCCGGTTCAGCACCGGATACGCGGTCGGCGAGGGGTGGCGCCAACTGCTGTTGCACCTGCTCATCCTCGGCGTCATCGCCACCACCGCCTGGCTGGTCGCCGCCCTGCTGATCGTGGTGGAGGACACCGCGCTGGCCCGGTTCCGGGTCGACGTACCGGACAACCGGCACGCCCGGCGGGTACGCACCCAGGTGGTGATGCTGCGCCGGCTGACCATCGCGGTGATCGTCATCCTGACCGTCGGCGTGATGCTGATGACGTTCCCCAGCGTGCGGGGCATCGGCGCCGGTGTGCTGACCTCCGCCGGTGTGGTCGGTGTGGTGGCCGCGCTCGCCGCGCAGAGCCTGCTCGGCAACGTGTTCGCCGGCCTCCAACTCGCCTTCAGCGACGCCGTCCGGCTCGACGACGTGGTCGTCGTCGAGGGGGAGTGGGGTCGGATCGAGGAGCTGACCCTCAGCTACGTCGTGGTGCAGATCTGGGACGACCGCCGGCTGATCCTGCCGACCTCGTACTTCACCAGCAAGCCGTTCCAGAACTGGACCCGCACCGAGGCGGCGGTGCTCGGCACCGCCGAGTTCGACGTGGACTGGGCGGTGCCGGTGCAGACCATGCGCGAGGAGCTGCGCCGCCTGGTCGAGGGCACCGAGCTGTGGGACGGGCGGGTCTGCGTGCTCCAGGTCACCGACGCCACCGGCGGGCTGGTGAAACTGCGGGCGTTGGTCAGCGCCGCCGACGCGGGCAGCCTGTGGGACCTGCGCTGCCTGGTCCGTGAGCACCTGGTCGCCTGGATCCGGGACACCCGCCCGACCGCGATGCCCCGGGTGCGTACCGAACTCGGCGACTCCACCAGCGACCTGCCCTGGCAGTGGGTCCAGCCGAGGCGGCCGGCCCGCCGCTCCGACACCCGGGCACCCGACGACGCCCGGGTCTTCGGCGGCAGCGACGACGGCGACGCCCGCAGCGAAGCCTTCGTGGGCCCCGAAGAAACCCGCCCCTGACCCCCACCCGTTGCGTCGATCATGAACGCTGTTGCCCTTCCGCCCGGCGTCGCGGCGAGAACTTCATGATCGACCGGGTTGGAGGCCGGAGTGGAAGGCTGGGGTGGGGTGGGAGGTTTGGTCGGGCTTGGGTGGGGGATCTGCTGCCGGACGTCTCTGCACCGATCGCGGCACCGGCCGCCGGATCAGCGGCGCGGCGTGCGGACAACCGAGACAATCGGCTGCTTGCCGCGCTTTAGGATTGACGGGCGGCGACTCCGGGCATACAGCGCGGTGATGAGGAAAGGAGGACAGCATGGCTGACGTGGCGAACGCCCGCACATCCCGCAACGGGAGCGAGCCCTCCACCGCCGAGTTGGTGCAGCGGGCCACCGAGCAGGTTTCCCGCCTCGTGCGCGACGAACTGGCGCTGGCCCGAGCGGAGTTGACCCAGAAGGGCAAGCACGCGGGCATCGGGATCGGCCTGTTCGGTGGTGGCGGCGCGCTCGCGTTCTTCGGTCTGGGCGCGCTGGTCGCCACGGCGATTCTGCTGCTCGACCTGGTGTTGCCGGCCTGGGCCGCCGCGTTGATCATCGCGGTGGCGTGTTTCCTGCTGGCCGGCATCCTCGCCCTGGTGGGCAAGAAGCAGGTCAGCCGTGCGGTCCCACCCGTGCCAACGGCCACCGTCCGCAGCCTCCGGGCGGACATGGACACCGTCACCGCCGCGGTGAAGGACAGGGGGCGGCAATGACCGGTAACGGGACGGGCGACACCGAGGCGCTCCGCGAGGAGATCCGTCGCACCCGGGTCGAGCTGGGCGAGACGATGGAGGCGTTGGCCGCCAAGGCCGACGTCAAGGCGCGTCTGAAGGAGTCCGCCGGGCAGGCGAGGGAGCGGATGCGCGAGCAGGCGGCGCAGACCGTCGCCCGGGTCCGCGGGCAGGCCGCGCGGGGCGCCGGGATGGCGCGCGCGCAGGCGTACGAGAAGGGCGGGCTGATGCGCGCCCAGGCGCACGACAAGGGCGAGTTGGTGCGACGCCACCCGGTGCCGTGGGCGGCCATCACGGCCGGCGCGGTGGCCACCGTGGTGATACTGATGATCGTGCGGGGGAGGCGTAGGTGAGCAAGGGCATCAGCAGGGTCGCGTACCGGCCGGTCGGCGTGCTGTTGGGTATCGCCGCGGGCACGGTGGCCGGGGCGATCTTCCGGCAGGTCTGGAAGGTCACCGCCGGCGACGGCGAGGCGCCCAACGCGACCGACGAGGATCGCGGCTGGGGCGAGATCCTGGCCGCTGCGGCGTTGCAGGGCGCGATCTTCGCGGTGGTCCGCGCCGCTGTGGACCGGGGTGGCGCGGTCGGCGTCCGCCGGATGACCGGCAGCTGGCCGGACTGACCAGTGAGTTCAAGCCCCCTTCCGAGATCGATGGGAAGGGGGCTTTCGCTTGGCGTCGGACGCCGCCCAGCGGACCTCAGGCATCCGTCAGGTCACATGTCGGAGAAATTCGTCGGAGAGGTCGTGACAGATATTTTGGGTACGTGATTTGCTGGTCCACGCTGTTGCGAGATGGCGTGGGTTGAGAGAAGTCTCCTTCGTGGGGCCGCCTCAGGCAGCGCTGCTCGAAAACGGCCAATCGGCCGGACGGCGTGCACGGCCACCAGTTTTTAGAGGGAGATACACATGGCGCAGGGAACCGTGAAGTGGTTCAACGCTGACAAGGGCTTCGGCTTCATCACCGTCGATGGTGGGGGTGCTGACGTGTTCGTCCACTTCTCGGCCATCCAGACCAGCGGCTACCGCTCGCTGGAGGAGAACCAGCGGGTGGAGTTCGAGATCGCTCAGGGTCAGAAGGGCCCGCAGGCTGAGCAGGTCCGTCCCATCTGAGTGAAACTGGCCGGCCCCCGCCGGCCAGTGGGACGATCCGGCAAGCGGTCGTTTGCGAGGAGCCCCGTATCCCGGAAGGGATACGGGGCTTCTCCCGTTGCTGGTCCCCGGTCAGCGGCGGCGGCGCGAACGCAGGCCGAGCCAGATCGTCGCCAGCCCGGCGAGCGCCACGAGCGGGCCGACCACCGCCCAGATCTTCTCGTCGGTCATCAGGCTGCCGCTCACGTAACCGAGACCCTGGACCGTCCACACCGCACCGATCACGACGGCCAACAGGCCGAGCGTGAGCGGAAGCCAACCCCTCATCGCGTTCCCTCCCGGCCGCACGGGGCGGCGCGCCGCTGTCCAGCATCGCCGGCCGAACGGTGCGACGCGAGCACCCCGGGTGCGCGGGTCACCACCGGTCGTGCACCTGCGGGCGGATCAGCTCGTCGTAGGTCTCGCGTACGGCTGCCAGTTGGTCGTCGGTGAGCGGTGACAGGTCCGCCGCCGCGGCGTTGCGCCGGGCCTGCTCGGCGTCGCGGGCACCGGGGATGACCACTGTGACGCCGGCCTGGTCCAGCACCCAGCGCAGCGCGAACTGCGCCATCGTGCGGTCCGCGTCGACCAGCGGCGCCAGCCGGCGTACGGCGGCCAGCCCCCGGTCGTAGTCGACTCCGGAGAACGTCTCACCGACGTCGAAGGCCGCGCCGTGCCGGTTGTAGTTGCGGTGGTCGTCGGCGGGGAACTCGGTGTGCTCGTCGTACCGGCCGGAGAGCAGGCCGCTGGCCAGTGGCACCCGGGCGATGATGCCGACCCCGGCCGCCGAGGCCGCCGGCAGGACGCGCTCCAGCGGCTTGTGCCGCACCGCGTTCAGGATGATCTGGACACTGGCCACGCCCGGTCGGGCGATGGCGGTGAGGGCCTGGTCGCAGGTCTCGACGCTGACCCCGTACCCGGCGATCGCCTTCTCGGCGACCAGGGTGTCCAGGCCGTCGAAGACCTCGTCGGAGGAGAAGACGGCGGTCGGCGGGCAGTGCAGCTGGACCAGGTCCAGGGTGTCCATCCCCAGGTTGGCCCGGGACCGGTCGGTCCACTGCCGGAAGTTGGCCAGGGTGTACGCCTCCGGCCGCTGCTCGACGCGGCGGCCCATCTTGGTCGCGACGGTCAGCCCGGCGTCGGGTCGGGTGCGCAGGAAGCGGCCGATCAGCTGCTCGCTGCGGCCGTCGCCGTACACGTCGGCGGTGTCGAGGAAGGTGACCCCGGCGTCCACGGCGGCGGTGAGCACCGCCATCGCGTCGGTTTCGCTGACGGTGCCCCAGTCGGCGCCGAGTTGCCAGGCGCCCAGGCCGACCGCGCCAACGGTCCGGCCGAGCCGGTTGAAGCTGCGCTGTTCCATGCCCCGAGCCTAGTGATCGGGTTGCCGCCCGGCCAGACGAGCCCGTACCGTAGCAGTACGGCCGTACGGTTTTGGGGGCGACGATGTGGGATCCGACGACCTACCTGCGCTTCGGCGACGAGCGGTCCCGGCCGTTCCACGACCTCGTCGCCCGGATCCCGGCCGAGCGGCCCCGGGCGGTGGTCGACCTCGGCTGCGGCCCCGGCCAGCTCACCACCACCCTCGCCGAGCGCTGGCCGGCCAGCCGGGTACGCGGCCTCGACTCCGCACCCGAGATGATCGAGCGAGCCGAGGCCCTCGGCGCGCCCGTCGACTTCACCGTCGCCGACCTGCGCGACTGGCGTCCGGTAGGTGACGAGGACGTGGTGGTCAGCAACGCCGCGCTCCAGTGGGTCCCCAACCACCAGGCGCTGCTGCGCCGCTGGGCCGTCGAGCTGCCCGCCGGGGCGTGGCTCGCGGTACAGGTCCCCGGCAACTTCGACGCACCGTCACACCGGGCGCTGCGCGCGGTCGCCGACCAACCGGCCTGGCGGGCCGAGCTGGCCCCGCTGCTGCGCGCCGACCCGGTCGACGACCCGGCCGACTACGCGGCGTTGCTGACCGCCGCCGGCTGCGCGGTGGACGCCTGGGAGACTACCTACCTGCACCTGCTTCCGGCCCGATCCGGCGCCGAGCACCCGGTGCTGACCTGGATGGAGGGCACCGCGCTGCGTCCGGTCCGGGCCGCGCTGGACACCGCCGGCTGGCACGCCTTCCGGGCCGATCTGGGGGTACGGCTCACCGCCGCGTACCCGGTGCGGCAGGGTCAGGTGTACTTCCCGTTCCGCCGCGTCTTCGTCGTCGCCCACACCGGCGACTCTGCTCAGGAGAACAAGTGACCGACCTGCCCACCTTCATCGCCGGCCTGCCCAAGGCGGAGCTGCACGTGCACCACGTCGGCTCCGCCTCGCCCCGGATCGTCGCCGAACTGGCCGCCCGGCACGAGGGGCGCACCCCGGTGCCCGCCGACCCGCAGGCGCTCGCCGCCTACTTCGAGTTCCGCGACTTCGCGCACTTCATCGAGGTCTACCTGAGCGTGGTGGACCTCATCCGCGACCCGGAGGACGTCTGGATCCTCACCCACGAGGTGGCCCGGGAGCTGGCCCGCCAACAGGTCCGCTACGCGGAGCTGACCATCACCCCGTACTCGCACGTCAGTCGGGGCATCCCCGCGCCGGCGTTCTGCGAGGCCATCGAGGACGCCCGCAAGCGGGCCCTGGCCGACTTCGGCCTGGACCTGCGCTGGTGCTTCGACATCCCCGGCGAAGCCGGCCTGCCGGCCGCCGAGGAGACGCTGCGCGTCGCCCTGGACGAGCGCCCGGACGGGCTGGTCAGCTTCGGCCTGGGCGGCCCGGAGATCGGCGTACCCCGGCCGCAGTTCCGGCCCTACTTCGACCAGGCCCGCGCCGCCGGCCTGCGCTCGGTGCCACACGCCGGGGAGACCACCGGCCCGCAGACGATCTGGGACGCCCTCAACGAGTTGGGCGCCGAGCGGATCGGGCACGGCATCTCCGCCGCGCAGGACCCCGAGCTGCTCGGGTACCTGGCCGAGCGGCGGATCGGGATGGAGATCTGCCCGACGTCGAACGTCCGGACCCGGGCCGTGGCCGACCTCGACGGGCACCCGCTGCCCCAGCTGGTCGAGGCTGGTCTGCTGGTCACCATCAACTCCGACGACCCGCCGATGTTCGGCACCACCCTCAACGAGGAGTACGCGGTGGCGGCCCGCCTGCTCGGGGTCGGCCCCGAGGGTCTGGCCGGGCTGGCCCGCAACGCGGTGACCGCGTCCTTCCTCGACGCCCCCGGCAAGCAGCGGATCACCGCCGAGATCGACGCGTACCTGGCCACCGTCGTCGGCTGACCGGGGAGCAGGGCGCGCGGCGGGAGCGTGGGTGTGGGGGGACCTGAAACTCCCGCCGCGCGCGCGGCTCCACCGGCCGTGGAATGCGTGGTGCGGTCGGCCGGTGGAACTGGTGGGTTCGCGCTGTGATCCTGTCAGTCCGCGACCGGTTCGACGCGGTCGTTAACCGCGATCTAAGGAAGACTTGCGCCGGCCCACAACCGGGTCGGTCCGCTCAGTCGTCGGTGGGGCGCTGACGGGGCCAGCGACGTCCGCTGGCCTTCGTCTCCCGGGCCTCCCGCGCCATCCGGCCGACCAGACCGAAGCGACTGACCTGCCGGGGCGTTGCCTCCGGGTCGGCGAGCAGCATCACCACGCTGGCTCCGCCCAGCCGGGCCCGGTCGATGCTCACCGAACCGTTGGCCTGCAACGCCACCCGCTTGGCGATGTCCAGACCAAGCCCGGTCGAGCCCTGGTCACTGGCGCCCCGGCGCAGCGCCCGGTCCGGGTTGGCGATACCGGGGCCGGCGTCGTCGATGCGGATCGCCACGTAACCGTCGCGCCGGGACACCACCACCTCGAACGCGGTGCCCTGCGGGGTGTAGCGGAAGACGTTGCCGATCACCGCGTCCAGCGCGGCGGCCAACTCGGCCCGCGGCACCGGCGCCGGGATGCGGAACTGGGCACCGTTCACCCGGTGCGACCGGTTCTGGTCGCCGGCCAGCGCCGCCCAGAACACCATCCGGTCCCGGACCACCTCGCTGACGTCGCACATCGCCGGCCCGGCCTCGTGCGCCACCGCCTTGCGGGTGGTCTTGATCAGCACGTCGATCTCACCCTCCAGGGTGACGATCGCCTGCCGGATCCGCCGGATGCCCCGCAGCCGGTCCAACTCCGCCGGACTGAACGAACCCACGCTGGTGTCGTCGGACTCCAACGCCTCCGCGTCCAACCGCAGCACCGTCAACGGGGTACGCAGCCGGTGCGACAGGTCCGCCACCAACTCCCGCTCGTCGGTGCGGGCCGCGTCCAACCGGTCGGCCATCCGGTTGAAGGCGTACCCGGCCTCGGCCAGCTCGCGGGGACCGGTCGGCTCCACGCGTACCCCCAGGTCGCCGTCGCCGACGGCGAGCGCGGCCTGCACCAGACCCCGGGTCGCGTCCACCGCGCGGGCAGCGACCCGGTCCACCACCAGCACCGCCGCGCCGGCCATCGCCGCACCGACCGCGAACAGCAGCAGCCAGGTGCCGCCAGCACCCTCGCCGAGTGTCGAATCCGGAAGGAACACCTCGACCACGGCCGTCCGGTCACCGAGGACCACCGGGTCGAGCCGGACCACACCCCCGTCGACGTCGACGACCAGCGACCGGCGGTCGGCGCGGGCCCGGTCCAGGTCGCTGCCGCTGGCCCGACCGGCCGACTCGTCCAGCCCCAACCCGTGCACCACCGGCCGGGTCGGCGCACCCTCGGCGCTGGCCACCACGCCCGCTCGACGACCGCCGGATCGGTGCTCACCGCCAACGCGCCGGTCACCAGCGCGCTGCGCCGGGCCGCGTCGGCGATCGCCTCGTCCCGGCTCTGCTCCCGCAGGCTGAGGCCGAGGGGGATGAGGAACGCCAGCGCGACGAGACTGCACATGCCGGCCGTGAGCAGGGCCAGCGCCGTCCTCAGTCCGGTGCCACCAGCCGGAACCCGACCCCCCGCACGGTGCGCAGGTAGCGCGGCTTCGCCGCGGACTCGCCCATCTTTCTGCGGAGCCAGTACAGGTGAACGTCGATGGTCTGATCCTCGCCGACCGATGGCTGCCGCCATACCTCCTCCAAGAGTTCCCGGCGGGACACTACCCGCCCCGGTCGTGCGGCGAGATACGCCAGCAGGTCGAATTCCTTGCGGGTCAGCGCCAACGGCTCCCCGTCGAGATGGGCGCTGCGCTCGCCGACGTCCACCCGTAGCCCGCCCACGCTGTGCACCGCGGGCTGCACCGTCCGACTGGCCCGACCGGCCCGGCGCAGCACGGTGGTGATCCGGGCGTCCAGGTGCGCCCCGGTGAACGGCTTGACCATGTAGTCGTCGGCGCCGGCGCGCAGCAGCTTGACCACCGACTGCTCGTCGTCCCGGGCGGTGGCGATGATGATCGGGACGTCGGTGATGCCGCGCAGCATGCGCAGCGCGTCCGAGCCGTCCAGGTCGGGCAGACCGAGGTCCAGCACCACCAGGTCGGGTGTCTCAGCGGCCACCCGACGCAGCGCGTCCAACGCGGTACCCACGGCGTGCACGGCATGCCCCCGGTCGGTGAGGGACCGCAGCATCGCGCCGCGTACGACGTGATCGTCTTCGACCAGGAGCACGGAGGCCACGACAAGACCGTACTTGGCCTGGCAAGTTGATCGCGTTGCGACGGGCCTGGGGACCGGGCAAGCTGGTACGACGATGTCGTTCACCCTGTTCGCCGACGCCCGCCTGGCGCTCGCCCGGGACAGCCTCGCCGGTCTCTCCACCGGCGACGCGCTCGGCGAGCGGTACGCCGTGTCGGGGTCGGAACCGGTGGATCTCGCCACCGACGCCCTGCCGCCGGCGCCCTGGGAGTGGACCGACGACACCGAGATGGCCTGCTCGGTCCTCGCCGAGCTGGCCGACTCCGGCGGCATCAACCGGGACCGGCTGGCCCTGGCCTTCGCCGCTCGGTGCACCCCACGGCGCGGCTACGGTGCCGGCGCGGTGCTGATCCTGCGGCTGATCCGCACCGGCACCCCGTGGCCGCTGGCCGCCGCGTCCGCCTTCGACGGTCAGGGCTCGTGCGGCAACGGCGCGGCGATGCGGGTGGGCCCGCTCGGCGCGTACTTCGCCGACTCGACCACCCGCGCCGCGGCGCAG
>NZ_JAEVHL010000197.1 GCF_016803395.1 Micromonospora tarensis | reverse complement strand
GCCGGACCGGCCGAGCCGGGACCAAGCCGGACCGGGCCGGAGCCGGACCGGACCGAGCCGGGCTGGGACCGAGCCGGGCTGGGACCGAGCCGGGCTGGGAGCCGTCAGGTTTGGGGCGGGGACGTGAACACGCCCAGGTGGTTTCCGACCGGGTCGATCAGGTGCGCCAACGTGAGGCCGGTCGGTGTCGTCCGCGCCGGCACCAGCACCCGACCGCCGGCCGCCTCGGCCCGCCGACAGGCGTCCGCGACGTCGACGACCTCGGCGTAGAAGATCGCGTAGTTCGGCGACGTACCGTCGGTCGCCCGGATTCCCCCGCCGATCCCGGTGTCGCCACCGGCCCCGGTCACCCGGTAGGAACCACCGTTCGCCGCGCCCTCCTCCGCGAAGGTCCAACCGAACAGTTCGCCGTAGAAGCGCTCCGCCTCCTCCGGTCGGTCGGTGGCGATCTCGAACCACGTGATGGGCGTCGCGGACATTGCTGCCTCCAGGTTTTCCCGTGCCGGCCGTTCGGCCGTCGTCTGGAGCAGTCTCGGGGTCGTCCGCGACACCGTCCTGTCGGTGTTTTCCGGCTACGCCGTCGGATCCGTCGGTTCGTCCGCGACCAGCCGCAGCCGGTGGACCAGGTCGGGCCGCCGGTTGCCGTGCCAGAAACTGAAGTGCTCCGCCTCCGCCGCGGAGATCGGCTCGTGGTACAGCTCCAGCTCGTACATCCGCACCACCAACTCGCAGGTCTGCTCGCCCAACCATTCGAGCGGGCGCCCCCAGCCGGCCGCACCGCCCCGAGCCCTGGCGAGCAGCCTGCCGACGAGCGCCACCCACCTGGCGTTGACCGCCTCGTCGCGGCCCAGGAAGGCGAGCACGCATCTGACCATCGGCGCGGTCTGGCCCACGATCAGGTCCTTGATGTCCAACTCCGCAAGGACGTCGGCGACGAACGCGGGCGACAGGTCGGTGTCGAGGGCCAGCCGGTCCAGCAGGAAGGCGGCCAAGGTCCCGTCCGGCGACGTCGGCGCCGGTTCGAGGCTCGCGAGCACCCGCCGGTACACCCGCTCCCGCTCGGGCAGCGGCGTGGAGTGAAGTGGCAGGAGGGCGAGATCGAGCAACAGCCGGGCCTGCGAGCGGTCGCCGTCCGAAAAAGTCAGGAAGCAGTCGAAGGCATCGAAGGGCCCCTTTGTCGAGAAGAGTCTCGCTGCCGGCTCCATGCCGTGCAGCACCGTCTCGCCGTCCGGGTCGCACTCGAAGTGGACGCTCCGACGCCACAGGTCCAGATCGACATCGGGGAAGTACCCGTGTGACCCGTCGACATCAGAGGTGATGTCCAGCCGGCCGGGAAAGTGCCACCGAGGATCGGACTCCACGGGCACCGACTCGATGCGGCGGCTCAGTGACAGGGTGAGCCGAGGATGACCCTCCTGCCAGTGCCGGATCGGGTTGACGAGGGTCAGCAGACCGAGGTACGCGGCGTCGTCCAGGTGGGCCCGCCACTGCAACGCCTGCCTGCGCCAGCTCCGCACGGGCTCCGCACTGGACGGGAACACCTCGCCGCACGGCAGGTCCCGGACACAGAGGGCGAGCAGCAGCAGGTTGGCGGCGTACACCGCGCAGCGCTCCGGCAGGTGCAACCGACGCGGCCGGTACGCCTCGTACCGGCCGCCGGGCGCGGTTCGGATGTCACAGCGAACAGCCGCAGCAGCAGGTCCAGCGCCTCGGCCCGGTGCTCCTCGGGCCACGCCGCCAGTGCCTCAGCCACGAAGGCGACCACCGGCGCCCGGTTGGCGAGCACGGCGAACGAGAGCAACGCGTGCAGCGGGGCATCGTCGACGGGCGCATCGTCGAGCACTGTCGCGGCCGCACGCGCGACCAGGTCGTGCAGGACGAGCGTGGCGGTGCGGGCGATGAGGAACTCGCCGAAGGTCGCGTGCAGGAACTCGTAGGTGTGCGACAGCCCGTGCTCCCGCGTCGCGGTGGAGCGGTGCACGAAGAAGAACCTGCCCAGCACGATCTCGGCGGCGCTCAGCGACGCCCGCTCGTCCTGCCGGGTCGTCGGGGTCCTCCGCCCGAGGAATGGCAGCGCGGCCAGGTCGGCCTCGAGATCGTCCTCGCTCACCCACTGCACGCCTCGGTTGAACATGCTGAAGGCGACCACCGAGAGCCGGCGCAGTTCTTCCTCGGTGGCTCGGGCCAGGTCCCGCTCCGACAACCCGGCGGACTGCTTCGAAACCTCTCGGTGGGCGAACCGGGTCAGCAACCGTTCGTACAACTCACCGCGCCCCAGCGCGCCAGCCGAGCGGAGGTCGTGCCCGTCCGCGTCGTACAGGGCGAGCATCAACAGCAGCAGCGGCTGCTCGGCGAGTTCCCGGTGCGCCCGCACCACGTCCGGGTCCAGCCCGCCGGTGCCCGAGGCCCGGAAGACCTCGGCGTTGACCCGGTTCCAGGTGGCGACCCAGGTGCCGATCCTGGTCGTGTCGAACGGCTCCAGCAACACCGCGACCGCGCCGGGCGGCGGCTGGGCGCGATCGGCGACGCTCGTCCGGGTGGTGACGAGCACCGCGACCGAGCGTCCCTGATCCGCCTCACGACGTTGGAACGACGCCACTCTGCGCAGGTAGTCGGTCTGGCTGGCACCTGTCGCCTGGAGCAGTTCGTCGAATCCGTCGAGCAACACGACAGGCATGGCGTCGCCGGCCGACCGGACCAGTTCCGGCCAGCTGAGCCGCTCACCGGTCGCCGTGCGCACCGCCTGTTCGATCTGATCTTGCAGGTCACCGGCCGCGTACACCTCGCGCAGCACCACCCGGATCACCAGGAAGTCGGCGGCGGGTAGCTGGGCGGCGAGGATCCGGGTGAGCACCGACTTGCCCGAACCGGGCTGACCGAGCACGAGCAACGGCGCCGTCGTCGCGCCGGGCGAGGTCAGATGCACCACCAGCGACTGCCACAGGTCCTCGCGGAGCGGGTGGCCCCGCCACCAGCTCTCGTCACTCGGGCGCGCACCGGTGCCCAACTCGGCGATCCGACACAGCGGCGGCACGTAAGCCTCACCGAGCGTCGGCATCCGCAACCCCGCCGGCACCTCCCCCGAGGAGACGATCGGCCGGCGCAGATCGGCGGCGTAGGCGGCGGCAAGACCAGCCCGTCGGTCGGAGGGAGCGCGGCCGGTGGACATGGCGACCAGCGTCCGGCGCATCTCCTCCAGCCCGACCGAGATCGCCTGGAGCTGCTGGCGGGTGGCCTCGTGCTCCTGCAACCCGAGCCAGAAGTTGACCTCGAAGAAGTCCTCCGCCAACCGCGTCAACAGGTCGCGGTGGCGGTCCACGGCAAACTCCGGGAGCCGGGACAGTGCCAGCGCGGTTCTGCTGCGCAGCTGGTGGTCCGCCTGATCCCAGACGGCCAGACCTTCGACGAAGGTCAGCAGCCGGGCGGCGAGACCGTCGTAGTACGTCGCGAGGGACTCGCGCAACGCCGGGTACGGCAGGTGCGGCCCCGGCAGCGGCGCCGCCGTGCCGAAGAACGACTCCACCACGGCGTCGCCGACCGACCCGGCACCGGCGAGCACCAACTGCTCCCGCTTGTCCACTGCCAGTTCGGCCGCGTCCACGGGCAGGTCGACGTCGCGCAGTGCCTCGAAGAAGGCGGTCACCGCGATCACCGCGTGCGCCGCCTCCAGACGCTGCGTCCGGCCGTACCGGGACAACCCGGAGCGTTCTTCGGAGACGGTGCGGACCAGTTCGTGGCCGAGCCGGACGAACTCCGCCTTGGCGTCGAAGATGCCCAGGGCCCCCGGCACGCCAGCGGCCGACGCACCCAGCAGCGACCAGCCCGTCAGCTTGTCGAACCAGGTGACGAACCGGCTGTTCTCCCCGCCGAGCAGACGGACGGCGTCGGCGTAGCTGAGCGTGTCGGGCACGCGGTCCTCCCCCGGAACGGCAGACCTGCCAGCGTCCCGGATTCCCGCGCCGGGTGCTGTCAGCTATCAGACCAGACTCAGCGGGCGGACCCGCCCGTGCGGGATGTCGAGATCCGTCGGGCGGAACTCCCGGACCACCACCTCGGGCAGCGGGTGGACGCCGAGGATCCGGTCCGTGCGGAAGCAGCGCAGCTCAGCGCGGAGGCGGCACCAGGCCACCAGGTACCAGTGTCGGGTGTTGCCGAGGTAGCCCAACGGTTCGACGTCACGGACCGAGTCGGTGCCGGCCCGGTCCGCGTACCGGATGCGCAGCACCCGCCGCGCGGCGACCGCGTCGGCGACGGTGGCCGGGACGGGCGTGGCCGGCCCGTCACCGATCAGGTGCACCCGGCCGGCGAGCCGGTGCGCCTCGGCGGCGTCGGCGGCCGGCAGCACCGCCAGCAGTTTCCGCAGCGCGGTGGCGCCGGCCCGGCGAACGGCGTGCCGGCGAGGCGGTGCAGCGCCACGGCCATCGCGACCGCCTCGGCGGCGGTCAGGTTGACCGGCGGCAGGGTGTGGGCGCGATCCAGCACGTAACCGCCGGTGCGCCCGGGCTCGGCCCAGATCGGCACCCCGGCCTGCTGGAGCGCGCCGATGTCGCGTTCGATGGTCCGGCTGCTCACCTCGAAGCGCACCGCCAACCAGCGTGCGCTGCGCGGCCGGGGCGACACCGCCCGCAGCTCCTCGACCAGCGCGTAGAGGCGATCCGTGCGGTTCATGCCCGGCAGGCTACGACCGGGGTACGACGCCCGCGGGCGGGCCTGGTCAGGCGATGCAGGCGCAGACGATCAGCGCGGCGCCGAAGTGGGTGGCGGCGCTGACCCGGGCCGCCGGGTGCGGCTGGTCCGAGCAGATCACCTCACCGAGCTTGCCGGGGGTGAGCAGGTCAAGGACCACGAAGGCCAACGCCATGATCCCCAACCCGACCAGCCCGAAGACCACGGTGGAGGCGAGGCCCTTGCCGAAGTCGCTGTAGCTGGTCAGGATCGCGGTGAAGACGATCCCGGCGATGCCGAGCTGGTTGGCGGCGAGCAGCAGCCCGGCGTTGGCGTTGCGGTCGACCCAGATCAGGTCCCGCAGCCGGCCCGGGGTGAGCAGGTCGACCAGCCCGAAGCCGGCCGCCATGAGCCCGACGCCGACGATCCCGAACACGACGCTCTGCCAGGCACCGCTGAACAGATCCTCCAGCACCGACTGCCTCCCGACTCTCCGCCCGGAGGGGGACCGGCGCGGTGATCGAGACGATAGCGGCCGCGCGCAACGGCGTCAGCCCCGCCGCCTACAGCGCCAGGTAGCGCTGCCGCTCGTACGGGGTGACCTCGCGCCGGTACTGCTCCCACTCGGCCCGCTTGTTGCGCAGGAAGAAGTCGAAGACGTGCTCACCGAGCACCTCGGCGACCAGCTCGGACTCGGCCATCACGTCGATCGCCTCGGCCAGGTTCTCCGGCAACGCCTCGTAACCCATGGCCCGCCGCTCCGCGCTGGTCAGCGACCAGACGTCGTCCTCGGCGCCCGGCGGCAGCTCGTACCCCTCCTCGATGCCCTTGAGGCCGGCACCGAGCAGCACCGCGAAGGCGAGGTACGGGTTGGTCGCCGAGTCCAGCGAGCGGACCTCGACCCGGGCCGAGTTGGGCTTGCCGTACGCGGGAACCCGGACCAGCGCGGACCGGTTGAGGTGACCCCAGCAGACGTACGCGGGGCTCTCGGTGATCCGGTCCGGCAGGTGCTGCGGGAAGAGCCGCTTGTACGAGTTGACCCACTGGTTGGTGACCGCCGTGTACTCCCGGGCGTGCACCAGCAGGCCGGCGATGAACGACTTCGCCACCTTGGACAGCTTCATCGGGTCGCCGGAGTCGTGGAACGCGTTGCGCTCCCCCTCGAACAGCGACAAATGGGTGTGCATGCCGCTGCCCGGCTGGTCGGTGAACGGCTTCGGCATGAAGCTGGCCTGCACGCCGGTGGAGAGCGCGACCTCCTTGACCACGTGCCGGAAGGTCATGATGTTGTCGGCGGTGGTCAGCGCGTCGGCGTAGCGCAGGTCGATCTCCTGCTGGCCGGGCGCGACCTCGTGGTGGCTGAACTCCACCGAGATGCCGATCCGTTCCAGCGCCAGCACGCCCTGGCGGCGGAAGTCGCGCGCCACGGCGTGCGTGGTGTGCTCGAAGTAGCCGCCGGTGTCGACCGGAGTGGGCAGCGACCCGTCCTGTGGGCCGTTCTCCAGCAGGAAAAACTCGATCTCGGGGTGGGTGTAGAAGGTGAACCCTTTCTCGGCGGCCTTGGAGAGCGCGCGGCGCAGGACGTGCCGGGGGTCCGCCCAGGAGGGGCCGCCGTCGGGCAGCAGGATGTCGCAGAACATCCGGGCGCTCTCGCCGCTGACCCCGCCCTCGAAGGGGAAGACCTGGAACGTGGTCGGGTCGGGCATGGCCACCATGTCCGATTCGAAGACCCGGGCGAAGCCCTCGATCGCCGAGCCGTCGAAGCCGATGCCCTCCTCGAAGGCCGCCTCCAGCTCGGCGGGGGCCACCGACACGCTCTTGAGCGTGCCCAGCACGTCGGTGAACCACAGCCGCACGAACCGGATGTCCCGCTCTTCCAGCGTCCGGAGGACGAACTCCTGCTGACGGTCCACTTCCCCAACCCCTCGCGACACTCTGCTGTCCGCCTCGGCCGGGCTGCACCCGACCTGATCGCCCAGTGTTCCCGGGCCTGGTTACGCAGACGTTACGCGAACTACCGCCCGCCGTCCCCTCGTGTCCCGCCCGGCGAGCGCACGCCCCGGCCGGCGAGCGCCTGCCACCGCAGCGTGGCGGCCGTCTCGTCCGAGGGTGGAGATTGTGCCGAGCGGGCTGGGGCAAGATGAGGGCATGCCCACCCTGCGTCTCGCCCTGTCCCAGGTCAACCCGAGCGTCGGCGACCTCGCCGGCAATGCCGACCTGGTCCGCAACTGGACTCGCCGGGCTGCCGACGCCGGCGCCCAGTTGGTGCTCTTCCCGGAGATGATGCTGACCGGCTACCCGGTCGAGGACCTGGTCTTCCGGCGTTCCTTCGTCGCCGCGTCCCGGGCCGCCGTGCAGCGGCTCGCCGCCGACCTGGCCAGGGACGGGCTCGGCGAGCTGCCGGTCGTGGTCGGCTACCTCGACTCCGACGGGCCGCCGCAGGTCAGCGGGGACGCCGAGCCGGGCCGGGGGGCCCGCAACGCCGCCGCGCTGCTGCACCGGGGGGTGGTGGCCGCCCGCTACTTCAAGCACCACCTGCCCAACTACGGGGTCTTCGACGAGGACCGCTACTTCGTCTCCGGCGACACGCTCACCGTGGTGCGGGTCGGCGGCGTGGACGTCGCGCTGACCATCTGCGAGGACCTGTGGCAGGACGGCGGCCCGTTCGCCGCCGCCCGGCAGGCCGGCGTCGGCCTGGTGGTCAACATCAACGGCTCGCCGTACGAGCTGAACAAGGACGACATCCGGTTGCCGCTGGTCCGCCGCCGGGCCGCCGAGGCGGGCGCCACCATCGCGTACGTCAACATGATCGGCGGCCAGGACGAGCTGGTCTTCGAGGGCGACTCGATGATCGTGAGCGCCGACGGTGAGCTGCTCACCCGGGCCCCGCAGTTCGTCGAACACCTGCTCGTGCACGACGTCGACCTGCCGGCCGCCAGCAGCTCGCCGGGCGGGGAGGCGGTGGCGGACAGCATGCGGGTCGTGCACCACACGCTGGACGCCGTCCCGCCCGCGCCGTCCGGGCCGACCGTCACCGGCGGGCTGATCGAGCCGGTGGCCGACGAGGCCGAGGTGTGGCAGGCACTGGTGCTGGGCCTGCGCGACTACGTCAACAAGAACAGGTTCCCCTCGGTGGTGCTGGGTCTCTCCGGCGGCATCGACTCGGCGGTGGTGGCCGCGCTCGCCGTCGACGCCCTCGGGCCGGACCGGGTGGTCGGGGTGTCGCTGCCCAGCCAGCACTCCTCCGAGCACTCCCGGGAGGACGCCGCCGACCTGGCCAGGCGCACCGGTCTGGACTACCGCGTCGAGCCGATCCAGCCGATGGTGGACGGTTTCCTGGCGAACCTGTCGCTGTCCGGGGTGGCCGTGGAGAACCTCCAGGCCCGGGTGCGTGGCGTGATCCTGATGGCGCTGTCGAACCAGGAGGGTCACCTGGTGCTGACCACCGGCAACAAGAGCGAACTGGCGGTCGGCTACTCCACCCTGTACGGCGACTCGGTGGGCGGCTTCAACCCGGTCAAGGACGTCTGGAAGACGCTGATCTGGCGGCTCGCGAAGTGGCGCAACACGGACGCGAAGCGGCGCGGTGAGACGGCGCCGATCCCGGAGAACTCGATCGGCAAGCCGCCGAGCGCCGAGCTGAGCCCGGGCCAACTGGACAGCGACAGCCTGCCCGACTACGACGTGCTGGACCCGATCCTGATCGGCTACGTCGACGGTGACCTCGGCCGCGACGGGCTGGTCGAGTCGGGTCACGACCCGGCGGTGGTGGACAAGGTGCTGCGGCTGGTGGATACCGCCGAGTACAAGCGCCGGCAGTCCGCGCCGGGCACGAAGATCTCCATGAAGGCGTTCGGCCGGGACCGCCGGCTGCCGATCACCAACCGGTGGCGCGAGCACGGCTGAGCCGTACCCCTGGGGTGTCGGGTCGGGAGTGACATCTTGCACTGGGCCCTGCCGTTGGCGCGTCTCGCGGTGCGACGATCGCGACGGAACCCGGGGACCGCGCAGGCGGCCTCGAGGAAGGGAGACAGAGATGGTGGAGTCCACTCCGAACGAGGTGACCGCGCTGTACGGCGGCCCGGCCACCCGACGGGTCCGTACCCGCGACCTGCTGGCCGCCAAGGAGCGCGGCGAGCGGTGGCCGATGCTCACCTCGTACGACCAGTACACCGCGTCGATCTTCGACCAGGCCGGCGTTCCGGTGCTGCTGGTCGGGGACTCGGCGGCGAACAACGTGTTCGGCTACGAGACGACCCTGCCGATCACCGCCGACGAGCTGCTTCCGCTGGTCCGGGCCGTGGTGCGGGCGACCCGGCAGACGCTCGTCGTCGGTGACCTGCCGTTCGGCTCGTACGAGGAGGGCCCGGCCCAGGCGCTGCGCACCGCCGTGCGGTTCATGAAGGAGGGTGGCTGCCACGCGGTGAAGCTGGAGGGTGGCCGCCGCTGCGCCGCCCAGATCGCCGCGATCGTCGGCGCCGGCATTCCGGTGATGGCGCACATCGGCTTCACCCCGCAGAGCGAGCACACCCTGGGCGGCTACCGGGTGCAGGGCCGGGGCGACACCGCCGACGAGGTGCTCGCCGACGCGCGGGCGGTGGCGGAGGCGGGCGCGTTCGCGGTGGTGCTGGAGATGGTGCCCGGCGAGGTGGCCAAGCGGATCACCCACGAGTTGCCGATTCCCACGGTGGGTATCGGCGCCGGCCCGGACACCGACGCGCAGGTGCTGGTCTGGCAGGACATGGCCGGCCTGCGGACCGGCAAAGCACCCCGCTTCGTGAAGCGGTACGCGGACCTGGCCGGTGCCCTCACCGAGGCCACCCGCCGGTTCGCCGACGAGGTCCGGGGCGGCGAGTTCCCCGCCGCCGAGCACACCTTCTAGCGGCGCTTTGCCGATGTCGGGGTGCCCTCGCACGGGACACCCCGACATCAGCACGGATCAGAGGTCGGTGACCCGGATGCCGGCGTGCGCCTTGTAGCGCTTGTTGATGGCGATCAGGTTCGCGGTGAACGCCTCGATCTGGTGGGCGTTGCGCAACCGGCCGGCGTAGATGCCGCGCATTCCGGGGATCCGGGCGGCGAGCGCGCCCACCACGTCGACCAGCTCGCGGTCCTCGGTGCAGATCAGCACGTCCAGGTCGATCCGGTCGACCTCGGGGTCGGCCAGCAGTGGGGCGCTGACGTGGTTGAACGCCGCACACACCCGGCTGTCGGGCAGCAACGCGGCGGCCTGCTGCACGGCGCTGCCCTCGGCGACTGTCAACGCGTACGGGCCCTGCTTGTCGAAGCCCAGCGGGTTGACGCAGTCGATGACGATCCGGCCGGCGAGCGGCTTGGCGAGGGCGGCGACGGTGGCGGCGTGCCCGTCCCAGGGCACCGCGATGATCACCACGTCGCTGCGGCGGGCCACCTCGTCGTTTGCCGCACCGGTGACGCTACCGCCGGCCGGCACCCCGGGCAGGGCGGCGATCTCGGCGGCGGACTCGGCGGCGCGCTCGGCGGACCGGGACCCGATCAGCACCGTCTGGCCGGCTCGCGCGAACCGGTAGGCGAGGCCCCGCCCCTGGTCACCGGTGCCACCGATGATGCCGACCGTCAACCCGGAAACGTCGGGCAGCGTGCTCGCGTCGTATGCCATGCGCTCATCCTTGCAAACCGCCCGGCCGGGCAGCCATGCCGAGCGTTGTGACAATGTCCGCCGCCCCGCCCGGCGGGTCAGGCAGCCGCGCGACCGGTCCGCGCATCGTCACACCGCCGCCCACGCGAGGGGCGCGGGCAGCGCGCGCCACGAGATCTTGGACAGTTTCCGTTCCTGCCGAACGGAAACTGTCCAAGATCTACGGGTAGCCGCACCGAGGAAGCGCGACGCCGGGAGGCCCGGGTCAGGCCAGCTCGAACAGGACGGTACGGGCCGCCGGGTCGGCGGTGACCAGACGGACCCGGACCCGCTCGCCGAGCGGCAGTTCGCCGAGGCAGCGGGCACGCACCGGCGGGGCGTCCAACGCGACGGTGCCGCCGGCTGGCCGGGGACGGGACCGGCCGTTGGGCGGGGCGTCGACGTCCAGCACGGCCGCGTCGAAGGTCTCGCCCACCCGGTGTTGCAGCACCGCCGCCTCGGCCAGGTCGACGGCGCCCCGGGAAGCCGCCGAGGCGATCCGGTCGGTGCTCGCCATCACCTCGGGCAACCGGGGCAGCGCGGCGCGGGCCCAGTCGGGCACCGCCCGGCCCGCGTGCAGGGCCAGGCAGACCTCGGTGGCGTACCGGTCGGCCAGCCGTCGCAACGGCGCCGTCACGTGGGCGTACGCGGCCGCCACGCCGCCGTGCTCCGGCTGCTCGGGCACCGTCCCGTCGAAGGCGGTGTACGCGGCGCCGCGCATCAGCTCGGCCGCCTGGTCGATGAACGCGGCGGCGCGTGGCTGGGCGGGGTCCAGGGCGGCGAGCACCTGACCCGGGCCCACCTCGTCGGCCACCGCAGGCCCAGCGGCTCGGCGGCGGCCCGGAGCCGCTGCACCGCCTCGGGTTTCGGCGCGGCATGGTGCGCAGCACGCCGACCCGACCGGCCAGCATGATGTCGGCGGCGGCCATCCCGGTCAGCAGGGAGATCTGCGCGTTGTGCTCCTCCATCGGCGCCGGCGCGCGCAGCACCAGCCGCCAGCCGGCACCGTCGGGTTCCAGATCCTGCTCGGGCAGCGGCAGGTTGATCGCCCCGCGACGCAACCCTCGGGCGGTCAGCCGGTCACCCAGCTCCGGCAGCAGCGCGATCGGGTCGGGTAGCCGCCCGGCGTCGGCCGCCGCCTGCACGCCCGGGTAGTCGAGTTTGGCCCGGCTGCGAACCAGGGCGCGTTCCAGCTCGACGGCCACCGTGCCGCCGTCGGCGTCCAGGTCGATGGTCCAGACCACCGCGGCCCGGTCGTCGTCGGGCAGCAGGCTGGCGGCACCCTCGCTGAGGGTGTGCGGGTGCAGCGGCACGTTTCCGTCGGGCAGGTAGATCGTCTGCCCGCGCCGCCAGGTCTCCGCCTCCAGCGCGCCGCCCGGCGTGACGTGCGCGGCGACGTCGGCGATCGCGTACCGCACCCGGTAGCCCCCACCCGGGCGGCGGGCGAGGTGCATCGCCTGGTCCAGGTCACGGGAGGTGGCCGGGTCGACAGTGACGAACGGTATGTGGGTGCGGTCGACGGGCGGCCGCGGCGGTGCCGCAGCCGCCTCGTCCGCTTCACGCTGGGCGTCGGCCGGGAATTCCCCGGGCAGGCCGAGCTCGCGGCGCAGCGCGCCGAAGTCGATGCGGGGCGCGAGTACGCGTCGGATGACCACGGGTCAATCCTGACAGCGCCACGGGTGATCCGCTTCCGGTGACCGGCCGGGAATTCCGCCCGAGGCACCAGCGGGACGGGCCGAGGTGACCCGCTCGCTCAGCCGGTCGCCTTGCGCGCGGTGCTGCGCGTACCCCTCGCGGCGGCGGCCGGGCGGGCCGGCGACTTGCGGGCGGTCACCGTGCGGGCCGGCGCCTTGGCGGCGGCGGTCTTCTTCGCCGGGGCCTTCTTCGCCGCCGCCTTCTTGCGCGGTGGTCGACGAGGTGCCGGTCGCCTTCGCGGCGGGGGCCTTCCGGGCCGGAGC
>NZ_JAEVHL010000196.1 GCF_016803395.1 Micromonospora tarensis | reverse complement strand
GCGCCCGGGTCGATGCGGTGCCGGCGGCTGCCGAGCCGAAGGTCCGGCCGGCGGCTGCGGAACGCGGACGGGTCCGGCCAGCGGGTCCGCGGCTGCTCGCCCCGGCGGCCGAGCCAGCCGGGAGCGTTGAGCAGCAGGGTGTACTCGGCGGTCGCGGTGCGTACGGTGTGCTGCACCGCGATCCGGCCCTCGGTGGCGGCGCCCGGGTCGATGCGGTGCCGGCGGCTGCCGAGCCGAAGGTCCGGCCGGCGGCTGCGGAACGCGGACGGGTCCGGCCAGCGGGTCCGCGGCTGCTCGTCGATGCGCATCGCATCTGCCCCCTCGCACGTGACGCCGCGTCGTCGCGACCGGCGTTGGTCAGCGGGCCCCCGTGACCCACCTGGCCCTACGGTAGGCAGCGGAGATGATCGCCTCATGAGTCCCAGCTGAGAGGGTGCTGTGCATCCGCGCCTCCCACATGGTGGACGTCGCGTACCGGGAGACGGGACACCGACGTACCGTTGCCGAGACGGAACCGTTGAGCAGAGGAGTGCGGTCGTGGCGCGGATCGCGGTGGTGGCCGGGGACGGCATCGGGCCCGAGGTGGTCGCGCAGGCCCGCAAGGTCCTCGACGCGGTGCTGCCCGGTGTGCAGGCCACCGAGTACGACCTCGGCGCCGCCCGCTGGCACCGTACCGGAGAGGTGTTGCCCGACTCCGTGCTGGCCGAGCTGGCCGGGCACGACGCGATCCTGCTCGGCGCGGTCGGTGACCCGACCGTTCCGCCGGGAGTGCTCGAGCGGGGGCTGCTGCTCAAGCTTCGGTTCGCCTTCGACCAGTACGTCAACCTGCGCCCGTCCCGGCTCTGGCCCGGGGTCGCCGGTCCGTTGAACACCGTGAAGCCGGGCGAGGTCGACCTCGTGGTGGTGCGCGAGGGCACCGAGGGGCTCTACGCCGGTGCCGGTGGCTCGCTGCACCGGGACACCCCCGCCGAGGTCGCCACCGAGGAGAGCCTGAACACCCGGCACGGCGTGGAGCGGGTGATCCGCGACGCGTTCGCCCGCGCCGGCCGCCGGGAGCGGCGCAAGGTGACGCTGGTGCACAAGACGAACGTGCTCACCCACGCCGGGTCGCTGTGGGCGCGCACCTTCGACGCGGTCGCCGCCGAGCACCCGGACGTCGCCACCGAGTACCAGCACGTCGACGCGGCGGCCATGTTCCTGGTCACCCAGCCGCAGCGCTACGACGTGGTGGTCACCGACAATCTCTTCGGCGACATCCTCACCGACATCGCCGCCGCCGTGACCGGCGGGATCGGGTTGGCCGCCTCCGGCTGCATCAACCCCGAGGGGGCGTACCCCTCGATGTTCGAGCCGGTGCACGGCTCGGCTCCGGACATCGCCGGGCAGGGCATCGCCGACCCGGTCGCCGCGGTGCTCTCCGCCGCGCTGTTGCTGGAGCAGTTCGGGCACGGCGAGGCCGCCGCCCGGGTGAACGCGGCGGTCGCCGCGGAGTTGGCCAGTCGGACCCCGGGCGTGACGCTGCGTACCGAAGAGGTAGGCGACCGGCTCGCCGCCCACGCCGTAGCCTGATCGTCTCGACCGGGTGCGGCGGCCGGCCCGGCGCCGGCCGCCGGGACGGCGGGTGTCGCCCGACCGGCGCTACCCGCTGAACGACCGTTCGGGGTAGGTTTCTGGCACAGCCATGTCGGTGTGCGGTCCCGCATGCCGTTGTCCCGCAGGGAGGTCAGCGCGATGAGCGGTGGTGACAAGCTCGACTTCGAGATCCGTCCGAATACCGCGCCGGTATCCGCCGCCGATCGGGCCGCACTGCTGGCCAATCCCGGTTTCGGTCGGGTCTTCACCGACCACATGGTCACGGTCCGTTACGCCGACGGCAAGGGGTGGTACGACGCCCGGGTGGAGGCACGCGGTCCGATCCCGATGGACCCGGCCAGCGCCGTGCTGCACTACGCGCAGGAGATCTTCGAAGGGCTCAAGGCCTACCGGACCGCCGACGGTGGCGTGACGATGTTCCGACCGGACGCCAACGCCGCCCGCTTCGCCGCGTCCGCGCAGCGGATGGCGATGCCGGTGCTGCCGCCCGAGGTGTTCGTCGACTCGCTGCACAAGCTCATCGAGATCGACCGCGATTGGATCCCCACCGGCGAGGACGGCAGTCTCTACCTGCGGCCGTTCATGATCGCCAGTGAGGCGTTCCTCGGCGTCCGCCCGGCCAACGAATATCTCTACATGGTGATCGCGTCACCGGTTGGCGCGTACTTCACCGGTGGCGTCAAGCCGGTCACCGTCTGGGTCTCCCCGGACTACACCCGGGCCGCCCCCGGCGGCACCGGGGCGGCCAAGTGCGGTGGCAACTACGCCGCCTCGCTGGCCGCCCAGGCCGAGGCCATCGACGCCGGCTGCGACCAGGTGGTCTTCCTGGACGCGGTGGAGCGCCGTTTCGTCGACGAGCTGGGCGGCATGAACGTCTTCTTCGTCTACGACGACGACACGCTGGTGACTCCGCCGCTGACCGGCACGATCCTGCCCGGCATCACCCGCGACGCGATCATGGCACTGGCCGAGGCGGCCGGTCACCGGGTCGAGGAGCGGCCGGTCAGTTTCGCCGACTGGCAGGCCGACGCGGCCAGCGGCCGGCTGCGTGAGGTGTTCGCCTGCGGCACCGCCGCGGTGATCACGCCGATCGGCGGGGTGCGCTTCCCGGACGGCGAGTTCCTGGTTGGTGGCGGCGAGTCCGGCCGGGTCACCATGTCGCTGCGCCAGCAACTGGTCGACATCCAGCGTGGCAAGGCTGCCGACCCGCACGGCTGGGTGCGGCAGGTCTGCTGACCTCGTGCCGGTCGGCCCGTCCATCGCGGACGGGCGACCGGCCGGGTCTACCCCTCGGTCGGTCCGTCGAGCAGGTGGTCGCGGAGCGCGGCGAGCTGCTCGTCGGTCACCCCGGCGTGGCGCAGGTACGCCTCGACCGAGCCGTGCCCCGCGCGCAGCTCATCAAGGAAGATCTGCATGGCCTCGGCGGGTGAGCTGAGGAACGGCGCCGGGATGTCCACGCCGTCGGGATTGATGGAGGCCAGCCAGGCGCTGTACCGGGCCGAGGCCTCGGTGCTCAGCGCGTAGTCCGCGGTGATGTCGGCGTCGTCGACGCCGAGCACGGCGAGGGTCAGCGCGCAGACGATGCCGGTGCGGTCCTTGCCGGCCACACAGTGCACCACCACCGGGGCGTTGGCCGAGTCGGCGATCAACCCGACCGCCTCGGCCAACCCGGCGGTGCCGGTCTGGGCCAGGTCGGCGTACCGGTCCGCGAGGTACCGGGCCAGGCTGGCGCCCTCCTCGTGCGGGGTACCCGACCAGTCGTCGTGCTCCGGGTGGATGTGCCGATAGGTCAGCCCCTGGTACGCCGGCACCCGACCGTCCCGCTCCACCTCGGTGGGGCGACGCAGGTCGATGACGGTGCGGATGCCGATCGCGGCGAACGCGTCGCCGTCCTGTTCGGTGAGGCGGTGCAGCGAGTCGGAGCGGTAGAGCCGACCTCGACGCACGGCGCGGTCGCCGTGGCCGAGGTAGCCACCGACGTCGCGGAAGTTGAAGGTGGCGGGGAGCGAGATCTGGCGGTTGTCGTCGATGGCGTCCACGCTCACACGGTAACGGCAGGTGGGGTCGCGCCCCACCGGCGACGAGCCGAACAGTCACCGTGCCGTGCCGGGCGGGAGCGCGCCGTACGTCTCGTCGTAGTAGCCGCCCAGCCGATCCCGGTAGCTCGGATCGCTGTGGCTGGCCTCGTCGTACTCCGGGGCGGCCTTGATCTGGTCCCGCGTCCGGTCGACGGAGACGGTGCGCTGGTCGTGGTCGACCTGGTTGACGGTGCCGGCCGGCAGCATCACCTTCTTGCCGAAGACCCACGGCCCGGTGTCCACGACCAGGTAGCTGCCGTCCACCTCGTGACTGGCGCTGTCGATCTTGCCGATGCCACCGTCGGTCGCCTCGACCTTGTAGCCCACCAGGTCGGCGTCGGCCACCCCGGCCTGGTCCCGGTAGCGCCAGGGGTCGAACATGCCGGCCGGCGCGCCGCCGGGCACCGCGCCCTGGTCGCCGCCGCGCAGTGGCTCCGGCCCGGCGTGGGTGGCGTGCGGATCGATCCTGTCCATGCCGTTCACTCCTGACTGTCGCCGATCGTCGCGGCGTCGGTGGGTGCGTTGCCCCAACGGAGCTACCCGACCGCCGGGGGATGGAAACGGCGGGAGCGCGACGCTGCGCAGGCGGAGGTTGCGGTGCTCAGGCCAGGGCCGCCTCGGCGTCCAGGGTGACCGCGGCGGCGTGCACCACGGCGGAGATCCGCAGTGCGTCGTGCACCTGCTCGTCGGTGAAACCTCGGCCACGCAGCGCCTTCTCGTGCAACTCCAGGCACACCCCGCAGCCGGCGATGGCCGACACGGCGAGGCACCACAACGTGAAGTCGCCCTTGTCCACGCCGGGCCGGGCGGTGACCCGCATCCGCAGCCGGGCCGGCATCGAGGCGTACCGCTCGTCGCCGATGAGGTGCTTGGCCCGGTAGTAGACGTTGGTCATCGCCATGATCGCGGCGGCGGCCTTGGCCGCCTCGACACCCGCCGGCCCGAGGTGCCCGAGCGCCTCGGCCGCGATCTCCCGCAGCACCACCGGGTTTCGGGCCGCGACGGCGCACGCCAGCGCAGTGCCCCAGGTCTGCGCCGGGGTCAACGTCGAGGTGCCGATGGTGGCGCCCAGGTTGAGTGCGATGTCCTCGGCGTAGCCGGGCAGAGCCGCAGTGATCGCGTCCAGGCCCATGGTCAGACGCCGCTCTTCCGGTGCGCCACGAGGGCCGCGGCCCGGTCGGCGACCTCGCTGCCGAGTCGGCCCGACTCGGCGATCTCCGTCGGACCGACGACGGTGACGTCGATCGGCCCGACGGAGACCACCTGCCACTTGCCCTCGTGGGACGCGTGGTTGATCGTCTTGGGCGCGTTGGTGGCGCCCAGCGATGCGCAAGCGGTGAGTCTGTGCTCAGGTAAGCGGTCACTGACGGTGAGCACAGGTCCTCCTTGTAGATGGCGCGGTGGCCATCGTTGGATCCGTTCCAGATGCTTCCGCACGGCTGTTCCCGCCGGTGAGCGGCCTGACGGCTTGTGAAGCCGATCACCGGCGCGGTTCGGACTGAACGAACCCTCAGTAACCGTCCCGCCATGTGGATTGCTCCTCCCAAAACCATGGGTGGGGTGGCAGAGTGGCGATCGTGACCAGCACCGCCCTGATTATTGCGACCTAGCGCGCCGGCCCCCCTCCGCCGAGCGCGCAGACCTCCCGCATCCGCGGGAGGTCTTTTTGTTGCTCCGAGAAAGGATCCTGATGACGTTCCAGGTCTTCGACACGACGTTGCGCGACGGTGCCCAACGCGAGGGGCTCACCTACTCGGTGGTCGACAAGCTGGCGGTGGCCCGGCTGCTCGACGAGTTCGGCGTCGGTTTCATCGAGGGTGGCTGGCCGGGTGCGGTGCCGAAGGACACCGAGTTCTTTCGCCGGGCCCGCACCGAACTGGCCCTGCGGCACGCCGTGCTGGTCGCGTTCGGCGCCACCCGCAAGGCAGGTGTCGCGGTCACCGACGACCCCCAGGTGCGGGCCCTGCTCGACGCGCAGACCCCGGCGGTGGCGCTGGTCGCCAAGGCCGACATCCGGCACGTCGAACGCGCGCTGCGCACCACCGGCGCGGAGAACTTGGCGATGATCCACGACACCGTCAGCCACCTGGTACGCGAGGGCCGGCGGGTCTTCGTCGACGGCGAACACTTCTTCGACGGCTACCGGCACGACCCCGGGTACGGGGCGGCGGTGGTGCAGACCGCGCTGGCCGCCGGCGCCGAGCGGATGGTGCTCTGCGACACCAACGGCGGCATGCTGCCGTCCCAGGTGACCGCCGCGATCGTCGACCTCACCGACAAGCTGGGCATCGACGCCGGGCTGCTCGGCATGCACGCCCAGAACGACACCTCCTGCGCGGTGGCCAACACCATCGCCGCCGTGGAGGCGGGTGTCCGGCACGTCCAGGGCACCGCCAACGGGTACGGCGAACGCCCCGGCAATGCCGACATCTTCGCGGTCGTCGCCAATCTCGAACTCAAGCTGGGCCTGCCCGTCCTACCGGAGGGCTGCCTGGCGCAGATGGTGCGGGTCTCGCACGCCATCGCCGAGATCGCCAACATCGCCCCCGACACCCACCAGGCGTACGCCGGGGCCGCCGCCTTCGCCCACAAGGCGGGGCTGCACGCGAGCGCGATCAAGGTGGACCCGTTGCTCTACAACCACGTGGACCCGTCGGTGGTGGGCAACGACATGCGGATCCTGGTGACCGAGATGGCTGGTCGGGCCAGCGTCGAGCTCAAGAGTCGCGAACTCGGCCTGGACCTGGCCGGCAGCCCGGAGGCGTTGACCCGGGTCACCAAGCGGGTCAAGGAGCTGGAGGCGGGTGGTTGGTCCTTCGAGGCCGCGGACGCCTCCTTCGAGCTGCTGGTCCGTTCCGAGTTGCCGGAGGGCGGCCCGGCCCGACCGTTCACCCTGGAGTCGTACCGGGTGCTTGTCGAGCACCGTGAGGACGGCGCGGTGGTCTCCGAGGCGACCGTGAAGATCCGGGTACGCGGTGAGCGGGTGATCGCCACCGCCGAGGGCAACGGCCCGGTCAACGCGCTCGACGAGGCGCTGCGGGTGGGGCTGGCTCGGCACTACCCACAGCTGCGCGACTTCGAGTTGGCCGACTACAAGGTGCGCATCCTGGAGGGCAGCCACGGCACCGGCGCGGTGACCCGGGTGCTGCTGGAGACCGCCGCCGGCAGCGGCCGGGACTGGACGACCGTCGGGGTGCACCCAACGTGGTCGAGGCCAGCTGGCACGCGCTGGTGGACGCCCTCACCTACGGCCTGGCCCCCACCCACGCCTGAGCTCACCCCACTCGCCCTGGCGATCTCGCGCTCTGGGTCGGCCGCCGCCGCCAACGCCGGGCGACGACACAGAGTGCGAGATCGGCGGGTCAGGGGAGGGCGAGGGTGGCCAGGACGGGGCGGTGGTCGGTGCCGGGAAGGTCGAACACCCGCACCGAGCGGACCGCGATGCGCCGGTCGACGAGCACGTGGTCGATGGTGACCGGTGGGATGAGATCACCGTCGTACGGACCCCAGGTGCCGGTCAGGCCCGCCCCGGCGGCGTCGGCGGCGTCGACGTAGCCGGTGCTCAGCAGGGCCCGCAGCGGACTGTGGTCGAGGGTGGCGTTGAAGTCCCCGGCGAGGACCCGCAGGCCACCGTCCCGGGTGGCCGGTGGTTGGGCGGTCAGGTCGGCACGCCACGCGCCGATCTGGTCCAACGCGTACGGCGCCGAGGGGTGCGCGGACTCGACGCGGACCGGGGGCGCGCCGGGGACGGCCACCGTGCCGTACGCCTGGGTGAAGCCCCAGCCTTCCAGGTTGCGACGGAGGCCGACGTCGCTGAGCGGCCACCGCGAGTAGAGCCCGGAGCCGGGCGTGCCGATCTCCGCGTTGAGCTGCCGGTGGGGCAGCAGCCGGTCGAGGCCGAGCTGATCCAGGGCCGCCTGCGCCGCCGGGGTGAACTCCTGCACGGTGAGCACGTCCACCTCGTGCCGCCGGACCAGCTCGACGAGGGTCCGCGCGTCGCCGGTGCCGGCGAGCAGGTTGGCGGTGAGCAGCCGCACGGTCGGCCCGCCCGCCGCCGGTTGCGGCGAGGCCAGGGCGCGGGGTGTGACGACGCCGAGCAGTGCCACCGCCGCCAGGGCCGCGAGGGCCGCCGGCCACCAACGCCGCAGGGCGAGCGCGAGGCCCAGGGCGAGCACACTGAAGCCCGCGACGTACGGCGTGAAGGCGAGCGCCTGCACCAGTGGCCCGTGGTCCAGGCCGATCAGCCGGACGGCGGCCCAGAACGCGGTCGGGGTGACCACCAGCCAGCAGAGCGCCGTGATGAGCCGAGCGCTGCGGTGCCGCTCCGGTGTCGGGGCGGGGGTGGGGGAGGCGTCGACGACCATGGCGGTGAGCTTAGCCGCGATGCCCCTGGTGCTATTTCATGAATGGTGAAGCGCTCACGTTTCACAATTATCTGACGGCCGATTGACAGCTCGACAAAGTGAGATCAACTATTGACTCACGGCTTTTTCCGGTGCTACGTTCCATCTGGCTCAAACGACGCAACTCTGAGTAGTAATAGCAGCTCAGATGGGGTGTAGATCGTTGAGAAATCGACCTCACCGGGAGTGGGTGAAACAGCTTTCCCGCGCCCTGTCGCCGTCGCCTCGCCTATTGGTGGGCAGCCATCCGTCCCGCCCCGCGGGTCGGCCGAATTCACCCGGTCACACAAGGGGGACCTGTCATGAGCACATCCTTCCGACGTAAGGCGGCGGCGATTACCTTCGCCGTCCTGGCGCTCAGCCTGGCCGGTGGGGGCATCGCTGTCGCCCAACCGTCGGCGAAGGCGCCGCAGGAGGCCGTCCAACCGGCGGCACGCGGCAGCAACGCCCAACCGCCGGTCACCGCCGAATCGGCCCGCACGGCAAAGGCCGCGCTGAAGGCGGGTGCGGCCACCACGCTGGTGGCCACCAACTCCTTCACCGTCGTCAACGCCAACGGCACCAAGGCGCGCGGCACCGGCACCGTCATCAAGTACGGCACCGGTCAGTACGAGGTGGTGTTCGGCTACACGGTCTCGGCGGGCGCCTTCCTGGCGACCATCTCCCGCTCCGACGCCTGCTGCATCCCGCCGGGTGGTGAGGTTTCGGTCGCGCCACGGCTCAGCACGCCCAACGCGGTCTTCGTGCAGACCCGCAACTCGGCCGGCACTCCGGCCGACCTGGGATTCACCCTGCTCACCCACACGCCCTGACCGAACCGGATCCGGCCCCCGCGTCTGGTGCGCGGGGGCCGTACCGCGTCGCGTCGCAGACGGGCCGGATGGCCGGGTTGTGCCCTCCTCGGCTGGCTCGCGACGGCGATCACCCTTCCGCGCAGTTCATCCCTGTTCGGGTCGCCCCAGGCCTTCCCGGGCCGCACAATCCGACGTTTGCCCGGCGTGTGCCCGGGAAGCAAGCACCGTGACGGACATCTCGGACACCCTGGCCAGCCTGCCCAGCCCGGTCGATCCCGAGCCGACCGGCGTCGAGCTGGAACAGACCCTCTTCGAGGTCAAACGCGTGATCGTCGGGCAGGATCGGCTCGTCGAACGCCTGCTCACCGCACTGGTCGCCAACGGGCACTGCCTCCTGGAGGGGGTCCCCGGGGTGGCCAAGACGCTGGCCGCGCAGACCCTCGCCACAGTGGTCGGTGGCACCTTCTCGCGAATCCAGTTCACCCCGGACCTGGTCCCCTCCGACATCGTCGGCACCCGGATCTACCGGGCCTCCAAGGAGACCTTCGACATCGAGCTGGGCCCGATCATGGCCAACCTGGTGCTGGCCGACGAGATCAACCGCGCCCCGGCCAAGGTCCAGTCGGCGCTGCTGGAGGCGATGGCCGAACGGCAGGTCTCGATCGGCGGACGGAGTTGGCCGGTCCCGGAGCCGTTCCTGGTGCTGGCCACCCAGAACCCGATCGAGTCCGAGGGTGTTTACCAGCTCCCGGAGGCGCAGCGCGACCGGTTCCTGATGAAGGTGCTGGTGGACTACCCCAGCGACGCCGACGAGCTGGCCATCCTCTACCGGATGAGCACCGACCGGCCGAGCCCGCGCCAGGTCCTCGACCCGCAACGCCTGCAAAACCTCCAGGTCCAGGCCGAGCGGGTCTTCGTGCACCACGCGCTGGCCGAGTACGTGGTGCGGCTGATCCTGGCCACCCGGGACCCGGGCCGGTTCGGGCTACCGGAGCTGGCCCCACTGCTGGCGTACGGGGCCAGCCCGCGGGCCACCCTGGGACTGGTCGCGGCCGCCCGGGCGCAGGCCCTGCTGCGTGGGCGGGAGTACGTGCTGCCCGAGGACGTCCGGGAACTCGCCGTTGACGTCCTCGCCCACCGGCTGGTGCTCTCCTTCGACGCGGTGGCCGACGGGGTGTCCGCCGAGAGCGTGGTGCGCAGGCTGGTGGAGGCGGTGCCACCGCCTCGGCTGGCCAACGGGCAACCCCAGCAGGCACCGGACCTGGCGGCGGCATGAGGGGCGCGACCACCCGGTCTGCCGATCCCGGCCTGGCCGAGCTGGCCCCGGACCAGCAACTGCGTCGCCTGGAGCTGACCGTCACCCGGCGGCTGAACGGGCTGCTGCACGGTCAGTACCGTGGCCTGCTGCCCGGCCCGGGCAGCGAACCCGCCGGCAGCCGCGAGTACCGGCCGGGCGAGGACGAGGTTCGGCGGATGGACTGGGCGGTCACCGCCCGAACCGCCGTGCCGCACGTCCGGCAGGTCGACGCCGACCGTGAACTCACCACCTGGCTGCTGGTGGACGGCAGCGCCAGCATGGAGTTCGGCACCGCCGAGTTGGACAAACGGGAACTGGCGGTGGCCGCCGTCGCGGCGGTCGGCTTCCTCACCGCGGGCGTCGGCAACCGCCTCGGAGCCCAGGTGCTGCGGGCCGACGGGGTACGCCGGTTCCCGGCCCGCAGCGGGCGTATCCACCTGCTCGCTCTGCTGCGCGCGCTGCTCGGCGCCCCGCGTGCCACCCCGCCTCCCGACCGGCCGGGGCGCGGGCCGACAGCAGAACCGCCGGATCTGGCGGACGGCCTCGACGCGCTGCACCGGGTGGCCAACCGGCGCGGGCTGGTGGTGGTGGTCTCCGACTTCCTCGACGGGCTGCCCGACGAGCCCGGTCCGCCCGCGCCCTGGGAGCGGACCCTGCGTCGGCTGGCCGTCCGGCACCAGGTGCTGGCGATCGAGGTGACCGACCCGCGCGAGCTGGAGCTACCGGACGTCGGTCTGATCACGCTCGTCGACCCCGAGACCGGTCGGCACCGCGAGGTGAGCACATCGGACCGCCGGCTGCGCGAGCGGTACGCCGAGGCCGCCGCCGCCCAGCGTGCGCAGGTCCACCAGGCGTTGCGCCGCAGCGGAGCCACCCACCTGGCGCTGCGCACCGACCGGGACTGGAGCGCGGACATCGTCCGGCACGTGCACACCCAGCGTCGGCTCGCCGCCGCACCGGTCGGCCAGGCCCGGGGAGGTGCCACGTGACCTGGCAGTCGCCGCTGCGACTCTGGTTGCTGCTCGGCGTGCTCGCCCTGGTCGTCGCCTACCTGGTGCTGCAACGACGGCGCAGCCGGTACGCGGTCCGCTTCACCAACCTGCGGCTGCTGGACCGGGTGGCCCCGGAGCGGCCCGCCTGGCGTCGGCACGTACCGGCCGGGCTCTTCCTGGCCATGCTGGCACTGCTCGTGGTCGGCTTCGCCCGCCCCAACGCCGAGGTCCGGGTGCCCCGGGAACGCGCCACGGTGATGGTGGCGGTGGACGTGTCCACGTCGATGCTCGCCACCGACGTGGAGCCGGACCGGTTGGCCGCGGCCAAGCAGGCGGCCCGCCGCTTCGTCGAGGGCCTGCCCGACGAGTTCAACGTGGGGCTCGTCGCGTTCGCCGGCAGCGCGGCCGTCCTGGTGCCGCCGGGCACCGACCGGGACGCCCTCGACGAGGGCATCGGCCGACTCGCCGAGGGGATCACCGGCGTGCAGGGCACCGCGATCGGCGAGGCCATCAACACCTCACTCGGCGCGGTCAAGAGCCTGGACAGCGAAGCCGCGAAGGAACCGCCGCCGGCCCGGATCATCCTGCTCTCCGACGGTGCGAACACCGCCGGGATGGACCCGATGGAGGCGGCGGCGGAAGCGGTGACGGCGGAGGTGCCGGTGCACTCCATCTCCTTCGGAACGCCGTCCGGGTTCGTCGACCGAGGTGGCCGGCCCATCCAGGTGCCGGTGGACGGACAGACCCTCAGGGCGGTCGCCGAGGAGACCGGCGGGATGTTCCACGAGGCCAGCACCACCGACGAGCTGCGCGCCGTCTACGACGACATCGGCAGCTCGGTCGGCTACCGCACCGAGCGCCAGGACGTCTCGGCCCGGTTCATCGGCCTCGGGCTGGTGTTCGCGATGGGTGCCGCCGCCGGCTCGATGCGGTGGTTCTCCCGACTGCCCTGACCGCCGCGCAGCACCGACGTCGACAGTGAGGAGTACGCATGGCAGTGCAGACCGGACTGGGCGAACCGCGCGGTCCCTGGTTCATCTCGCCGGAACTCGGCTCGGACGGGCGTGGGTGGTGGGACGCGCCCGAACGCGACCCGGGCGGGCGGCGGCCCCGACGGCTGCTCGCCGCGCTGGCCGTGGTGGCGGTCTCCGCCGTCTCCGGCGCGGTCGCCGGTGGCGTGGTGGCCGGCCGG